>JAEYSJ010000363.1 GCA_023434855.1 Bacillota bacterium | reverse complement strand
GTGTTCAGTAGCATAAAAAATGACACCAACCAGCAATAATTGATTGGTGTCAGAAATTTTTATTTTTTCTACTGTCTACTTGACAGGGGGCACTTCATTTTTCGCGGGTTTTTCTTCGAGAGAATTTCCTATTTAAATTTCTTTAATGAAGAAACCGCTGTTCATTGTTGACCCTTCTTCCATTTCTTTGGCCGGAACCGGCCCCCGGGAAAGTGCAATTTTACCTGTGCGGACAATCTCAATAATTCCGAAATCCATCAGCACTTCACACAAAGCGTCAATCTTGCTTTCCTCGCCGGTAAGTTCAATGGCCATAGTTTCCCGGTTTACATCAACAATTTTAGCCCGGAAAATTTCTACAATACTGACAAGCTCGGAACGATTCACCTTGCTGGCTTTAACTTTGATGAGAGCCAGTTCCCGTTGAATGGAGTCCACATAAGTGAGATTGACAATCTTAATCACGTCAACTAGTTTTGCCAACTGATTGACTACCTGTTCTAATTCGAGTTCGTCATCAACTTCTACACCAATGGTAATCCTGGTAGTATCGGCCTCCTCTGTATGGCCGGCAGCAATGCTTTCAATATTAAAAGCCCGGCGGCTGATGAGTCCGGCGATGTGTGTCAGTACACCCGGTCTGTTTTCCGCCAAAACAGCTAATGTATACTTCATCAGTCAATCCCTCCCAGAATCATTTGGTCCAGGCGGCCACCGGCCGGAACCATCGGCAGCACATCCTCCGTTGCAGGCAATAGCACATCGACAAGAACCGGTCCCTCCATCTGCAGAGCTTTTTCCAATATGGCAGTTAATTCTTCAGGTTGCGTTACGCGTAAACCGGTAACTCCCATTGCTTCCGCAAGCTTTACAAAATCGGTGCGTCCCTTGATGCTGGAATGAGAGTAACGCTCTCCATAAAACATTCGCTGCCATTGACTGACCATTCCCAAAACCTGATTATTCATTATTATGATCTTAATTGGCAGTTCATTATCAGCCACCGTAGCCAGCTCCTGACAGTTCATCATAATACTGCCGTCCCCGGTAAACAAAACAATCTTTTTCCCCGGCAGACCCATTTGGGCACCGATAGCTGCCGGCAAACCATACCCCATCGTTCCCAGTCCGCCTGAAGTTAATAACGAACGCGGCCTTTCAAAATCATAATACTGTGCGGTCCACATCTGATGCTGCCCAACATCAGTCACAATGATGGAGTCATTCCGGTTAAGTTCGCTCACTTTCCTGATGACCGCCTGTGGCATAACGCTTTCTGAAGACGGACTGTAGGATAGTGGCCTTTCCTGTTTCAATGCCTGCACATGTTCGTTCCATGCTGCAACGCCGGCTTGCCACTGCTCAGGACTGTGTACCGCCATTTTTTCACACAGCAGCGGCAAAGACCATCTTAGATCGCCAACAACCCGTAAATCCGCACGCACATTTTTATTCACCTCAGCCGGGTCAATATCAAAATGCACTATTTTAGCCTTAGGAGCAAAATCTCTAACCAGACCTGTTACCCGGTCATCAAACCGGACACCAATGCCTAATAAAAGGTCACATTCAACGGTGGCCATATTGGCAGCATAAGTCCCATGCATACCTACCATTCCCAGCTGTTGGGGTGCGTCACTGGGAATACAGCCTAAGCCCATTAGACTGGAGATCACGGGAAACCCCGTTATTTCTATGAATTTACGCAGTTCTCCGGCCGTATCAGACAGATTAACCCCGCCACCGACGAAGACTACCGGCTTTTTTGCCTTCTCCAAGGCATGAACCACCAGATCAACATTCGCCGGATTGCCGGCAAATAATGGGCAATATCCTTTAAGCCGGATAACCTCCGGATATACATAATCCAGGGTTGCATTAAAAACGTCTTTGGAAATATCAATAACCACCGGTCCGGGCCGCCCGGTCCGAGCAATATAGAAGGCTTCCTTCATCACCCGGGGCAGATCCTGAACCTTCTTTACCAGATAATTATGTTTGGTAATCGGGGTAGTAATACCGCAGATGTCCGCTTCCTGAAAAGAATCTTTCCCGATAAGCGATACACCTACCTGACCGGTAATCGCCACTAACGGGATAGAATCCATGTAAGCGGTTGCAATACCGGTAATCAGATTGGTTCCCCCTGGTCCTGAAGTGGCAAAACAAACTCCCGTTCTCCCCGTTGCACGTGCATAACCGTCGGCGGCATGAACTGCGCCTTGCTCGTGACGAGTTAAAATATGGGGGAAATTAGCTTTATATAATGCATCATAAAGCGTTAATACAGCTCCTCCCGGATAGCCAAATACCATTTCCACCCCTTCAGCCTTCAAGCATTCAATTACTGCAGCAGCACCCAACATTTCCAAAGCTACTCGCCCTCCCAGCTTCTTCTATATATTTAAAAAACACATGATAATTTCCTGTATTAATAAAAAAACCTTCGTCCCATTTATATGGGACGGAGGTTAATCCGCGATACCACCCAAATTACTATGGCTGCCCGCCATAATCTCTCATCGTACAGGGCATAATACCCGATACTCGCACGCAATAACGGGCGGCGATTCCTCGAAAGAGGCCCGGCGCAGCTTACTCAAATTCAGCCCGCAACTCACAGATGATTTTCATTATAATCTATATTACTGGCTCTCACCATTCCCAGTTCGCTGTGAATATTCCGAAAATAATTACTCTTCTGTTCATCGTCTGCAAACGTTATTCATTTTTGATTATCGTACAAAAAAATCCATTCCCTGTCAACCCCTTTTAAGGCATTAAACCAGTATTCTATTAGTAAGATAAACTGTTTCTTTTTCGGGAAAACAGGAATATATACCCGACTAATATCAAGAGTACCAAAGCGGTCAAACCCAAACAGGTATTGATGCCCAGCCCCACCTTGGTAGCCAAAGTGTAAGCACCGACACCGATAAACATGAAGGTATTTTCAACAAAGTTTTGTACAGCTATTGTCTTGCCTGCTCCAACGGTTTGATGGCCTACCTGCTGCAGGCAGGCATTCATGGGAACAATGTAGATACCCCCCAATACTCCCACCAGCAGCAGGCAAATAATGGTCACCGCCAGACTGGTAATCTTGAGGAATGCCAGGATTACCAGCCCCATGGCAAAACCGAACCAAACAGTGCGCTGATAAGTTCGGATACTGATTAGGTATGGAGTAATGACTGCCCCGATGGCAATGCCTACTCCGGTGACGGCAATAATCATACCTATACTGGTACCACTGGTTATTCCCAAAGTAAGGGGTACCCAGGCAAAGATAATCATCCGCAGTGCGGCGGAAGCCATCCAAAATGAACCGGTGCCAATTAGTGAATAATGACTCTGAGGATTGCGCAGCAAAACAGCTGTGTCTACAAAAAATTCATAAATGGCGTTTTTATAGCCGATAGCCCTGTTCCCCGGGCTTTTCGGAATAATTGTATTAACCGCGATTGAAGCGGCATATAAGAGCACGCAGGCACCGAGAGCAAGGGTTATAGATATATCGGATAAAAAGCCGCCTGCCACTGAGCCTGTTAAAATAGCAAGAATGGTGTAGCTTTCCAGACCCGAGTTGGCCCTGAGTAATTCGTTCTCACCACGGGTGAGAAATGGTAATATGCCATACTTGGCCGGGCTATAAATTACTGCCCCTACTCCAACCACCGCATAACTGATTGCAGGATTGCAGCCAAATAAAAGCAACAAAACCCCGGCGGTTTTAACAATATTGCCAACGATCAGCACCTCCGCTTTGGGTTTTTTATCAGCGAAACGACCAACCCAAGGCGATAATAGTATATATGACGCCAGAAAAGTACTTTGCACGAAAGGCAGATAGTAATCCGGAAAAGCATCCCTCCTGATAATGGCCTGGACAATAAATAAAATCATGTTATCCACGAAGGCGGATAGGAATTGAGCGGTGAACAGTGCCCCCAGGGGCGACATACTTAGCAATTTTATCCGACCTCCTTGAGCGCCAGCGCCTTAAGTGTAACATAGTCGGTTTTTCCGCTACCCAGAAGCGGTAATTTGTCAACGACAAGAACTTCTGCCGGCATAGCCAGCATACTCTGCCGGGTTTGGCTCATGAATTCCCTGAGCACCTGCTTGGAGGCGTCTTTGTGCATGGTGTAAAGAACAATTTTCTCTCCTTTTCGGACGTCAGGAAGATTAACTGCAGCATTACGGTCGGTCCCGAAGCATTTTTCGGCTGCCTTTTCAACAGCGTCCAGGCTGATCATCTCACCGGAAATTTTGGCAAAACGCTTGAGACGCGATTTGATACTGACAAACCCGTCATTATCAATACTGACAACATCACCGCAATCATACCATTCGGGAGCCGGTACAAATCCTTTGCCATGCAGCAAATACCCGGCCATAACGTTAGGACCCTTTACCAGCAGATTGCCGCCCTCGTCAATACCCGGCACTGCCTCCAGACGGTACTCAATACCTGGTAGAAATCTTCCTACCGTACCGATCCGGTTGAACAGCGGCGTATTCAGGCTAAGCACCGGTGCTGTCTCGGTTGTGCCATAACCTTCGAATATGCGGATGCCGAACTTTTCCTGCCATGCTTGCCGCACTTCGTCCTTGAGTTTTTCACCACCCGCCAGGACATAGCGCAGTTTGTAAAAATCATAATTATGAGAGTACTTGGCGTAACCTTGGAGAAAAGTAGGTGTCCCCAGCAGTAAAGTTATATTGCGGTCATAAGCAATCTCCGGGATAATCTTGTAATGCAGCGGACTTGGATACAGAAAAACTTCGACACCATTGAGCACAGGCAGCAGCGTGCCGGCAGTCAGGCCGAAAGAATGGAACATCGGCAAGGCATTCAGCATTTGATCCTCATGCGTATAATCAATTACACTGGAAACCTGATTGATGTTGGCAAGGATGTTCGCATGGCGCAGCACAACCCCTTTGGGCTTGCTCTCGCTGCCGCTGGTGAAGAGAATCAGGCTTGCCTCCCGGGCTGCCTTTTCCCGCCTCAGATATTTAAGCAGGCCGGTTATTTTGTCACCCAGGCCGATGTGCTGTTTGATATCTTCCAGATAGACAAGCTGAAATTTGGCTTTCAGCCTGGCTTCCAGTTCTTCAAATTTTCCCTTTTCAATAAACAGGCGGGAAGTCAGTATGGTTTTAATGCCGGCCGTCTCACCGCAATCAAGATTGTTTTCCGCACCGGCGCTAAAGTTAAGGATAGCAGGCGTCTTGCCTAGGTAAAACAAGGCAAAAAGAGTTATGAGATGACCGATGGAATTTGGCAGCAGGACGCCGGCAGGTTCATCCCCCGGCAAAACGGCCCGCAGTTTCCCGGCCAGAACATAGCTGCCAACAGTGGCCTGACGGTAACTAACCGCTCCGGTTATATCCTTGGCAGCAATTGTACTGCCGCCATGTAACTTCCCGGCAGCCAACAACTTGTCAAACAGGTTGAAACTGCGCTCCTGGCTCTGGTGGGCCTGAAACAGGGCCTCCTGCAGCGCGGCCAGTATCCGGTCACTGATTTCCCTTTTCTGCTGACGGAAACTTGTCCCCTGGGAAACACTCAGTTTTAACGGCTGACCGATATAAATGGACACCCGGGGAAACCAGCGGGATTTTACCTTGCTTTTAATGCGGGAAAACTTCGATAACTCCAAACCGCGAAAAATTACCGGATGAAGCACCGCACCTGTTTTTAAAGCAATCAGACCTACACCGCTATAAACCTTCATTAAGCCCCCCGTTGTTGTAATGCGCCCTTCGGGAAAAAGGACTACCGTCCGCCCTTCCTTGATAACACCGACGATTTTTTTCAGCGAATAAGGGTTAAGGGGATCAACGGCGATATGGTCGACCCACCGCAGGAAGAAGCTAATTTTAGCGGCAATTTCAGAGTTGATGACAAAACATGCCCCATCAGGCAAATAAGCAAATAAGAAAATAGCATCAAGAAAAGATACATGATTGGGCAGTATTATCGACGGTCCGTTAAACCGGAACCCATCTCCATTAAACAATCTAGTGCCAAATAGCAACTTAAGCAATAACTGCAGTAAAGCTTTCATGATTTCTCCCCCCGTTTGCGTAAATTAAGCTTGGATATCAGCATTGCAATCAACAGTAGTGATACCAATACAATGGCAGCGTTAAACAGGTAATCTCCCTTGATCATTAAGGCTGCGTGCCGTCCATTAGCCACCGCTGCCTGAAGAGTGCAGAGGTCCTGCTGCTCCTGCTCAATATATTTTTGTTGTAGTTGTAGTTCATAGGCCGGCGACTGGGCTTTGGCATTGCCGAAATATAGCCGGTAGGGCATATTCCCCATATCGGGGAAGACCAACTTGTCTATGTAATACTCTGCCTGGATTTCCTTGATGACCAGCGGGCGGTCATCCCGGTTGTCAATTTTAATGGTGATGGCTGGCGCCGGCAGCGGTGCATTTAAGGTAATGGCTTTACCGGCTATGTCAACGCCGGCGAAACGCAGACTGTACAGCTCCCCGGTTTGCAAAGGATAGGCGGCCTTGCCGTCGCTGTACACTCCGTACGCCCGTTGGAAATTTCCATCTACATCAAATACCAGGCGCTTAATCTTAAGCTTATGCGGATTGCTGATAATTACTACTGTCTCACGGTTCTGGGTACGGATCTCGTATTTGAGCCCTGCGACCTGCTCATAGCGGGCTAATTCACTGCTGTCCCTGTTCGCTACTAGTTCCAGGCGGCCCAGGGCCAGCCCTTCCGTATTGCTCAGCAAACGTATCCGATAGTGGCTGAATTTTTTTGTATTCCCTAAAGACAGTTCGTTCTTTTGCCTGCCATCTACCCGGTAGAGATAATCTTTGGTGACATATTGCCACTTAATCCCATCATAACTGCCATATACTTCGCAATATTTCAGAAAGTTACGGTCAGGCAGCGTAAAAACCAGCTTGTTGCCGACCGGATCGGTGTTAACTTCCGACTGAACGGCATAGTCAAAATAGCTGTCATCGCCGGCTTGAAAGGATTCCTCCAGCCGTGCCTGCATCCTGGTCTCACTTTGCTGATGCAAGGTATAACCGGATCGTATGTAGTAAGGTACCTGGCTGCCGGTACTTTCCACCAGCCGTAAGTCGGTCAGATTATCTGAAGCGTATTCATAAACTTCCTCGGTGAGAAATACGGCTTTGTACTTGTTATCCCCGTGGATTTCCACCGGAGCAAACCAGCTCCATTCACCAAAGTCCTCCGCAGCAATGGCGATTGCTGGAAACAACAGCAAGCACAGCAAGGCGGAAAACCACAGGCTACAGCTCTTTGCCATGATCCCGGTCCTCCCTGCCGCCCATTAAACGCTGGTATAAATACGAGATACCCAGGAGTACAAAGCCAAAGCAAAAATAGGCCAGAATTTTATATAAAGAAGTCAGGAAAGCCAAGTCAAAAATGAAAAGCTTGGTAGTAGACAACAGCGCCAGTCCCAAACCCACTCGCCGGATATGGACATACTTGCGCCGGAAACCGTATAAAATAGCCAATAGAGCTGCAAACAGGTAAATGAAACTAAATATAAGGTTGGTGCTTTCAAGGCTGAACTGCACCATTAGAAAAACCGTTGTATTGCCGAGAATGACAAGCAGCATCAGTAGTGGATAAATCTCAAAGTTAAGATACTGTTGTTTTAATACTGCCGGCACCGTTTCCCGTACTACCAGCAGAATCATAAGATTATAGGCCGCCAATACTGCCAGCGCCCCGTAATCGGCAAATGAATCTTCCGGCAGGCCCCGCAGCAGGGGTATCGTCGCATTTATGTATATTCCTGCGAATACTGCTATCGTATATAACGCCAGACTGAAATAATAGATAGTTTTGTCGCGAAGCAATGCTATGCGCGGCAGACAGTATGCCATGACCAGGGTAACACTGACCGCCAGAATCAGGCGGTAAAAATAGCTGTAATAACTATAAGGAACAAAACTGTCGAATATCCGGCCTGTGGTGTAAACCAGGTAATACCAGAGATTAATAACCGTGAAGTATTTAAACCAGTGAATTTTTTCCCAGTACCGGCTATAGCGGCCAACACCGTTTTTCCTGAGATCGGATAAATATGTTACCGTCACAAGGAGCATTGCAGCCATAACGGCGAAATACTTTACATCAAAATAGCGTCCGCTCCTGCCTACAGGCAGCAGCCTGAACCAGTCAACAAGATAGAAACTGATCAGGCATAGACCGAAAATAATCCAGCCGGTTTTTTCCAGTCTGATTTGCTGCTGCCGTAGTCCATAAATGATAAAGAGCAGGCTCTCGATCAACCAGCCCATGGACATCCAGCGAACTCCCAGCTGGAAGGGTATCATCAGCACCGCGAAAGTAAGGGAGGTAACGTAAAACAGGAGCAAGGTATACTTTTCCGCGGACATCAGGGACTCGACCAACCTGGCAAGCCCGGCATATATCAGGCAAAAACCCAGTGCCAGCAAACCATTATAGCCGGACCAGCCAGCCACTTGAAACAACCAGTATATAACGCCACAACTAAAAACCGTATTGAAACCGAGCAGCATTGTATCGGCGCGCCCTAAGCCCTGCCGGTATGTGAGCGGGTAGGCAAGAATGATAGCAAGATAGGTTGCAAAAGAAGCTGCAGCATATACAATGCCGATCGGTGCACTGGCAGCACCAAATACCAGATATAAAAGCGAAGGTGCATGAAACAGCATGCTGATATAGTTGATAATATTCCACTTCTGGCGGAAAGAGACAAGCATTACTGCCAAATTAAGCAAAAAGAGGTAGCCCATGGCGGTGTAATAGGCGTCACCGCTTAAGCCAATGGCAAACATATAAGAGAAAAAAGGAAGATAACCGCCCACCAGTCCCAGGCCGCAGATCGTCTGTGACCGGTACCTCACCGCCAAAGTAACCGCTGCTGCTGTGACCAGAACCGACAAGGCCATCCCGGTATACAGGCCGATAATATTAAGCAGGAAGTAACTGTAGAAAACGCCGCAGTATAAAACTGATATGCCGCCACCGAGAAGACCGGCGGCGAATACTTCCTTATCCTGGCGATAGAACCATTCCCCGCCTGCCAGCAGCAGCCCGCCAAGCAGGAAGATGAAAGTGCCCTTGGTATGATTGCCGAACCATTGAGCATAACTATACTGGGCGGCTGCTCCTACCCCGAATAAAATCAGGATAATGCCTAATTTATTTACCCAGTTAAGACCAATCTTGGCTTCGATTTCATTTTGTTTAATCCGTTTGCGGATAATTTCGTCACTTATTTCCCCGGCTGCCAGCTCATCGGTGCGGTTGGTAAATGTGGCGACGCTTGCTGTCAACTGGCCTGCAAAATCTTCGCGCCGCTGGCGGATTTTTTCCTGTAGTACAGCTCCGTAACGGTTTAACTCCTCAATAATTGGCCCCATTTCATCACTAAGTTTTTGGGCCGCCGCTTTTTTTAGTTCTTCAATTTCCCACTTTGCCCGGGATTCGGCCTCGGTCAGACTGTTTTCGTGTTCTTTTGCCGCTGCTGTGAAATAGGTATCGAGCTTTTCGCGGGAGACTTTTAAAATATTGAGCTTTTCGTCCAAGATTTGCTCCTGTAGACTAAGCTTAAGCTGCATGTTTTCATCGGCAGCCTGGCGATACTCATTCTCCAGTTCATTACAACGGGATGTCAGGCCGGCAATTTCCTGCCGGAGCACAGTGTTTTCCTGTAACATATCCAGGCCTTCGATTTCCTTCAATACCCGGTCGTACTCCCGGGAAAGCGCCTGATGCTGATGGCGCAGGGCTTCAAGTGACTCGCTAACATTCATCTTTTTCCCTCCCTCAACTGAATAACTTGTAAACCATATTGGTAATTTTGGCTTTCAAATCGTCAAATTCGGGCAGTACATCCTGAAAATAAGGATACTGGGCTAACGGCTGCAGCATAATTCCGGAAAATACCGTTATCCATAAATAGACTCCCTGCCGGGGTACTTCACCTTTTTCCATTCCTTCCTCCAAAATTTTGCGGATAACGAAATGCGGCTTCACTTCATCGGATACCTGATCCCAGAAGGAATACTGCGATAACAGCGCAAACCGGATTTCTGCGGGATATTCACGGTAGAGATCATATGTCGTTTCAACGATGCGGCAGAGTTTAGATATAGCGCCCTCTGCAACCTGGTCAATCCGCTGCAGACGGCCGGTGTAATCCCGTAAAATTGCAGTAAAGATGTAGAGCGCCATATCCTCCTTGCCTTTAAAATGTTTATAAAGAGCTGCTTCAGACACTCCGGCAGATTTGGCAATATCCCGCACGGAAACCGCATCATAACCCTTTGCGGCAAAAAGTTCCAGGCTGGCTTTTAATATGTCTCCTTTTTTCCCGTCACAGTCTAACAAATGTCTCATTGCCACCCCCCCTTTCTTAGTTAACGATCGTTAACTTAATTATAAGCTATTTTCCTTCCTATCGTCAAGTATAATTTCCCATTTCTCTCAATTTTTATAACTCTTTAATGTGGGTGTTCTATATCCCGAATCCTCGCTAAAAACTTCTCAATTTTGCCAGGCTCACCTGTTACTTCATACTCGTGTATCCAGTTAGTGGATTCCTTGCGGCTTTCAACAACCCTGATGCTCAATAAACATTCATCCGCCTGCCTTACAACTCTTTTGGGTTCAATTGAGGTAACAACCGTCTCCGACACGACAATAGTTTTACGCATTATTTCACTTCCCTTTTTCTTTTAAAAAAGCAATGCGGAGGTACGGAAAACATGTACCCTGCTTTTTTCCGCACCTCCGTATTTCAGACAACGCGATTTTCAATTCGGGCTATTTCCCTTAATGACTCCATTAAAGTAACAAAACGTTCAGGTTTAATCGATTGTTGACCGTCGCATTTGGCATTGGCCGGATCATTGTGGACCTCAACTATTAAACCATCAGCACCTACAGCGACTGCTGCTTTTGACAGCGCTTCAACCATCCACCATATACCGGCAGAATGACTGGGATCAACGACAACAGGCAGGTGGCTTAGTTTTTTGATAGCCAATATTGCACTAATATCAAGGGTATTACGGGTATATGTTTCAAATGTCCGGATTCCCCGTTCACACAGGATTACGTTCTCGTTGCCTTCTGCCATAATATATTCTGCCGACATAAGCAGTTCTTCTATTGTTGCACTCAGTCCCCGCTTTAACAGAATCGGTTTATTTGTTTGGCCTACAGCTTTGAGAAGATCAAAGTTTTGCATATTCCGCGCGCCAATTTGAATAACATCAACGTCTTCAACGAATTTATCAAGCTTATTCATTGCCATGATTTCGGTAACAATCGGCAGTCCGGTGGCTTCTCTCGCGATTTTTAAGAGTTCAAGCCCTTCCTCTTTTAAACCTTGAAAGCTATAAGGAGATGTGCGCGGCTTAAAAGCACCGCCCCGCAAAAATCCTGCTCCGGCAGCTTTTACTTCCTGAGCAATAGACACAATTTGCTCTTCACTTTCAACAGAGCATGGCCCGGCAATAATCGCCAGCTTATTATCACCGATAGAGCTATCCTTTACCTTAATGACCGAATTATCAGGGTGAAAAAGACGGTTAACTTTTTTGTACGGTTCCTGCACAGACAATACCTTCTCTACATAGCTCTTTGTTAACAATCTGTCGCGGTCAATTTTCCTGGTATCGCCAACCACACCAAGAATACTTTGAAATGTTCCATACGTAGGCCAGGCGCTGCACTCCTCTTTCTCGATTTCTCGTTTTAGTTCTTCAATTTGCTCCGGGGTGGCTGAAGGACTTAGTACAATTACCATGGGAAAAACCTCCTCTATTATTTTTAAATTATTTGCATTTGTTAAAAAAAAATAAGACTCATATGAGTCTTATTTGTAATTTGCGATTCTTTTTTTGCCGGCGGTGTTTGGCGTTAATTCGCACATAAGCTCTCATCTAAAAGCAATTTATTCACTTTGGTCAAACTAAAGTAACCAGCGCTATAAAAAAAGCCCCAGCTAAAAAAGTAAAACCATTGTTTTTCAATTGCTTTATTAATGCGATTCAACATAAAAACACCCTCCGCTAACATAACCAAATACGACTTTTGATTATTATTTGTATTCTATCAAAACACTGTTCCTGTGTCAAGTAGGCAGATTGGGAATAACCTGCCAGCATTCGGACGGCTATTATCAACACAAGGACTAAAATACTCAAGTAGGAAACCAGCAATTTATATAGAACAAATTAAATTACTACATTAGCAATCGGCAGCAAAAGGGGGGCGGAACTCTAGCATTTGCGACAGATAGCAGCGAAATTCCGCCCCCCTTTGCCGCAGACCATCTAGACTATAACTTTTCTTTAATAACTTCAATCGCCTTTTCCAATTGCAAATCTTTACCATCTTCCTTGAAGTCAGGCATCTCAACCTTGATATCAGGTTCAATACCCACTCCGTTTATTGACCGGTCTTTGGGGGTATAGTATTTAGCAATCGTTAGTTTCACTGCCGAAGAACCATCTAAGCGCACCACCGTCTGAACAGACCCTTTGCCAAAAGTTTTGGTGCCGATCAGCGTTCCGGCACCGGTATCCTGTACTGCGCCTGCTACAATTTCTGAAGCGCTGGCACTGCCGCCGTTAACCAGCACAACCAGCGGATACTTGGGTGATTCCAACCGCGAAGACCATGTTTCCCGGTTTCCGTCCTTAGTTACAACAGATACCACCGGACCTTTAGGAACAAAATTGCCGGCAACCTGGACACTTTCATCAAGCAGACCGCCAGGGTTATTTCTTAAGTCTAAAATTACCGCTTTCATACCTTGTCCTTCCAGTTCCTGCAATTTCTTTGCAAGATCAGCGCCGGTGCTTTCATTAAACATGGTAAGACGGACATAACCGATACCGTTGTCCAGCAATTTGCCGGCAACAGTCTTGATCTGTATATTGGAACGAAGAAGAGTATAATCTTTTGCTTCCTGCCCGGTCCGGTTAATAGTCAGGGTAACCTGACTGCCCACCGGTCCGCGGATCAGATTGACCGCCTCATCAATAGCCATATCCTTGGCATCTTTACCGTCAATTTTGATAATCTGATCCCCACCCAGAATGCCGGCCTTATCACCCGGCGTTCCCTCAATGGGTGCCACAACCGTCAGCACATTGTCTTTAACGCCAAGTATGATGCCTATACCGCCAAATGAACCTTTGGTCTCAAGCATAAACTCTTTGTACATCTTAGAGTCCATATATACGGAATAAGGATCGCCTAATGCCTTAACTGTCCCTTTCATCGCCCCCGTCATCAGCGCATCGGCAGGTACATCTCCTGCATAGCGGGATTTTAAAATCTGAATCATGCGAAACAGCTTTAAAGTTGCAGAAACATCCTCGGAATCCATCTGAGACAAATACCGGTTAATTTCATTAATCGCTGCTGACTTAATTGCCTCTTCCTTGCCACTGACACCTGCCGGATAGGCCTGATTTTTAAGAATGCCGGCTGCTTGCCCGGCATCGCTCTGAGCAGCGTTCGCCATGCGCAGTTCCTGTCCGGAATTCGTTGCCTGTTGATGTGCAGTAAGAGATGAACCACCCAATATCAAGGTAGTTGATAAAATACTTACTACAATGAGTTTCATTTTGATGCTCTTTAATAATTTCATAACCCTGCCTCCACATAATTATTGCTGCCAATTCGACAAAATATAGTAATTCATGTAAAAAATTTACCACAAATCAGCTTTCTCTTACCGAATTCTACATTATATGTATTTTTCCTGCGTGGCTGTAGCCTAAGATCATCCTGACTGTAAATCTCTGAAGAAAGTAGCTGTAGTTAAGTCCATTGCATATTTTATAATAGTAACTTTTGTGCAATGGAGGACTCGTCATTACCTGCTAAGGATAAAATGACGAAAAGATAATTATGTGTAGATTATTCGAGTATTCAAAAGAAAAACTATTCATCCGTTCGGCATGCGGAAGATTTCATAATAAATTTAGTTTTGTAGTAATGGCTGACAGCCAGATTGATAATGATCCCCACGCAACTGCAGTATTTCAGGCAGCCCTAAAAATGGCGGCTCGGTATGATCCGCTATTCATTCTACACTGCGGAGACATTGTCCGGACGGGGAAAAGCGACAGTTTTGCTTACTTCCTCGCTCTGCTTAATCAAATACCGGAAATTTATGATATTCCCTTATTTGTCGTCGCGGGAAACCATGAATGCAGTATTAAGGATATTGATTCATATAAATATTTTAAGCAGATGATTGGCCCGTTAAATTTTACAATATCATTACCCACCCAGCAGTTGACAATCTGCGGCATTAATACTGCTGATTACCGGGCGGATCCAAATTCCCTGGCCGGTTTAAACTATAGCTTACAGCGCTATGATCAACTTGTTAAAATTGTCGCTATGCATATTCCACCGCACGCAGGGACCTTTAAAGACTTCACAGCCTTCTCACAAGTGTTTCATCCCGTGTATAGATCAAATACCTTTATCGACGGAACGCCGGATCTCCTCCATATACTCGGTATCCACCAGGTTGCAATGGCATTCTCCGGCCATATACACGCCTATTTGCCTGCCATTATTAATCTCCCGGACTGTCCGGGCCCTAACCCAATAACCGGACAGGCGGCAATCCCCTGGATTGTAACCGGCGGAGCAGGTGCTACACTCATTCCCGGCTTTTCCTTCCATTTTTTAGTAATTACAGTCAAAGTGCAAGATAATGACAATTTCACTTGTCAAGTCAGCGTTGTTCCTATTTACGTATAATTCGTCCAAGAAGGTTTCAGGCAGAGTCCTGCAACAATTTTTGGCTTGGCATGCTGCCGGATCTACCACCTTATTTTTTAACAACATTGAATTTAGATGGTAAACATTGTATCATACTTTATATTGCAGCTACCAGGAAAAGGGGTATAAGGAAATGAAATCCTACCATACTTATCAGGTATCTCCGGAACACAAAGACTTAACTGTTGAAAATTATTTGAAGCAAATTCTCCAATATTCGGGCAGAAAAATTCAAAAATTGACCAGGAAAAAGGGTATTCTCCTAAACGGCAAACCTGTTTACCTGCAAAGAAAGGTAAAACCACAGGATACATTGCATATCCTGATATTTGAGGACGCCGGCTATGGCGTTCAGCCAGAGCGAGGAGCCATTGAAGTGCTCTATGAAGACGATAACCTGCTGGTTTTAAATAAACCAGCAGGCCAGTTGGTACATCCCACCGGCCAGACGACCGGTGGCACCCTGGCTAACTATTTGGCATACCACCTGCAGCAACGCGCCATAGTGACTACAGTTCGCGCTGTGCACAGGTTGGACCGGGATACTTCCGGTTGTGTAATTTTTGCTAAAGATTCCCGCAGCCAATCCATCCTTGAAGGGCAATTAAAAGAACGATGTTTACAACGGACTTATTGGGCTTTAGTTCACGGCATAGTCAACCCGCCGTCAGGAACGATCGATGCTCCCATCGGTCCGCATCCAAGCCTCCCTAACCGGCGGGCAATAACAAATAAAGGCGAGCCGGCCGTTACTCATTACCGTACCATCCGTAGTTTCCCTGATGCCACATTACTGGAATTAAGACTGGACACCGGCAGAACCCACCAAATTCGTCTGCACTTAGCCCATCTCAGCTACCCAGTCATCGGGGACGGTATGTACGGCGTTCGTTCACCGCTGATACCCAGACAAGCTTTACATGCTGTTTCTGTGACTTTCAGCCGTATCAAAGACAAAGAAGAAATTACCGTCCATGCACCTCTGCCCGCTGACTTCGAAATAATTCTTGGCTAAAAATCCCGGACTCTTATCTTTAGTATATCAGTTAAATGCATAAAATTGTCCGCCTTGGCAGCCTCTTTTGCCAGGAGAGCAATCATCGCACAGGTGCGGGCATCGTGCAGGGCATTATGGTGTTCAAATTGAATCGCAAAGCGCTGCGCCAGTGTTGACAGCTTATAATTTTCTAAGTCCGTCCATACCCGTTTAGCGATATCAACGGTACAGGCATAGCGAAAAGAAGGCAGGGCAAGCCCGTATTCGTTTAACATGCTGCGCAGCACACTAATATCAAAAGCTGCATTATGAGCAATTACCACTTTATGTTCAAGGTGCGGCCGGATCCGGTCCCATAGTTCGGCAAAAGTCGGTTTTCCCATTACATCTTTTGCCGTTATGCCATGAATCCTGGTATTCCAATAATCAAATTTAAGTACAGGCGGCCGTATGAGCGAATAGGCCGAGCGCACAATCTGTCCATTTTCCACCATAACGGCAGCCATACTGCAGGCACTGGCACGGCTGCGATTGGCAGTTTCAAAATCTATTGCCACATAATTCATTTGTATTATCCACGCAAGGCCCGGGTATACCGGTAAATTGCGTCCTTTCCTGTTAATCACCACTAAGGGGCTTTACCCACATTTTATTCATGGGAAATCTACTCGTCAAGAACGTTTTTCACTAAATGCTGTACAGTTTTTTAGAGTAAAAAATTTGACGCACCGACTGACATATGTTATGGTTGATAGGTATGTAAAATTGTGCCGCCCTTATTGGGACGGCTTTTATATTTAGTTATAAACCACATAATATCTTGAACACGTTTTGGAGGATGAACAATCAGTGATCAGTACAAGTAACTTAAGTCTCCGCTACGGAAAGCGGGCGTTATTTGAAGATGTGAACATAAAATTCACACCTGGCAATTGCTACGGACTAATCGGAGCAAATGGTACCGGAAAATCTACATTTTTGAAAATATTGTCAGGGGAAATTGAACCAAGCACCGGTACTGCAAACATTACTCCGGGAGAACGGTTGGCGGTATTAAAGCAAAATCATTATGAATTTGATGAATTTGAGGTACTTAAAACCGTAATCATGGGACATGGCCGGCTATACGCCATTATGGAAGAAAAAGATGCGCTCTATGCCAAACCCGACTTTTCTGATGAAGACGGAATAAAAGTTTCGGAGCTGGAGGGTGAGTTTGCCGAACTGAACGGCTGGGACGCCGAAACTGAAGCAGCCAAGCTGCTGAATGGTCTCGGGATTCATGAAAATCTTCATTATCAAACAATGAAAGATTTATCCGGCAACGAGAAGGTGAGAGTGCTTTTGGCGCAAGCTCTGTTCGGCAATCCAAATATTTTGCTGCTGGACGAGCCGACCAACCATCTGGATGTAGAATCCATTCAGTGGCTTGAAGAATTCCTGTATAACTTTGAAAACACTGTAATCGTGGTCTCACATGACCGTCATTTTCTCAATAAAGTCTGCACCCATATTGCCGATATTGATTTTGGCAAAATTCAGCTTTTTGTGGGAAACTATGATTTTTGGCTGGAATCAAGCGAGCTGGCATTAAAACTTTCCAAAGAAGCTAATAGGAAAACAGAAGAAAAAATGAAAGAACTACAGAGCTTCATCCAACGGTTTAGTGCCAATGCCTCCAAATCCAAGCAGGCAACATCGCGCAAGAAACTGTTGGAAAAGTTGACATTAGAAGATATTAAACCATCTTCCCGTAAATATCCATACATTGCCTTTAAGGCGGATCGTGAGGCAGGCGATCAGCTGCTTACCATCGATAGCCTTAGCCAAACCATTGATGGCGAAAAAGTATTAAATGATATCAGCTTTAGAATAGAAAAGGGCGATAAAATTGCCTTTGTTGGAACGGATGGCTTAGCAAAAACGACCCTGTTTAAAATCCTTATGGGTGAAATAGAAGCAGGCTGCGGTGAATTTAAGTGGGGTGTGACCACATCGCAGGCTTATTTTCCAAAGGATAATTCAACCTATTTTGACGGTATTGAACTAAATTTGGTTGACTGGCTCCGACAGTATTCCCGGGATCAGGAAGAAACATTTGTCCGAGGGTTCCTGGGAAGAATGTTATTTTCCGGTGAAGAGACCCAAAAGGAAGCCAGCGTGTTATCCGGCGGCGAAAAAGTGCGGTGCATGCTTGCTAAAATGATGCTCAGCGGAGCGAACGTTCTTGTTTTAGATGAACCAACGAATCATTTGGATTTAGAATCAATTACAGCCCTAAACAACGGGCTAATTAATTTCGACGGCACAATCCTGTTCGTATCCCATGACCATCAATTCGTGCAGACAGTAGCCAACCGCATTATCGAAATAACCGCAACCGGCGTAATCGACAAACGAATGACCTATGACGAGTATCTGGAAGGTGTGACTAAATAAGAAAACCGCTAACATGTTTGTGGAATACGGCTAACCACGGAGTACACGGAGGACACGGAGTGGTTATTATTTATACTCATATTCCCTGCGAGATGAATATCGAGCCGTTCCACTCCGTGTCCTCCGCGTACTCCGTGGTTCAAAAAATATTAGCCCCAGCAACCTAAAAAAATGACGGGTATTTGCACCCGTCATTTTTATGTTTATTTGGCCGGATCTTTTTAACTACGGCTGAACTGACAATATATGCCTTTGCAGCCATGGGACGTATGCTGCATATGGAAACAGCGTTGATAGCTTATTGGCAGCTTAATCCGGAACAATTCCTTTATCAGCTCGACCCCGGTTAAAACGGCTGTCCGGACACTTTGCTTGCAACAGCCGGGACCGCCGCTGTTGGCGATGGCGGTAAGCGCCGCATTACTGGCCCGCATTGTTAAGGTCCGCTCGATGTCTTTCGCGCAGGTAGCATCAAGTATTATACTGATACACGCCCCAACGCCCAGTCCTGCGCCGCAAGCCCCGTGATAGGCGCAGGTGCACGCGGGAAGCTGTTTCATTCGCCTGATTCCTTCCTGGATATCGGCATATGTGATGTTGCGGACATCTCCGGAAGGTAAGGAGACTTGTCCAAAGTTTTTCAGGGCGGTAAGCAGTGAAACCGCTACTATGGCATGATGCTCCGCCCCAAGGGATGGTAGAAATGGGCCTTGGAGTAATGCTTCTGCTATCTCCATGGGATTTTTACCTGAAGCAGCCTGAATTTGCCTTTCTAGAAAGCTGTAATA
Organism: Bacillota bacterium; assembly: GCA_023434855.1. The sequence goes on along the minus strand of JAEYSJ010000363.1, from coordinate 27,232 downwards.
TCCGGCTCCGTGACAGTCATCACATACATAATGTCCGTTAGGACAGAAAACTGAGGCAGAAACCGTTTTACCACAGTAATTACATGTTACTTCCAGAGAATGTGTTTGATAAATAAGCTTGCTCCCGCAAACCATACAGTTTTCCAAATATTTCTCATCATGCTGACCAGCACAATTATCAGCAGGACCTCAGCAGCCTGATTTCTTGACTTCGTTGGCCATATTGATTTCCCCTCGTCACGTTATTTTTGTTGGCACCATTACGACAAATAGTTCGACCTAAATTCAAGAAATTCCTTCCACGCCGTGGCCCTACCAACTAAAACCGAAAAGCAAAACTATATAGAACGCACTAAAGAATTCGAAACGATCCATTTAATGGCGGAAAGGGGGAGGGAATTGAGCAACTTGCGACAGATGGCAGCGAAATTCCCTCCCCCCCTTTCCGCCGGTTGCACTCTTTAATGCGTTATATATATTGGTAAATTATCTTTATTCGTAGCGCAAAGCTTCTATCGGGTCAAGCAGTGCGGCTTTGCGGGCAGGATAAATTCCAAAGAACAAACCAATTATTACGGATACACCAAATGCTGCCAGGATAGCAACTGATGAAATTACCGTATTCCAACCTGCTACCAGCGATATTACCCGTGCTGCGGCCACTCCACAAAAAATGCCGATTAATCCACCGGTAACGCTGATTACTATTGCTTCGATAAGAAATTGCATGAGGATATTGTTAAAAGTAGCTCCCAGCGATTTTCGGATACCAATTTCCCGCGTCCGCTCAGTCACCGAAACCATCATAATGTTCATAATGCCAATTCCGCCAACGATCAGAGAAATAGCGGCAACGCTGCCAAGAAATTTAGTAATGGTGCCGGTTGTTTCCGTCATTGTGGCCATGATCGCAGCCAGATTACGCACCGAGAAATCATTTTCAACGTTTTGGGACAGATGATGACGTGTCCTTAGTAAAGTGGTAATACCTTCCTGCACCTTGTCAATTACCTTTTCACTTTCCACTTGTATGCTGATGCTATTCAGGTAAGTAATACCGATAAGGCGTTCCTGAGCAGTAGTCAGCGGTATGATGACCACATCGTCCTGGTCCTGCCCCATCGATGATTGTCCTTTGCTTTCCAATACCCCAATTACCCGGAAGGGTGCCTGGCCAATACGAATAGTCTGGCCTATGGGGCTGACATTGCCAAATAGATTAGTAACAACCGTTTGTCCGAGAACAGCCACCCGGGCGCGTGTATCCTCATCACTGGTGCTGAAAAAGCTACCGGTAGCCACTTTGAAATTGCGGATTGTGAGATATTCCGGCGTAGTGCCCTGCACATTGCTTTTCCAGTTCTGGTTGCCATAAATTAGCTGATATGAGCTGGAAACCGAGGGAGCTACATATCTAACCCCGGCAATTTCCTTGGCGATAGCCTTGGCATCCTGGTTTGTCAGGGTAATATTCGAACCCGCCGCCGCACGTACACTGCCTGGTGCCGATGCTGCACCCGGTGAAACAACCAATAGGTTGCTGCCCAGGCTGGCAATAGAGTTCTGCACTTTTTGCTGAACACCCAGCCCTAGAGACACCATCGCAATAACTGCGCCAACACCAATGATGATTCCCAGCATTGTCAGCATGGAACGGAGCTTGTTCGCTTTCAGTCCTTCAAAAGCGATCAGAACACTTTCCCAGAACATGCTCCTGCCCCCTCTTTCTGCTCATCACGGATAATCTTCCCATCACGCACATGGAGTATCCGCCGGGTAAATGCCGCAATATCCGGTTCATGGGTAACCAGGATAATTGTCCGCCCTTGATAGTTCAGATTGCAGAAAATATCCATGATTTCGTTGCCGGATTTAGTATCAAGGTTGCCTGTCGGTTCATCGGCCATAATAATTGCCGGATTATTGACCAACGCCCGGGCGATGGCCACCCGCTGGCGCTGGCCGCCGGACAATTCATTGGGACGATGGTCCTTGCGATCCTGCAGACCGACCAACGCCAGTGCCCTCGCTGCTTTTTCCAACCGTTCAGCTTTTGCCAGACCGGCGTAAACCATTGGCAAAGCCACATTTTGCAGTGCCGACATGCGCGGTAGCAGGTTAAAGTTCTGAAATACAAAGCCAATTTTTCTATTCCGGGTAATTGCCAGTTCGTCATCATTCATGGTAGCAACTTCCTGCCCATCTAAGATATAAGATCCGGAAGTGGGCCGATCGAGACAACCCAAAATATTCATTAAGGTAGATTTACCTGATCCGGATGGCCCCATGATTGCCGTAAGTTCGCCGGCAGCAACAGCGAGAGATACCCCGGCCAATGCATGCACGGTGGTATCACCCATAGTATATGTTTTAGTTACATCAGTCAGTTCAATCGTCATAATTTCCTCCCTGATTTTATATTGGGGGCGGCCCTTGATCCTGCTTGCTCGTTGTTGTTGCCGCTTTGGCTGCAGGTATAATAATCATATCAGCTTCATTTAAGCCTGATATGATTTCGATATTTTCATCATCCTTTAGACCGGTCTGGACAGTCACATTCTGTGATTTGCCATATGTCAGCACTTGCACGTATTTTTGCCTGTTTTCTTCCTTAACAGCGGCCAGCGGTACCACCAATACATTTTTCCGTTCACCAACGGTAATGGTTACTCTGGCAGTCATAGTAGGATACAGTAAATCCTCGGGGGAATCAACCGCAATATATACCGGATAATAAACCACATTTGACGAAGTGGTGGCATTACGCGAAATGCTCGTTACCTTACCGGTAAAGATTTTATCCGTGTAGGCGTCAACCGTAAAGGAGACCTGCTGTCCTGCCTTTATCTTCCCAATATCCGTTTCATCCACCTGCGCTTTTATTTCCATTTTTGACATATCAGCGATTGTCAGAAGTGCCTGGGCCTCAGAAATACCTTGTACTATAGTTTGCCCGGCAGGTGTTGGTGTACCGATTACCACACCGTCTACCGGTGAAGTAATCATATAATATCCCAGCTGGGATACCATGTTGTTGTATGTAGCCTGAGCCGTAAGATAATTGGTCCTGTCCGACTCCAGTTGTTGAACCGACTCACCGCCGATAGCCGCCAGTTTTTTACTGCGTTCATAAACGGAAGCGTAATTTGCCAACTGCGCCTGATATTGATCAACTTGTGCTTTCACAGCTGTATCATCAAGGATAAGCAGCACCTGCCCGGCCTTAACAACATCATTTTCCTTCACTTTAACCTCAGTAATCAAGCCCGTTACCCGTGAACTGACTGTAACTGAATTTACAGCTTTAAGTGTGCCTGTAGCAGAAACAACGGCCTTAATATCACCGTAGCTTACAGTGGCAGCGGTTTCGGCAGCGACAGGGGTATTGCTTTTGTTATAATAGACTACACCACCGGCGGTTATCAACGATACAATTGCTAAAATAATGAACCATCTCTTATATTGTTTAACCTTTTGCCAGATCCTTTTCATAACTTAACCTCACTCACTTTTTCCCGTCTGATCAAATGAAACTCTATTATCATTATAAAAGACAATTGTTACAGTTTTGTCACAGGAATTTGTTTATATTGTATTTTTATCTTCTATGAATATTGACCCGGGACAAAAGTGAATAGAACAAAACATTGACTTCGCGGTCAAGAGACTTTATTCTAGAAATCAAAGCGATATACGACGGTCAAACGAAAGGAGATAGCAGCAATGAATAAAACAGTTCTTGTTGTTGACGATGAACTGCGTATGAGAAAACTTGTTGCCGATTTTCTGGTACGGGAAGGATATAACATCCTTGAAGCAGATAATGGACGCACTGCGCTGGATATCCTGTCCCAGGAAAAAGTGGATCTGGTCATTTTGGATGTCATGATGCCGGAGCAGGACGGTTGGACGGTATGCAGGGAAATCCGAAAAAAAGGCAACATTCCTGTCATTATGCTTACAGCTAAAGGGGAAGAAGTCGATCAGCTCTTTGCCTTTGAGATTGGCGCTGATGAATACGTGACCAAACCTTTTAGTCCTAAGGTACTAACCGCACGGGTCAATGCCCTGTTCCGGCGACTAGATAGAGATAAGGCAGCCGTATATGGCGGGTTGGAAATTGATACAACTGCCCGGCAGGTATCACTTGACAATCAATTACTTGATTTGAGCCCTAAAGAATATGAGCTCCTTACCTATTTGACGGAAAACCGGGGAACGGCCTTAAGCCGCCAGCAAATTTTAAATCAGGTGTGGAATTACGACTATTTCGGTGACCTTAGAACGGTGGACACCCATATCAACAGACTGCGAACAAAGCTGGGTGATAAAAGCAGCCTTGTGCAAACAATACGGGGATATGGCTATAGATTTGAGGCGGAAAAATGAATCTGTCGATCAGGACAAAACTCTTTATCAGCTTAAGCGGCCTTGTGCTGTTTTTTGTGCTTATGTCATTAGGGTTGACCCGTCTCGGTCTGGAAAAATTTTATATCTGGCAAAAGAAGAATATTCTTGTCACCAGCAGCCAAAGGATTGATAAATTATATCAGGGGAATCCGGAAGACATATCCCTGGAGCTTGAGCGGGTTGCAAACACAGTTGGTGCCGGCATCATTATCCTCGACAAGGAAGGCTACATGAAGTATAGCTCTTTAGGCCCGGTCATTAATCAGAAATTTCATGACCGTTCTCTTCTCCCTTTTCGCTTTCCCAACCTAAATGAAACCCATGGCCATGCCGGGCCGCCTCCGCCCCCGCCAAATTCACTGCATATCGAGAAAAGCAGTGAGAACGTTGACAGCCGGACTGTTGTAAGAATGCAGCAGGATTTGGATCTAAAAATTGAGTTCATGGTGCTCGAACATCAACTGAGCAATGACGATATCTTCATCATCAGACAGCCAATGGCCCCTGTATCGGAGAGCGCCACCGTAGCCGCCCAGTTTATGATATTTACCGGCATTTTATCAATATTGGCCGGCTGTATCTGGGCATTCTTTTTTGCGAAGAAATTTACCCTTCCTATTTTGGAGGTTAGCCGCATAGCGCAAAGCATGTCCCATCTGGACTTCTCGCAGAAATGCTCCATCAACCGCGGTGACGAAATCGGTGAGTTGAGCAAAAGTATCAATCATTTATCCGACCAGCTTGACACCGCCATTTCAGAACTCAACCAGAAGAATCTCCAACTGATGGCTGATGTGGAAAAAGAGAGAAAGCTTGATAAAATGCGCAAAGATTTTGTGTCCAGTGTCTCTCATGAACTAAAAACGCCCCTCTCGCTCATCCTGGGATATGCCGAGGGATTGAAAGAAAATGTCGCCCGCGATGAAGACAGTAAAAATTTCTATTGCTCAATAATTATTGATGAAGCCGAAAAGATGGACAAGCTCGTCAAAGATCTGCTCAACCTATCGCAGATTGAATCTGGCTTCTTTCAGCTCAACAGGACTGATTTTGACTTGGCGGCACTGCTTAACGACATTGCCCAGAAGTACCTGACTGTTCTAACGGAAAAAGGAATTACCCTGCAAATGGACAAAGTAGCCTCTTACTGCGTTAACGGGGATGAATTGCGTATAGAACAAGTCTTGTTCAACCTTATAAATAATGCCATAAACCATGCCGAAATGGCAAAGACGGTTAAAATATTTATTGAGGATTCCAGGGATCATAGCAGGGTCTTTGTCTATAATACAGGGCGGCATATACCGGAAGAAAGCTTGGAAAAAATATGGACAAGCTTCTACAAAGTTGATAAAGCCCGTACAAGAGAGTATGGCGGCTACGGACTGGGCCTGTCAATTGTTCGCGCCATTCAGGAATTACACGCAAATGGCTATGGCGTTGAAAACATCCAAGACGGTGTTATGTTCTGGTTCGACATTGATAAAGCCGGAAAAACATAGGTAAGTAAAAAAAAAGCAAATAACATTAATTTGTTATTTGCTTTTATCATTTGCGGGAGCCTTTATATTCCATATGTCCGCAGCGTATTCACTAACAGTACGATCACTTGAAAATAGACCTGACCCGGCAATATTGGCAATGGCCATGTTCAACCGTCGTTGCCGATCCCGGAACAACAAATCCGCTCTGCCCTGAACCTCCAGATATGAGGAAAAATCCTGCAATTCAAAGAATTCTCCACTGCCATAAAGCAAATAATCGTAAATTAGCCGGAATTCATCTTTTACAGGGGACAAAGTTCCGTCAATTAATTGGTTGACGCATTGGCTGACCCGGATGTCCCTGTTATAAACGTTCAATGGATTACTTGTACCATTTTGCCGGCGCTGAATGATTTCCTCGGCTTTGAGGCCAAAAATGAGGATATTATTATCGCCAACTGCCTCCCTGATCTCGATGTTAGCGCCATCCAGTGTGCCCACAATGATCGCACCATTCATTATAAATTTCATGTTACTGGTGCCTGACGCCTCTTTACCGGCAGTGGAAATTTGTTCACTTATGTCGGCGGCGGGGATAATCATTTCGGCTAAAGAGACCCCGTAATTTTCGAGAAATACTACCTTAATTTTATTGTTAATCACAGGATCATTATTAATTAATACCTGCAGAGTAGTGATTAACTTGATGATCTTTTTTGCCAAGAAATAGCCTTGCGCCGCTTTACCGGCAAAAATAAAGGTACGGGGCACAATATCCAGCTTGGGGTTATCTTTTAACCGGTTATACAGGTCCATGATATGCAGTGCATTCAAAAGTTGTCGCTTATAAGCGTGAATTCGTTTCACATGAATATCAAATATAGAATTGACGTCAACGTTAATGCCATACTTGCCGGCAATATACTGTGCCAATACCTGCTTGCGCACTTGTTTGACAGCAGCAAGTTTCTCCTGAAATACCCTGTCCGCGGCAAATGCCGATAACCGGCTCAGTTCATCAGGCTGGTAGCGCCAGTTCGAACCGACAGTATCGTCAATTAGGGCGGCCAATTCGGGATTAGCCTGCATCAGCCAGCGGCGATGGCTGATGCCATTGGTCTTATTGTTAAATTTACCGGGATTCAACTGATAAAATAAATTGAACAGGTCTTTTTGCAAAATCTCGCTGTGCAGTTTGGCCACGCCATTAACGCTATGGCTGCCCATTACGGCCAGATTTGCCATACGTACATAACCATAACCAGTAACAGCCATGGCCGCAATACGATCCCATTCGCCCGGGTACCGATTCCAAAGCTCTTTGCAAAACCGCTCGTTGATTTCATGAACAATTTCATAAATGCGCGGCAATAATATCTGGAATTTATCAATTGGCCATTTCTCCAGCGCTTCCGGCAGAATAGTGTGATTGGTATAGGATACAATGCTGGTGGTAATCTGCCAGGCCGCATCCCAATCCAGGCCTTCCTCATCTATGAGAATGCGCATCAGTTCAGGAATTGCCAAAGCCGGATGGGTGTCGTTGATGTGGATAGCAACTTTCTCCGCCAGGTTTAATACACTGCCATGCTTACTTTTATGATGACGGACAATGCTTTGTACCCCCGCCGAAGCGAGAAAATATTCCTGCACCATTCTTAAGAGACGAAATTCCTCATAACGATCATCCGGGTACAACATTTCGGAAAGAGCCTCTACCCAGTTTTTATGCCCCATCCTTTTATGGTAACTGTCCGGTGTCATCGCAGACAGATTCACTTCCAGGTCATCGCGCACTTCAGCGCTCCACAGGCGCAACGTATTTACCGTTTTATTGCCAAAGCCAATAATAGGAACATCATGGGGTACCGCCAGCACCGTACCCAGGGGAGGGCCGAAATTTACCGTCACAGACTTATCCGGCCTGCGATATTCCCAGATATTGAGATCCTTTGACCATGTATCCGGCTTTTCCACCTGTTCACCGTTAACAATTGTTTGCTGAAATAAACCATAAGTATAGTGAATACCACACCCGTGTCCCGGTAATCCAAGGGCTGCCATTGAGTCTAAGAAACAAGCCGCCAACCTCCCTAATCCACCATTGCCAAGGCCGGCATCCTGCTCCTGTCGCACCAGCTCTTCATAATTAATTCCCAATTCAGCCAGAGCTTGCGCCCATCTTTCCCTAACTCCGATACTCCGTAAATTCGCATCCAAAAAACGGCCTGGCAGAAATTCAATAGAAAAATAATACACTTGTTTTTGGCTTTTATCATAACGACGTTTCGTATTTACCCACCACTGACCGATATAATCGCGAACCAGGCTGGCCAAAGTCTCATATTGTTCGTAGGATGTTACCTCATCCGGGCTAACACCGTACAGTGTCAGCATGCGATGAATATACTCAGCTTTAAATTGCTTTTTGTTCAATCTAATCCCCTCACTTGCATAAGCATTTTGATACCGCTATATAGTATCCGGTCATACTCCGGATTAAGTGAACTTACAATCACCGGCAAACAGGCATATATCAGCAATATTAATATATGCAAGAGATGCGCCAAGCCGGCTAAGGCCATTACCTGCCTAACGGGCCGGTAGATTTTTTGCAATCAGCATCATGCCAGTGGTCTATTCCGTATCGCAACACTACACACCGTGTACTTATCAGATCACTTCGATTGGTATTGTCAGGTAGAAATTGTATCGGTAAACTTTTTGTTAATTTATTATTTACGGTTTGAAGGTAAAAAAGATTATTGATAATTGTTTTAATCTCACCGGTCTCGGGTTATTAGATAAGTCAATTGCAAAACAACTCAAGCCTGACCCCATGTGTGGTTTGGTGACACCTGAATATAACAATTTACCGATTGGTTCAGTAACCAGCCTGGGCAGCCTTGCGTCTGAATTCGGACAAGCCTTTGTCTTTCCGGGCTTGCAAATTCCCGGCATAAAAAACGCATTTTTGGCATATCTTTTGCATTGTATTTAGTTAATGAATCAATTAGCGGCATTCAGAGATAGTACCGCGACCGGACCAATTAGAACGGGCGAGTCTACACACGAGAAGGGGGGAATAACAGTGAATGAGCATTTAATTCAACTTGTAAAACGGTTAAAATATTTAGGCTATAGTTCTTTTCATCTGCAGGCTATCGTACGCGAAGCGATAGGAATCGATAGCATTAAAAATGCGACTCAGACTCAACATCTTAAGGTAATTGAAGCTTTAGAAAAATACGAGCAGCTTGGCAGGACATATTTACAAGCTTACAGTAAGTAATAAACTCAGATAAATGAACTGCCTTGGGCTTTCCCGAAAAGCATATTCTGGCATAGTAAGTAAACAACTAACCACAGAGTACGCGGAGGACACGGAGGGATATTATTAATACGTACTAACTTCGTCTACAATTAAAGTTATATAATACCTGATCTGATTGCACGAATATATATTCGTGCCGTTCCACTCCGTGTACTCCGCGTACTCCGTGGTTCAAAAATGCTAGCACCAGTCTGACAACGACCCAAAAACTTATACTTTCTTATACTATGAAAAAGCGCAGGTTTGCACGTGAAAAACAGTGCAACCTGCGCTTTCCGACTTTAAACAGCTTCTACTTTACAACTGCTTTTTTATAATTTTTTCCGATCTGCTTAACGGTTCGCTGGTATCCATATGACCGTTGATAGTATCGACGGTTTTGCCGTCGACCAGAATCTGAACCTTTTGAATGTCATGAAATTCGGTCAGGGTGTCAACGATTGCTGCAACTAACAACATTTCCTCTGTTGATCCGCCAGGATTATTTTTAACTATTGCGCTGTTGAAATCGGCATAGGCAATATGATTCTTAATCTTAACACCGAGTACTTTTGTACCGTGCGGTACTATTGAAATAAGCTCCGGATTTTTTGTACCGGCTACAAGCAATTCAAGCGCAGTTTGCGCCGGATGTTCGTTTTGCGGTACGGTATGGGTTTCGGGAACTAAATACATACCATCTTTGGTTGCCTGATATGTCGTAATCACCATAGTCTTCTGGGGATTAGGATTACTAAGGGTTCCCGGCAGCGGACCCTCCGCAGTCTCTACAACATTTTGGGACAAATCATTACCATTTTGGGATGCAGGTAAACTGCCACAGCCTGCGATTAGTAATGCGGCGGCCAAAACAGCAACAATCCTGATATTAATTTGACGAAACACTGGCGCCACCTCCCAATCTTGCAGCTTGCGTGAAAAAGCTTTCTAATCCGTCAGCAAGTCCTTGTGCTAATTTTTGTTGATATGGAGGGGAATTAAGTAAATTCTCCTCATCGGGGTTCGAAATAAAGGCAAGTTCAATAAGCGCAGAAGGCATTTTAGTATGTTTTAAAACATAAAAGTTGGCTGGCACAATACCCCGGTCGTTTAAACCGCCGGCATTAAGTACCTTTCGTTGTAAGTTCTGCGTTAACAGTATATCATATAATGATTTCTGGTAGTAATAGGTACCGGTTCCACCGACTCTGGGGTTTTGAAAAGCATTGGCATGAATGTCGAGAAATACGTCCACATTATTTTGGTTGCCAACCATGGCGCGGGCGTTAAGTTCATCTCGAGCACTGTCATTTGGCGCATAAACGTCACGGTCATCCATTCGTGTCATATATACTATTGCTCCAGCTTTATCAAGCAATTCCTTTAATTTCAGAGCAACAGCTAATGTTACCGCCTTCTCCTGAGTCTGGCCCGGCCCAATGGCCCCAGAATCACTGCCTCCATGACCCGGATCTATAGCAATCACTTTTCCCTTAAGGCCGGGTGTAAAGCTATAAGCCGTCTGAGGTGCTGCTTTATTAATGTCAATAACAACCCGGAAAGGTTTATTGGCATTTGCGTCAGCCGGGACAGTATATACTGAATAACCGGAATCGGCAATCAGCAGCGGCAAATTTATTTGGATACGACTATTGGTATCATCAACAGACGCAACAGTAAGATCATTGGCTATTTTTCCGTCAAGCGGAATCCTGCCGTCAAATTTCCCATTCGCTGCGCCTTTAATATCAACAGTAACAGACATACCCGGCCAGTAACCTGAATACGACGATACTTGCACCGGTCCGGTAACCTCAATAACCAGCCGTAATTTATTTTCCCCAGTTGTCGGGTCAGTATTCACGCTATACCGAATGTCGGATATTGCAGGTTGGGAAGCTGGCTCCGGCGGCGCAGCCCATACAAATTGCGGTACAAGTAACACCAGAAACAATAATACAGAGAAAAATTTGCTTTTTGACAAGAGCAGCCCCTCCCGATAAATTCTTTACGATGAATTCACTGAAACCTAAAATATCCGGCGAAAAAACATCTTCGCTATTAGATGTTAATAGTTCTCTATAAATCGCTAAAATCCTACATGAACACCAAGGAAATTTTCGACAAATTATAAAAATTTTCCTAGCTGACAGCTTGGAAACATTTTTGCATTGCCAAACCCCTTCTTAAAATGTTAGGATTATCGTTATTGTATCGATCTTTAGATGCGAGGGGGGTAAGAATATGCGAAAATTTAAAGCATTAGTGCTGTTTCTGCTGTTATGTCTGGCTACTAGTATGGCTCCCACCCATGCTCTGGCTTTGTCTCCTACAGCCCAAACTAGTGACACAGGCAAAAGTGCGATAAACATGTTGCTGGGATTACTATTAGGTGATTTATTCACTAAAGTGTTTCATATTGATTTGTCGAAAATTGGAAACAATATGCCAGCAGGTACTGGGGATAACGGGAATGTAATTATTAAACCGACCAGTGCAAAAGATGTTGTTGGTTTTTATGCTGAATGGTATGGTGATGATACTGCGTCCTTTGATGACCTCGGTAAACATACTGATGTAATTAGTACTATTGCGCCGTTATGGGCTGGTGTCCATCGGGACGGCAGCGTAACCAACCGTGGTGGCAACGACCATCCGTCTGTCGTTAAATTTGCCCATGGCCACAAGATTTCTACACTCTTACTTGTAAATAATGCCGACAGCGGTATCCACAACGTTTTATCAAATGCCGATACCAGACAAACGGCAATCAATAACCTTGAAGCTTATATAAAAAAGTATAATCTTGACGGTATAAATGTTGACTTTGAAAGTGTTGATCCCAATGACCGAGATAATTTAACTCAGTTTATGAAAGAACTATCTCTCCGTCTCAAACCTCAGGGCTATGTTGTATCTATAGACGTATTTCCGAAACACAATGAGGAAAACGATATGGCAAATGCCTATGATTACGCAGCACTATCGCAATATGCCGACAAAATAATGTTGATGACTTATGATTATCACGGTGGTTGGAGCGATCCGGGGGCGGTTGCCGGAATATCTTCCGTTGAGCAGGATCTTCGGTACGCACTGGACTTAATACCCAAAAACAAATTGTACCTGGGTATTGCTGGCTACGGTTATGACTGGTCAAGCAAAGGTACTGAAAGTATGGAATTCGGCGCAATATCCAACCTTGTTAATAAGTTTGGTTCAACAGTTGAGTGGGATGATGCTGCCAAGGCTCCTCATTTTAGCTATACCGGTTCCGACGGCGTAACCCATCAGGTATGGTTTGAAAATAGCCAGAGTATTAAATATAAAGTAAACTTGGTAAACAAGTACGATATTGCCGGCATCGCTTTGTGGAAACTTAGTGAAGAAGATCCAGCGGATTGGGATGTAATAAAAACGGCATTTAAGTAAGCTGCCCAGAATGAATTTGTTATGCATCTACAGATACAATTTGAACAATATATTAAAAAATCGTGCTGCCCAAAATAACCTTTCTATACTAGAGTAGAACATTCTATAAATGTTCTACTCTTCTTTTTATATAAAAATTGATTTTAAGATAGAGTAACCAATTATAATTTCTTTACATAATATGTAATGGTCATCGTTATTATTTAGGAGGGTCACAAAAGTGCCTGAAGAGAATAAAGTTCTTTATGAAATTCTCAAAGAACTTCTAGCGACTAATAAAGAAATCAAGGAACAGCTTAATAAATCTACGGAAAAACAGATTCGAACCTTTGATGAAGTTATTAATCAAAATCATGAGCAAGGTATAGTATTGCAACAAATGGCCGAATACCTAAAGAACCCACAAATAATTGCTGATTATGTTGTGAAAGATTATACTAAGCACAATGAAAGAATGATACGAGAGCTTGCAATGCAATTTAAAAAAGCATGTCATTTATTTAACCCGGAAATTATCGGGATGAACAGGCCAAATTACACAATAATTTCAAGTCAAAGTAACCCGGTACATGTAAGTCAAAATACCAGCACAGCAAATCCCGTTTATACACTTAACAAAACCAATTTAATACAATACGCTGAAAATGCATTTTTGCAAGTTTATAATACTGCTTATTACAGGGTAGGATACTATCCCAATCTTGGTAATAGCTTTTCAGCAATAAATGACGGTGTTTCTACTCCTTTCCCGGATGTGTTGGGAGCAACCCAAACGTTATCAGTAAAATCAAGTAGCGCATCCGACAGAGTAGGTGGAACAGGAGTACAGATGGTTCTTGCGGGAGGACTTGATTCAAGTGGCAATAGATACAGCGAAGTCCTTTCCTTAAATGGGACAACTGCGGTAACGACTTCTGGTACATTCTCTCAGCTTGATTCATTGTTCTCTATAGCTACAGGTTCAAATAATGGTGCCGTTGGTACTATAACATTAAGCGGTGGTTCAGATTCTATAGCATACGCAGCAATACAAACAGGCAATAACGCCTGGAGATCGGGACGCTTTTTCGCCGATACTAAGGCCGTGGGGTATATTGATGCCTGGAGTTTCGGAAGTTTTACAGATGCAACTAGAGGACAATTGCGGACTTCGGCAGAAGCCGGAGATTATGACACATTTACAACAAGAGCGGCCGTCATTGTACAAAATAATACCGTCCAACTTTTGTTCCCTGTACCAATAAGAATTCTTAAAAGTACGGCTGCTATGATAAGAGGAATATCTAAAGCCCCTTCTGGTACTGAGGTTACAACAAATTTCGAATTACATTTTGTTACAGAATAAAAGTGTATAAATTTATCTAATCCTTGTTATTGGGAATAACAATATCTGATAGTAACAACAGTCGTTTTGTTTATAAAGTAAAGACCCGGGGAAACCCCGGTCTTCTTTGTATGGTACAGATAAAAAGTTGTAAACCGACTTCTTCGCAGAAATTGCCAAAAAAAAATACAGGTATTTTGCTACCGCGCGCAGAATTATGTTAACTTGTTATTATTGCGCCAACCATTTAAATAGAACAGGAGTGGCTATATGGACAGAAGCAAAGTACTGCTTGGATTGGTCTTACTGTCTCTATCACTTGCCATCATGCCTTTCCACGCGCTGGCAAACGATAAACCTGAATCCAACATTGAACCTGCTCCAATCGTGGTGGAAGCAGACGACTTAAACTTTAGCGACTCTACCGGAGACATTTATGCTAAAGGCAATGTTATGATTACCAAAAATACCGAGAAAATCATCTCAGACTTATTGCAGGGCAACATCAACTCTCACGAGATCTGGACCGATAGTAATGTCGGTCTCATTGAACCTGAGTACAATCTTGACGGCAGCAGCATAAGGTATAATTATGAAACTCATAAAGGCACTATCGCCAACGCCATGGGTCATGTCGGCAAAGAACACATTGGCGGTGAACAAGTCAGCGTAACCCCTGATGAAGTTGTTATCCACAATGGAATGATTACGACTTGCCCGGCAAAAGTGCCTGATTATCACATTAGCGCCGACAAAATCGAGGTATGGCCAGGTGATAAAATTATTGCCCATAGCGCAAAGTTCTGGATAAAAAACATGGTGATATTTTCGCTGCCAAAATACGAAACATCCCTGCGAAGCGGGTCGGATAGTCCATTTCCCCGTCTGGGCTACTCAAATAACGATGGCATGTATGTAAAACAATATCTGGAGTATCCGGCAACAAATAACTTATCTATATATGGCGATTTAGTATACTACGCCAAATCGAAATTTAAGCCGGCATACGGATTGGTTGACAGGCAGAAAAACTACGACGTCCGCTTACTGGGCGGATATTTCCGGGACTTTGACGGTAATTGGATTCAAAAACGTCCGGAATTGGAGTTTTCCTATTATGCGCACCATTTGCGCCATCTGCCTGTTTCATTCACTTTTGGGGCAACAACAGGCAACTGGTCAGATTCCACTAAAAGCAGCCGCCATGAGGATTACAGCCTCTATCTCAGCGGTGATTCCATACACTTAGGTTCGTCTACCCTGGCGTTGGGTACCGGCGTTGAACAAATTAGGGAAAATTATGACCATTCTATTACGAATTCACTAAAATTGGATGCCATAGTAAACACGCAGATATCATCCCGTTTCTCCACTTCAGTGGAATATCATTACAACAGCAATCCCCGGTCCTTATTTGCTTTCAATGCTCCTAAGACTGCGAAAGAGATGGACCTTAGCATCAATTGGCGCATTGACCGCATGAACAGCATACGTATTCGTGAAAGCTATGACCTTGTTACGCAACAGGCAAGCGATATTGATTATACCTGGAACCGCAACCTGCACTGTTTCGAAGCGGATATCACCTATCGCGCAAAACGCGATCAAGTTCTCGTTGATTTCAGCGCCGTAAAATTTTAAGTCACTTAAAAGCAGCGGACAAGATTTCCGAATCAGCTTCACTGCCGACAAACATTTAAAAGCGGCATAACCCGGCCAGACCGGGATATGCCGCTTACTACTGAGGCTGGTACTATCTTAATGCTTTACAGCCAATGTTTACACCCTCTTAATACTATACATTTACCGCCGATGTGGTGCCCCCATTTTACATTAAGCATTCGGAATATTCTTAGCTTCCGGCGGTATAACAATTTTCTCCACCTTATTTAAACGAGAGAACGCTATGCTGGTAACAATCTTCATATTCTTAAATAATTCCCGAACGGTCTCCTTCTCGTTATCAGGCACTTTTCCGGATTCAGCTAAATTATTGCCGATTATCGCAACGAACTCGGACATATCCATATCAATTTTAGAAACAGTAGAAGTTTTCTTATCAATTGTTATAGTATATTTAAGGTTACTTAAATTTTTTAACAAGTCATCTGTTATTTTCATCTTCTGCATACCGGTTGAAGCCAGAATACGGTCAAGATTTCCTTTCAGATTACTTGCACTCTCTTCTACTTCAAAAACAGCAGAATCGTCATCCTCATTTATCGGAGCTACGCTGATAATATCTTTGAGAAAATTAGCGTTTTCATTTAACAGATTGTTATACGGCAAGGTCTGTCGTACCCATTGCCCATTAATCTTCGAGTAAACTATGAGCTGTTTTTCAGCTTCTTCCGTGTACTGTACGACCTTTTGCTCTTTTCTTTTCGAAACAGTATCCAAAACAGTATCAATCGTTATATCCATAACATTTCTCAATACCATTGGTTTCACTTGAACATCACATTCTGCTTTGGAGAAAATATTTGCATTTTTCCCTTGAAAAGATAGCGAAGCCGCTGTCTCTATACTCATATGGTAATTTTTTAGTGTAAGAAACTGCTGGTAGGCTTTTGCAACAGTAGCTTTGGGGTCTGAATTAGCTGCCGGCAGGGACGCACTGGCACTGCACACAGATACAAAAACATTCATCATGCAAATTATTAGTAAATATCTCCAAAATCCGATTCTACCCATCTTACATCACCTTTCATTCATTTTATAGCTGCTTTTACAAAAAGGTATGGAGCCGTTCCAATAATCGCTAATGCTTTCAAAAGCGAGGGGACAATTTAGCAATATATTTTCCCTTCTTAAATATTTCCCTGAATGTTGCTAAATTCCTTTATTCTTGACCCATTAATACGACAGATCTCTACACGTATTCGTCTTTTATGGTGAAATAAATAACTTGTCTGGTCAATAAAGAACAAGCAGGAAAATCGATTTTTATCGAGAAATAAGAAAATATGTCGAATTATATATTGGTTTAAATTTTCAGAAGATATTGAAAATTCCAAAGGAGTGATTCTCTGTGGACCAGTTTAGCGATTTAGAAGGATTGCGGATGGCAATGGAAATTGAAAACCTGGGATTTGAGTTTTACCGTGAGGCCCATGAACGCGCCATTAACCCAAAACACAAATTGTTGTTCAGTTTTTTAATGCAGGAAGAATTAGATCACTCCGCCCAGTTTGAATCCGTCTACAAAATTCTTATACGGAATAAACCTGTCAATGAAGAAGATTATCTATATGACCCCGAAGTATCACGTTACCTGCAAATTCTTGTAGAGACACATATTTTCCCGCAAAGAAACACGTTTATACATGATCCCAAAATAGCCAACGGAGTATTGCAAACCGGCTGGCAGTGGCAAACACCGGGACAAGAAAGCCCCAACGAGCTTACTTTAAAAGCCATTTTACGCATCGCTCTCCAGGCCGAAAAAGATTCTATTTTATTCTACGACGAAATGCGGAACAGCGCGCAATTTCCTGAGGCGAAACAGATATTTACCGAATTAAAAGCGGAAGAACAGTCACATGTTGAGAAAATCCAGAAATTAATTCATAGCTTTTAACGTATAAAACTCAAGGGGACGGTTCTTATGCAAACAGGGGCGATTCAGCTGTTGCCATATACCGGCAACAGGCGAACCGCCCCCCTCTGATTATCTAATCAAGCAAACACTTTGCCTATTGCATTATAATTGAATGATTTTTCTTTCTATCATCTCGTGCAGAATAAGTCCGGCAAAAAATCCAACCCCCATATTCCACATAGCAAAACCAGCAGTTACCAACAAAACATAATAGTCGTCACGATTTCCCTGCAGCCCCTTTATTCCTACCGACAGTTCCAGACCGGTTAAAAAAAGTATTGTCCCCAGAATACTGGGGGGAAAAATCCTAAAAAGCAACAATACAGACTGACTGAAACAAAGCGCGATAAATGACAAAAGAATTCCCAGAATAATTAAGGAGCCGCCGGTCCGGGCGCCAAAACGGACATGGCCGGCCATACCCCCGGCACCGTGGCACACAGGAATTCCTCCGACAACAGGAGCGATAAGATTCATAAGCCCCTGGGATATAGCAATCTTCTTTTCTGATACCGGCCGTTCGGGAAACAGGCAATTGTTTTCGCTAACTATCGCAATCACCGCATTCCCCAGAGTCAAGGGTATTTGGGGAATAGCGAGAATTATGGCCCCGTCTACAAAATCACGGAATGTTATCGTACCAAGCGCGAAATGCGGCATGCGCAAAGTAAACTGAATATCAGACAACACCCCCAGCAGGCTCGGTTCTCTTATTAATTCAGTAATTATGCCAAAGACAATGAGCATGAACATGACGGGAATATGCTTATTTTTAATAAAAAATAATGTGATAATTAATGCAGCACTTGCTACAACATAGTCTGTCTGCATCATCTTAATGCCTTCCATCATAAAAGAAAGCCCCAGCCCCAGCATAACTCCTAAGATAACCGGTTTTGCCGCCCATTTGGAAACAAGGTTTATTCCGCCTGTTAATCCCATTATCAGCCAAAATAAGCCTGTAAATATACCTGACGCCCAGATCATTCCCGGCGTTACCAGCGCTGCTTGGGCAATAGCTGCTCCGCCAATAGCTTTCATCGGCTGAACCGGAATGGGAGTCTTATAGAAAAGGCCTGACCCAATTAACAATATTCCAAAAGCAAGCAATATACCCAAAGGGTCCATTTTGCCAACAGTTATATAACCTAATACAAAAGGGATAAGAGTTCCTAAATCGCCAAAGGCGCCACCCCATTCGGAGAAATCAAACTTGTTTCCTTCCTTCGCTCTCTGGCTAGAATCTGTTACTTCGTTCATAGCTTCCCTCCACATCCTGGAAGATATAGGTATCCTTCCCGGCTTCCACCTGTTTTTAAATTATTTATCAGAACTATATGCGGCTGCCAAGAAAATCAGAATACTTAACCCTATTATACACAAGAATTAAAAAGGCCGCTACCCTGGTGGTAATATCCCGAGCACCATGTGCCATTTCCGCAAATTCCGTTCAATAAAGAGGAAGACAACCCGTCAGGGCTGTCTTCCTCTTTTGTATTTTATCTTTTATAGACCCGCACATAATCCACGTACAAATTCTGGGGAAAAGCAGTCTCCTCAGGACTTCCCGGCCAGTCACCACCAACGGCGACATTAAGTATGATATAGAAGGGCTTGTCAAAAACCCATTCACCCTTGCTTAAAACCTCTGCTTTTTTCACTGTATAATAGTTATTGCCATCTACGTAATACCGGACTTCATTGGGCTCCCATTCTACAGCAAAGACATGATAATCTGATAAAAATTTTTGATCGCCAGGCAGAGTATATTTTTTCGTAAATGCTGTTTCGTCAGAGTACCCCGGCCCATGCATGCTGGCATGGACAATAGAAGGCTCTGTGCCGATATTCTCCATGATATCTATTTCACCGCACTGCGGCCAGTTTTTCTTCGCGGGATCATAATCGCTGCCAAGCAGCCAAAATGCCGGCCAAACACCTTTCCCGCCGGGAATTTTGATCCTCGCCTCGAACTTGCCATATGTCTGCTCAAACTTAGCCTTTGTCACCAAACGGGCAGATGTATACCGGCTACCTTTATACTTTTCTTCCAATGCCCTTATTATCAAGTTTCCGTTTTCCTGAAAAGAATTCTTGGTACTGTCCGTATAATATTCCAGCTCTTCATTACCCCAGCCGCCTGCACCAATGTCATAGCTCCACTTCTGCGGATCAGGAGGCGAACCATTTGGCCCGTCAAATTCATCACTCCATACAAGCGTCCAATTGGGGTTTTTGTTCACACTTTCCGCCCCATAAGCTGTTACCAGCTGTACAACAGCCAGCAAGCAGAACAGACATACAATCGAATAAAAAATTTTTTTATTTACCATGGCAGGCACTCCTTTCTTGCATTAGCATCAATAGAAAACAATCTTTTGCCGGCAATCGTCAATAACGGTGGATGGGCCTCGCAGCTTATCATCCTTGCTTGCCGGTGTCATGGAAAACCAGATGAAATTTTCCTGCAGCGTGTTTAATGATAATCGAGTCTTTATCCTGACTGGCCTCTATCCCGTCAGAATCAGTGCTCACCAAACGCCAGTCCGCAGGCACTTTTAACGTTAGTCCTTCCAATAATACAGGCACGCTCACTTCCACAATTTTATTTTCCTTATCTGTCTGGACATCGACCTGTACTTGATCCCTGGCGCTCCACCAATCGCCAAATTCACCGACAGACGAGAACCAGGCGCGGTCCTTTACTCCTTCATAGAACCGTTTTTCGTATTCCAGCTTTTGTCCTGCCTCGTTGGGATGAATGAGGATAATACATATCCCGCCGTAATGTCCTATCTTATCGGCCAATTCAATCCCGGCATCCACCCGTTCGATCATTGGAGCAGGCGGGAGTTCGTCTTCGAGAATGAGAGGAAACTCGAAGATCGGTGTTTCAGCTTTACCGTTTTTTCCATAAGACAGTCTAAAGGGCAAAGTGGTCAAGGCCGCATTAGCGGGCAGGGTCGAGCTGTATTTGAATCCGGTTGCCCACAGTGATTGCGACAGGGCTTTGGGATTGGAGAGTTCACCAGGGCGGAAAGAAACGACTCTCTTGACAGTTGTTGGCGTAGTTACCAGCTTCTCCAGCAAAAATTTACTTACCCTTAATTCGCCAAGGACTGTCCCGTTTCTAAGAGTGTATTTGTCTGCCACAAATGGCTGGTATTGAGGATACTTTTCATCACCTGTTCCTAAAGGCGCAGAATCATACACCTTGGAATGGGATACGCCATGACTGCCAACCTCCATTCCCATTTGTGCTACCTTTTGAAGTGGCTGCACAGTGTCGGCATTGAAAAACCAGGTATCATTATAGTCGATTATGTATTTGGTCAAAATAAAATAGGTGCCGTGAATACCCACGCTTTTCTCAAAAGTGGCATATTCAACTGAATTACCGGCCGATGTTCCCGCGTCAACATCATGGGTGAACATGACAGTAAACTTTTTGTTAAATGGAACCGAACCTACCGTTACTGCCCTTGTTTCACCGGAAAGGTATATATCCTTTACCAGCTTCATCAGAACATCCCCCGCCGGCTCAAATTCATTAATATACGACCGGCCGATGAGTTCTCCCCGGTCATTGTAGCCTTCGGACAAAAACCCGCCGATATCAATGCCGATTGCGTAAGCGGCACCACGTCCATGATGCTCCATGATGACAGCAGCCTGTCCACTGTCAAAGACTGCTAAGGGAGTATGGCGGGGACCAATATAACCGTAGGTACCGAAATTGGTCTCTTTTTTATCTCTGCTGTCGCCCAATGCAATCGTGACCTCCCGTGGGTCTTTCAGTGAGGCGGTCAACGGGGAAGCTTCCGGATTAAACCGGATAAAGTTGTTTTTAACAGTGGGAACTGCATGGTCAAAACCGAAGAAATCGTTCCAGGCATCATTGGAAACGTTTATCCCGATAATTGTCCCGCCTTTTTCGGTAAAACTCATCAATGCTTTAATTGCCCACGGGCTCCCGGCCTTCGCGCCGAATTCCGGATAGACAAGCACGACATTATGCTTTATTGCTTGTTTATAATCTTTGGTGATGACGAAAGGAATTCCCATGCCCTTTAAACCCTGCACCAGCGCCAGCCAATCAGAATTTTCGTCGGTGAGCCACACCGCCAGCCGAGAATCGCTGCCAGTTGCATATTTTTGCCACGGTGTAAGCTCCTCCTTTGGTACAACAGTGATTTCATCAGGACCTTCAACGCCGGGAAATTGGTAAAGCTTATCAGGTGGTAATTTAAATTTGCCTGAATTATCGTTGGTCGGCAAATGTCCCTCATCCGGCGACTTGATATTGCCATAACCATATACAAGGGCCGAGGGGAAAATCAGCAATAACAGGCTAAATATCAAACTAATGATTTTAATGCAGACATTATTCACAATTCTAAAACCTCCATATTATAAAGGTGTATACGTAACTCGACGAATAATGATCTCCTGTTCTTTTTCGTCAGCAGGCGGTGGCCCTCAAACAACCACAAATTAAGATGGATGTAACAGAAATTAAAGTAGTGAGAACAATTATGATGAAAAACACGAGCATCTCCAGGCTTTGACTTCTCATCCATCCAGTTTACCACTCAGTCACATACGCAGCTTTGTAGACTCTGGAATAATAAGTATCATCTTTTGTATACATATATCCCATAGTGAATCCTCCTACTTTATAATCTACGCCGTAATTGTAATAGGAGATGTGCCCGGAATTATTGCGGGCCCGCAAAGGCTGCTGCAGATAAAAAACCAATGCGCCTTGTCCGATTTCCAAAGTTGCCTCCGGTTTCAGCGACAGCACCCGCAAACCTTGCGGCACGTAGTAAACCCCCGGATTAGTAAATTTGGCGTTATCATAGTTATAGACAAGCGCTAACTTAAGCTGCCGATTGAAAGTTTGCGTAAGCGAACTCTCCACAATATTCTCCTGATTGCGGTCACTGTAAAATCCCCTGTTGAATGTTGTAGTCCAGTCAAGTTTGCTATGCAGTCGATTCTGATAGGTAAAAATATAGTTATTAGTGTGAATGCGTGCGTTGTAGGCTTCCACTGTCCCCACCGTCTGGTGCTCAAAACTGAGCCACATATGGTCTTTGTAAGAAAAAGCCTTATCATACATAGCCGAATAAGGAACAAAATTGTACTGCTCATTATGAGCAACCCCCGCCCATAGCGTTAAAGCCTGGTCCCCGCGAAACGGCCTATGCCAGCGTCCTACAAGTGATGTTTCTTTTATGCTGCCTCCCGCCTGGTCCAGGTGGGTATAAGCAAGCTTATAGCTGAAAGGCATTTCCTGATCCTCCTGGCTGCTGTCAAAGGCAAAGGAGTTAGTGGTAACACCGTCACTGTCCTTGCTATAAACATACTGAAAACCGCTTCCTTCAGGTAAAGCGTATGCCGAGGAACCCATGAAACTAAAGAATAACATACTGCAGAGAACACTTCGATACATTCTGATGAAAAAGTACCGATACACAAATAAGCACCCCTTCCTATTCATATAGCTTCATTCCCTCACTTGGCACCGGAAACCAGTTGAAATCCCGCTTCTTTCCAGGCAGGCTCTCCACCTGGAATCATATAGGCATGATAGCCTAATAGTCTTAAAGCAAAAGTGGCATAGGCGGAATCACAATCCACAGCGGCTATCACGTAAATCGGCTTATTAAGGGGAATTGCCCCTAACTTATCAGGAATCATAGCCAAAGGGACGTTTATCGCAGTCGGTATGTGCTCCACAACAAAATCTTCTTTATCCCTGACATCAAGGATTACATACTCCGGGGAACCGGTCTGCAAAACACCATTTACTGCTTTTAAGGTAAAACGATAAAAACTCATATCCGGGGCCTTTTTCAAAAAGTTCCCCACCGCCGCGGTGACAGATTCATCAGCCTTTATGGTTTCCATAGGAGCGGCGCTGCAGAGGCCACTTGACAGAAGAAACATCATCACAGATACCCAGACGAGTATAAACTTTTTTTGCATTTTTATTTCCTCCTTCAACTCATCAAAACATGTAATATCACAACGCTCCTGTGCGTTTATGTATCACCCTTCGCTCCTGGCAGTTACGGTGAATCCTTTTCTTTCACTTACACCCCACTTTCTCTTCAGAAAGAAATAGCCAAAAAATGCCTTCACCCGCCAAAATGTTGACAATTGCCTGAAAATGAAATTTTCTAAAATAGCACCTACTGTAAGCAGTAATAAGTCAGTGCTTCGGCGATAGCGGCGATAAGTCATTTCTTCCATAAATATGGATATCAGGGAAATTAATGTTCCAAATATGATGGATGCCATGATTAACAATTTAAGAAAATCATAATTAACCAGCTCAAAAACGAATCCCACTATAATAAAGCTATAGCCGAGTATCTCAACTACCGGGGCAAACATTTCAAAAATCCAAAAATATGGCACAGTCAGCATTCCCAGCAATCCGTACCGGGGATTAAACAGCATCTTTTTATAAGCTACTAAACACTCAATTAAGCCACGGTGCCACCGGAATCGCTGCCGGCCCAGACCGGCAAGAGATGAGGGCGCCTCTGTCCAGCAAGTGGGGTCGGAAATATATTTAATGCTATATTTAATTCTTTTGCGGCGCAGATACTCATGCAGCTTCATCACAATTTCCATGTCTTCGCCCACTGTTTTTGTTGAATATCCGCCTACTGCAACCACCGGTTCTTTGCGAAAAAGACCAAAAGCCCCTGAAATTATGAGTAATGTATTCAAAGAGCTCCAGGTTGTCCGGTTGGCCAAAAAGGAGCGGAAATATTCAACAATTTGCATAAGTGGTACCAATTTAAACGGAATTCGTGTTTCGACTACTTGGCCATCTTTAATCACAGATCCATTAACAATTCGCACAATTCCTGCAGTCGCAACAACCGTCTCATCTTCCAGCATTGGTTTGGCTACCCTTATCAGCGCATCCTTTTCCAAAATGGTATCGGCATCCACGGCACAAAATAGCGGATACCGCATAACATTTATGCCGGCATTTAAGGCATCTGCCTTACCCCCTTGCTCCTTATCGACAACAAACAGATTTTGATTTGTGCTGGAAACATAGATTCCTTTCACAGGCTTGGTAGACAATTGCAAGTTGCATATCTTATCTGCCAGTTTCTGAAGCTTAAACTCCTTCATTAAGAGTTCCAGCGTCCTGTCTTTAGATCCATCATTAATTACGATTACTTCGTAATTAGGATAATTTAGTGTAAGCAGGGAACGGACACTTTCAATGATATTCCGTTCCTCGTTATGGGCCGGGGATAAAATAGAAATTGGAATGGTATTGTCAGACTTAGCAACCAAATCGGAGTCCCACCATGCATTGCGGTGAAAATTACCAAGGGTTTTGGGAAACGCATTGATGGCCATCAATAAATAGCTTAAATTGAGGGCAACGGAATAGTATAAAAATACATACCCAAAAGACATCGCAAAATCTCTAAACCATTTTAATATCTCATCCATGTTTTACATCTCCAGTCGCCTTTTCAGTTATAAGAAAATATAGAACTTCTCCCAGTCTGTCAATAGCAAACCTGTCAGTCTCAATCGTAATCTGGTGTTGAATAAAAGGAATGATTTTTTCTCCCATTCTACTTAAAGCTTCGGAGGCAGCTGTCCTTACCCACCAGTTGGAATGGCGCAATCCATCTTTTAAGGCTTCAAGTGCTTCAAGTGCCTGTAATGACCCAAGGGCTCTGGCGCAGGCGACCTTGACCACCCATGTTTCATCATTCTTTAATCTCTCAATTAATGGATCAACTGCCGCCTGGTAATTTGATCCGATAAGCCCTTTTGCACTTTTAACACGAATTTCATTGTCCGGATACCGCAGCAATTCTACAAATAATGGGAACGCCGGTTCATATTTAATCTTGCCCAATGCAGTGACAGCTACCAGCTTTATTTGCTGATTACTTGTCTCCATAGCCAATTTCAGCAGCCTTTGCGGCTTACGCTGCATTATTTCCGACACGATATCAGCCATTCGTTCCACCGAGAAACGCTTATCACCAAGTAAGTCCTCCAAAACGAAGGAAAAATCCGAACCATGTCCGATTTTGGCCAATGCAACCAATGCTGCTTCACTCAAACGGTAATCCCGGTCGGTCGCCAGTTTTTTTAATTTGAGTATGGCTTTTCCACAATTCAGCTGGCCCAAATAATAGCAAGCTTTCAGCCGCCGTGCAAGCCACAGACTGGAAAGCATAGCAATTAAGTGATCAAAAATACCTTGTGACTCCAGTACTACGGAAAGCTTAGCCCGTCCAATTTTATTAAGTCTGGGCATTTCCTCGCAGGCAACAGTCAATAAAGCCCTCCGGGACCAATAATTTATCTTAACTGCCGGCAACAATTCCTCCGGCATCCCCGCCGCAATGGCATCAATCAATTGATACACTTTTTTCTTGTAGTAGCCAAGCAGCCAATTATCTATTTTGCTGAACATTTGTACTAAGCATAGGGCCGCAAAAACAAAAACATCAATTACAAATAATAATGTAACAATTGTATAAACAAATTGATAAATGGTTATTTGATCCATGACATACCCACTCCCTTCGAAACTCTTAAAACTCTTATTTTATTTAAGTCAAATATCCTTGCAGCGCTATTTACCTTATTAACCTGTCTGTTTCATTTTTGCTCGCCCCCTGCCTGTCTTAAAATATATTTTACAATTTTTTCCCATATAACCCAAAAATCCCATTATACAGACACGCTAATTAAGTTATGCATGATTTATGCCAAGGCTGAACCTCTGATAAACTGGTTTAAGCCTTTCAGAGCTTGTACCTTTTTGTAAATCCCAATTGCACGTTGTGTATAATAGCGGCAATCTTCCGGATCCAAGTAAAGCGAAACTCTCCTCAAAAATTATATATAATGGCAAAGCGCAAATTTTTGCACCCTGTAAAGTACAAAAATTTGCGCTTTAATCATGTAAATTACATTTTTCCAACAAGATAAAACCCAGAACGCATGGTATAAGGACCGAAAACAAGAAAGCTCCTGAATTCTCGTGAAAGTCAGCAGGAGATATTACTGTGATCTGATGTCAACTATTCCTGATAGACGATTTTACCACCGGCAATTGTGCATAATACTCTTGTCTTTGGTATATCGTCCGGTTGAGCAATCAAAACATCCTGGGAAATGAGAATCAGGTCAGCCAGCTTGCCTGGCTTAAGCGTCCCCTTCACTGTTTCACTAAACTCAGCATAAGCGCCGCCGCTGGTATATGCCTGCAAACATTCCAGGACGGAAAGTTTTTGTTCAGGCACCCAGCCGGCAGGATACCGTCCGTCCTGCACCTGGCGGGTTACCGCCGCATAAATACCTAAAAAGGGGTTTAGAGGTACAACAGGCCAATCAGTGCCAAATGAAACCGCAACTCTGGCATCAATAAGCGAGCGAAAGGCATATGCCATCAGGCAGCGTCTTTCTCCTATCCGTTTTTCAGCCCAACACCCGTCTTCATATACGTGGCCGGGCTGAACCGAGGCCAAAATGCCCAGCCGCCTCATCCGCACAATATCCTCCGGCCGCAGATGCTGTGCGTGTTCAATACGGAACCGCCGGTCCCGCGGCCCATTTTCTTTGATCACTGCTTCAAACAGATCAAGCAACAGGTGGTT
>JAEYSJ010000169.1 GCA_023434855.1 Bacillota bacterium | reverse complement strand
GTCCTCTGTGACCTCTGTGGTTAGTCGTATCCCAAAGCCGCGTTAGCGGTTTTCTTATTAATTTGGCTTTTTGTCAACAATGTGATAATATAGAAAAATATGAATATAGGGAGGAAGAAGAATGGAGCAGTTTGAGAATGTAACTGTTGTAAAAAAAGCCAATGTATATTTTGACGGAAAAGTAACCAGCCGTACTATACTGTTTGCTGATGGCAATAAAAAAACCCTGGGGATTATGCTGCCTGGTGATTATGAATTTGGGACTGCAGCCGCTGAGGTTATGGAAATGCTGGCAGGTCAAATGGATGTTTTGCTGCCAGGTCAAAGCGAGTGGCGTACTTTTAAAAGCGGAGATAACTTCCAGGTTCCGGCAGACTCCCGGTTTAAGCTCAAGGTAAAAACAGTAGTTGATTACTGCTGTTCTTACGAAAAATAAATTTGTTATTTTTGCTAAGTATTAAGAAAAAAGTATTGACATGATTAGAATAAAATGCCATAATTTATTCCAAGTAGTTAGCAATTTCATATAGTCCTAATATAAAAGTGATGATTGGGAACAAAGGCGATAAATAAACCGCCACAGAGAGCCGGTGTGTGCTGAGAGCCGGTGCGGAGTTGTTGCTGACTAAATCACCCATGAACTCTTCTCCGAAAATTGCAGGAGCATTCCTGTTTGGATTAGGCAGAGGCGCCACCCGGGCGTTAACCGGGAGTCGGTTGATGGACCGATGCAAAAGTGATAAGTAAGGGTGGTATCGCGCTATATTTTGCGCCCCTATTCAATTTCGATTGAATAGGGGCGTTTTTAATTTTTATAGTTGAAAAGGGGAGAAATTATGAACAATACCAAAAGGAAAATGAAGACAATGGACGGCAATACAGCCGCAGCCCACGTTTCTTATGCTTTTACAGATGTAGCGGCTATCTATCCGATTACTCCGTCATCCAATATGGCGGAACATGTTGATGAATGGGTAGCGCAAGGTCGGAAAAATTTATTCGGGCAAACGGTTGAGATTGTAGAAATGCAATCAGAAGCAGGTGCAGCCGGAGCGGTACACGGCTCATTGCAAGCCGGCGCATTGACTACTACATACACCGCATCCCAAGGGTTGCTTCTTATGGTTCCCAATATGTTTAAAATCGCCGGCGAACTGCTGCCTGGTGTATTTCATGTCAGCTCCAGGGTCGCCGGTGCTAACGCCATCAGTATCTTCGGTGATCATTCAGACGTTATGGCCACAAGGCAAACCGGATTTGCCCTGTTGGCAGAAAGCAGCGTCCAGCAGGTTATGGATTTGTCGGCAGTGGCTCATTTGGCCGCAATTAAAGGTAAAGTCCCCTTTCTCAACTTTTTCGACGGTTTCCGGACTTCCCATGAAGTGCAAAAGATTGAAGTCCTTGAATATGATGAATTGGGCAAACTGTTGGATCGGGATGCGCTGGACGAATTCCGCAGCCGGGCGTTGAATCCTGATAATCCTGTATTGCGGGGGACGGTTCAGAATTCTGATATTTATTTTCAGCAACGGGAAGTATCTAACCGGTTTCATCAGGCTCTGCCGGAAATTGTGGAAAATTATATGGCTGAAATCAGTAAAATTACCGGCCGGGAATATCATCTCTTCAACTACTATGGTGCCAAAGATGCGGATAGAATGATTGTTGCCATGGGTTCGATGTGTGAAGCAATCGAAGAAATGGTTGATTATCTTAATGCCGGTGGGGAAAAGGTTGGCTTGTTGACGGTCCATTTATACAGACCTTTTTCAGCGAAACATTTCTTAAAATATATCCCCGGAACGGTGAAAAAGATTGCTGTTCTTGACAGGACAAAAGAGATGGGAGCTTTGGCTGAACCGCTGTATCTTGATGTAAAATCGGTATTTTATGGCAATGAGTGGCAGCCGCACATTGTTGGCGGACGATGCGGGGTTGGCGGCAAAGATGTAATCCCTGGCCATATTCATGCTATTTTTGAAAACCTTAAGCTTGAGCAGCCAAAAGATAACTTTACCGTAGGCATTATCGATGATGTAACTCATACATCGCTGTCTTTGGGGGAGGATATCGACACAACACCGCCAGGAACAAAAGCATGCAAATTTTGGGGGCTCGGTTCGGATGGCACTGTTGGCGCAAATAAAAATGCTATTCAGATCATCGGCGATCACACAGACATGTATGCCCAGGCTTATTTTGCCTATGATTCGAAAAAGTCCGGCGGTGTTACCATATCGCATTTGCGATTCGGAAAACAGCCGATAAAATCTCCCTATCTTATTAACAAAGCTGATTTTATTGCCTGCCATAACCAGTCTTATGTCGATAAGTATAATGTGCTGGAAGGTTTAAAGAAAGGCGGCAGTTTCCTCTTAAACTGCAACTGGACCGAACAGGAACTGGAGGCTAAGCTTCCTGCCGCAATGAAACGCTATATTATTGATAATAACATCAATTTTTACATTATTGACGCCGTTGGGATTGCGCAGGAGATTGGTCTTGGCGGCCGGATTAACATGATCATGCAATCGGCTTTCTTTAAAATTGCCGATATCATTCCTGTCGAGGAAGCTGTGAAATATCTGAAAGAGGCAGTTGTAAAATCTTACGGGAATAAAGGCGAGAAAATCGTCAGCATGAATAACTCTGCTATCGACAAAGGTATCGATGCCATTGTAAAAATCAGTGTCCCCGCTTCCTGGCAAAGCGCCCGGGACGAAGCGGCTGTCAGTGTAACTGTCCGGGAAAAACCTGCTTTCATTGATAATATTTTAATTCCGGTTAACAGGCAAGAAGGGGATAAATTACCGGTAAGCGCCTTTCTTGGTATGGAAGACGGTACTTTTCCAATGGGTTCCTCAGCTTATGAAAAACGCGGCATTGCCATTGATGTTCCCAGCTGGCAGGCTGATCATTGTATTCAGTGCAATCAATGTTCCTATGTCTGTCCGCATGCCGCAATTAGACCGGTGCTGCTTAATGATGAGGAATTGCATAATGCTCCGGCCGGTTTTATTGCAAAACCGCTATCCGGCCAAAAGGATTTGCATTTTTCAATTGCAGTTTCGCCCTATGACTGCACAGGCTGC
The DNA here is from genome assembly GCA_023434855.1 of Bacillota bacterium. The sequence goes on along the minus strand of JAEYSJ010000169.1, from coordinate 1,472 downwards.
GGCAATTGTGAGCAGATTTGTCCGTCGAAAGAGAAGGCGCTCATCATGAATCCCCTGGCAACCCAGCTTGATCAGGAAGTTATGTGGAATTATGCACTGGCGGTGTCTCCCAAGGCCAATCCGTTGAACCCATTCACAGTAAAAGGCAGCCAATTTGAGCAGCCGCTGCTTGAATTTTCCGGCGCGTGTGCAGGCTGCGGCGAAACTCCCTATGCCAAATTGGTAACTCAATTGTTTGGCGACCGGATGATGGTGGCCAATGCCACCGGTTGTTCTTCCGTGTGGGCAGGCAGCGCTCCGTCGGTGCCTTATACGAAAAACCACCGCGGTCACGGACCGGCGTGGGGTAACTCCTTGTTTGAAGATAATGCTGAATTTGGTTTGGGGATGCTGCTTGGCGTTAAACAAATCAGAGAAAAATTAGCAATGGATATTACCGCAGCCAAACTGAAAGCAGGAGATGAATTAGGAGATGCCTGTGAAGATTGGCTGGTGAATAAGAATAATGGTGCAGGAACGCGGGAGCGGGCTGACAAACTGATCACAATTCTGGAAAAGGTTAAAGGCGATGATCAGTTGCTGAACGGGATCTATAAAAACAGACATTTTCTGGTTAAGCGGTCACAATGGTTGTTTGGTGGTGACGGCTGGGCCTATGATATCGGCTTTGGCGGGCTGGATCATGTATTGGCTTCCGGTGAAGATGTCAATGTCCTGGTATTTGATACAGAAGTATATTCAAATACCGGCGGTCAGTCGTCCAAAGCAACGCCGACAGCCGCGATTGCCAAATTTGCGGCCAGCGGCAAACGTACCAAGAAAAAAGATCTCGGCATGATGGCAATGAGTTATGGTTATGTATATGTAGCGCAAATCTCTATGGGAGCCGATAAGAATCAAACCCTTAAAGCCATTGCCGAGGCGGAGGCATATCCAGGACCTTCCTTAATTATTGCTTATGCTCCCTGTATCAACCATGGCTTAAAGGCCGGCATGGGCTGCAGTCATTTGGAAGCTAAACGGGCTGTTGACAGCGGTTACTGGGCTATGTACAGGTATAATCCTCAGTTGAAAGACTCAGGTAAGAACCCCTTTACGATGGATTCAAAAGAGCCGACCATGGATTTTAGGGAATTCCTTATGGGCGAAGTACGCTACTCATCACTGAAAAAGCAATTTCCCGAAATGGCCGAGGCCTTGTTTAAGAAAACCGAACAGGATGCAAAAGAAAGATTGGAAAACTATAAAAGACTGGCCGGCCAGCCTTGCGGTATAAATGTTGAGGCAGCTGCAACAAAGGAATAAGATAAAAAAGATCATAACAAAATTTAAAACCCGCAGACATTGATATGCTCCCCTTGTGGTAGACAGTAGAAATAATAAAACTGCCTACCACAAGGAGGAGCTTTTTTATGTCACACAAAGCAAAAATATCGGGAACAGAAAAGATAGCGGCTATTGAGAAATATCTT
>JAEYSJ010000349.1 GCA_023434855.1 Bacillota bacterium | reverse complement strand
CAGAAATTAGTGAATGTCGTTGTTAAATAGTTTAATTGTAAGAGAGTCAGCCTGTAATTGCAGGCTGATTTTTTATTTGCTATATATAACGCACTAAAGAATTAATCAACAATCTAGCTAGTCTGGCAGAAAGGATGGACGGGATTTCGCTGCCATCTGACGCAAGTGCTGGAGTCCCATTCATCCTCCCTGACGATTGTAAGTATAGTTTGGCTATATCTGTCCAAAATGGTCCTTTTGGAGTACCAAAAAGTACAGATACTTGAAGTAACGCCTTAAAAGGATTGACATAAAGGGTGGCATAGTAATTGCATTCTTAATATTTTATAAAGTACTGAACCACCGTGTAATTGCGTTCAATCAATGAAGAAGAAAGCAGGGTCAGCAATATATAGAATTGGGAGATGATGTTCAAAGATGGAATCGGTATTATTTGTGGCTGCCGAAGCTTACCCCTTCGTTAAAACCGGGGGTTTGGGTGATATGATCGGTTCATTGCCGCAAGAACTAAAAAAACAGGGAGTGGACGTCCGGGTCATTCTTCCCAAGTATGGACAAATTCCCGTACATTTGCGGGAAAAGATGATACATCTTAAAAGCTTTTACGTTCCTCTGGGCTGGCGGCAGCAATACTGCGGCATTGAAATGCTGGAGTACAACGGCCTGAAATATTATTTTGTTGACAATGAATATTACTTTAAGCGTCAGGGGGTCTACGGATGCTATGATGACGCGGAACGGTTCGCTTATTTATGCCGGGCGGTCTTAGAAGCTTTGCCTTACCTGGAATTTGAGCCGCAAATTTTGCACTGTCATGATTGGCATACAGCCATATTGCCGGTGCTGCTTAAAGCGCATTACAGTCAAAAGGCCGAATATGACAAACTCCGGACAATATTAACGATACATAATATCCATTACCAAGGCGTTTTCGATGCGACAATAATTGAAGATATACTGGAACTGGACCGGGCGGAGTATTTTACCAGTGAAAAACTTGAATTCTTCGGCCAGGTCAATTTTCTAAAAGCCGGGATAGTCTACGCCGATATTATTACGACCGTCAGTCCGGCCTACGCCAAGGAAATCTTTAGTCCTGCAGGGGGTCTGGGACTGGAAGGTGTTCTTCGGCACAGGCAGGACGATATTTATGGTATTCTGAATGGCATTGACATTGAGGTGTACAATCCTGCCAGTGATAAAATTATTTTCCAGAACTACACGTGGCATTCCCTGGGGGAAAGAGCTGCTAACAAAACAAGGCTGCAGGAATATTTGGGTTTGCCTGTGAAACCGGATGTTCCCATTATCGCTATTGTGTCCCGCTTGGTTAATTCCCGGGGAATCGGTCTGGTTGCCGAAATTCTGGATGAATTGATGGCCACTGATCTTCAACTGGTTATTCTGGGCAAGGGCGATGAGGATTACGAGAATATGTTCCGGGTGGCGGCACATCACTATCCTGCCAAGCTCTCGGCAAATATATTTTTCGAGGAGACGCTGGCTCACCGGATTTTCGCTGCTGCCGATCTTTATCTGTTGCCGTCGCTCATTGAACCTTGCGGTACCAGACAATTGATTGCTCTGCGCTACGGCTGTGTGCCGATTGTGCGGGAAACGGGCGGGCTAAAAAATACCATTATCCCCTTTACTGAGTTTACCGGTGAGGGCAACGGGTTCAGTTTTACCGAGTACAATGCCGACAGTCTGATGCAGGCTATAACGCGGGCGGTAGCGATTTACCACCAGCCGCAGATATGGCCGCACGTCGTTGTCTCCGCCATGAAATCAGATGTAGGTTGGCGAAATTCAGCTTTGGAGTATCGCGGCCTGTATGATTTGGTAATGAAATGAGGGTGCAACATGCTAACTGACAAGGAACAATTCAAAAAGGCATTTGCTGACCGTTTATCGGCTATGCACCGCAAAACTCTGCAAGAGGCATCCTTGGGTGAAAAGTACAGTACCTTAGCCAGTCTGGTTCGCGACAGTATCGGACGACGCTGGATAAATACTGACCGTCAATATGGCGTAAACGGAGAAAAGCAGTTGTATTACTTTTCTATTGAATTTTTACCCGGCCGGCTTTTAGATCAAAATCTGCGTAATATTGGCGTCAAGGACGTGTGGGTAAAAGCCCTGAGTGAACTGGGTATTGATTATAATGAATTAAAAAATCAGGAGCCTGACGCCGGACTTGGCAATGGGGGACTCGGGCGGCTGGCCGCTTGCTTTCTCGATTCTATGGCAGCGCAGGGCCTGCCGGGACATGGCTGCGGCATCCGTTACCAGTACGGCTTATTTGAACAAAAAATCGTGGACGGTGAACAGATTGAGCAACCGGATAACTGGATGAACAATTTTAATTTCCTGGAGTATCGTCGGGACGATAAGGCCGTTCATGTGAAGTTTGGCGGTTCGCTGGGGACGGTGTTGGCTGTACCTTATGACGTTCCTGTTATCGGCTATGCCAATAACACTATAAATACCTTGCGACTGTGGAGTGCCGAGCTGCCCAGAGACTTAACAGTTATTCTTGCAAGCTTTGCGCCGGACGATTTGCATAAAGCAATCCATCATAAATACTCTGTGGAAGCGCTATCACAAATTCTATACCCGGATGATCGTTACCAGGAAGGCCGGACTCTCAGGCTCGCCCAGGAGTATTTTCTGGTATCGGCAGGTGTACAAAGCATTGTCCGTCATGTTAAACATAACTTTGGGGAAATTACCCACCTTGGCAAGAAAGTTGCCATTCATATCAATGATACTCATCCTGCACTGGCCATCCCGGAATTAATGCGTATCCTAATGGACGAAGAACAACTCGGCTGGGAAGATGCATGGGATATAACCACCGGTCTCATTTCTTACACCAATCATACCATTATGCCTGAAGCCCTGGAAAAATGGCCTGTTGATCACTTCCAGAATCTACTACCGAGAATCTATGAGATTGTCCATGAAATTAATGAACGATTTTGCCGGGAACTGTGGGAACGCTACCCGGGTGAATGGGATCGTATCGCAGCAATGGCGGTTATCGCTAACGGGTATGTTAAGATGGGCCACCTGGCGGTTGTCGGCAGCTATAGTGTGAACGGGGTATCTAAAATTCACAGCCAAATTTTAAAACAGGATGTTCTAAATCTGTTTTACCAATATGCTCCTGATAAGTTCAACAACAAAACAAATGGCATAGATCATCGCCGGTGGCTCATAGAGGCGAACCCGCAATTAAGCCGGCTAATTACAGACACTATCGGGGAAAATTGGATTTCCCATCCCGCCGGCATTAAGCTTCTTGCGCTATCGGCCGATAACCAGGTATTTCAACAGATGGTAAAAGAAATTAAGCAGGTGCGGAAAAGTGTGTTGGCAGAGTATATCAAGGGCAAATATGGTATTACCGTTGACATCAATTCCATTTTTGATGTTCAGATAAAAAGAATTCACGCTTATAAGCGGCAGCTGCTAAACGTTCTGCGCATTATAGATTTGTATGAGCAAATTAAGGAGAATCCTGATATTGATATTGTTCCCCGCACGTTTATCTTCGCCGGCAAAGCGGCGCCTGGGTATGTTTTGGCCAAAAAAGTCATTAAACTTATCAACACTCTGGCCAAAGTAATCAATAGCGATGCAGCCATTCATCATAAACTCAAAGTTGTATTCATCGAAAATTACGGCGTTTCTCTGGCGGAACTGATTATTCCTGCTGCTGATGTAAGTGAGCAGATTTCCACTGCCGGTACCGAGGCTTCCGGCACCAGCAATATGAAACTCATGCTGAACGGGGCTTTAACAGTGGGGACAATGGACGGGGCCAACATTGAGATATTGGAGGCGGTAGGGGCGGAGAATATTATTACTTTTGGACTGTCGGAGGCGGAAATTCATAATTTGTGTGGAGACAACCGATGCAGTTCACAGACAATTTACAACAACAATGCCAGGGTGCGAAAGGTTGTCGACCGGCTTATCGATGGTATGCTTCCCGTCGCGTCAGATGAATTCCGTATTCTGCATGATCACCTTGTCTATGGGCAAGGGCATTTTATGGAACTGGCGGACTTTGATTCTTTCTTGGCAGCACAGGCGAAAGTTGATGCTGCTTTCCGCGACCCAAGTGTCTGGTGGAAAATCATTGCTGCAAATATCGCTAAGTCAGGTCTATTTTCCAGCGACTACACGGTTAAAGAATATGCCAGGGAGATCTGGAAGATAAAACCGGTAAGGATTGAGGAAAAGACTGAATTCAGGCAGGGAAAAGACGGAATTTCCACAGGAATAAATAGTCTGCGCGGTTTTGGGTTCGGAGCATTGTAATAGGTCCAAAAAAGCTGTTGCTATTGGGGACAGTCTTTTAATTCATGGGCGTTAACTAAATAGCAGCCTCGGAAAGACAAAATTTGGGGCAGATTAGGAGGAGAACATGAAAGTTTTGGTAGTATATTACTCTTTATACGGACACATTCATCGAATGGCGGAGGCGGTAGCAGAAGGTGTACAGGAGGTAGACGGGGCTGAGGCTGTTCTGCGGCGAGTACCGGAAACAATTCCGGAACCGTTTTTAGCCAGACTGGGAGCGGTTGAGCCACAAAAAGCTATGGCCCATGTTCCTATTTGCCGCTTAGATGATTTAGCCGATGCCGATGCCATTATTTTTGGTACACCCGCCCGCTACGGAAACATGTGCGGGCAAATGCGGCAGTTTCTCGATTCCACAGGCCAACTATGGACTCAGGGGAAGCTGGTGGGAAAAGCCGGCAGTGTTTTTGTCAGTACGGCAACGCAGCACGGCGGGCAAGAATCCACAATATTGAACTTTCATATAACACTTTTGCACCATGGCATGCTCATTGTCGGTTTACCATATACTTTTGAAGGTCAGACTACTATCGGGGAGGTAACCGGATGTTCCCCTTATGGCGCTTCTACCATGTCGGGTATGAAAGAGAGCAGAATGCCCAGCAGAAACGAGCTGGCCGGGGCCCGTCATCAAGGCAGGTACGTTGCGACAATTGCAGCGAAATTAACAAGATGATGCGAAAGGATAATGGCCAATTTTGCCGAAATATTACCAAAAACCATTCGGGAGTGATCAATGGTGATTGTGGCCCTGAAAAGAAGACTGGTGCTTATTGCAGTTTTGGCAGTGGTGATATTGGCCGGAAGTTTCTATGGCTACTGGCAGAAAAACTCTACACCTGATGTTACCTCATCAGGTGTACCGGTGAATCCTATAGCTGCTGAGAATTCGCAGGAAAGCCAGGATGTTGTGTATGTCAGCGGGGCGGTAAACAAACCGGGTGTGTTCAAGCTGGCGGCCGGCAGCCGCGTTTTGGATGCTGTAAATATTGCCGGCGGTTTGGCGCCAGGCGCTGACAGTGCGAAGATCAACCTGGCCCAACCGGTGAGTGACGGTATGCATATTAATGTACCGGGCAATATTAGCCCCGGCAATGCTTCCGGCAACGGCGGTGCGGCCCGAAGCGGAGATAAAATCAACATCAATACCGCTGATAAGGCCGAACTTGATAAGTTACCCGGTGTCGGTCCGGCAATGGCGCAGCGTATTGTGGAATACCGGCAAACTAACGGCTCATTTAAAGATATTGCTGGGCTAAAGAAAGTGCCAGGCATTGGCGAAGCCAAGTTTAATCAAATGAAAGACAAAATAACGATATAAGGGCAATAGATATTTATAAAAATTTCCTTCATAATCTTTGCTAAAGCGAGATATATTTTTTAATGCTGGCAGAAATATTCCTGATTATGTTATAATATGATATATAATCTAATTCCGGATTATTGTTTAATTTCCAAAAAAGTAAAGGTTACAACCATTTTTGGTTACAGTGAACAATGAGTACAGCAAAAGCAATCAGAAAAACTATTATATATACAATTCTTTTTTCTTTGATACCGGCTTTATTAATGAACGCTTCCCGCACCAACCTGATAAAGAACTTTGCCAATAATTTTTCAATACTGGCTAATATTGATATTGATTTTTGGAAGGATATCTGCTTTATAACGGGAACTATTTTAAACACAGGTGTTTTAGCGACTTGGGCAACCTGGCGAGATATAAAAC
>JAEYSJ010000168.1 GCA_023434855.1 Bacillota bacterium | reverse complement strand
GTTAAAAGGATTGAAGTGCTTGGGAAAAAATCGGCGGGTGAGACTCACAGTGTTTCGGCGGCAGCGGAAGAACAATTGGCCGCTATGGAGGAAATCGCATCATCAAGCCAAGCGTTAGCCAAACTAGCTCAGGATTTGCAAAGCGCAGTAACCGGTTTTCGGCTGTAGTGACGCTTGGGTTCAGGTATGAATTATTTAGTTATTGGTATCATATTAACTATCCTGTTTTTGTTGATTACAGGGTTTTAGGTGATTCTGACTCACGCTTAAAATAGACATTAGTCAACAATTTGACCAATGTCTATTTGGGCGTTCAACTATACGCTGGATAAGTGGTGAGCGTGACACATACTACAAAAGGAACCACCTTATTAGGGTAGGTTCTTATTTGTTTTCCGGGAAATTACCTTTTAAGCATTACAAAGCAGGATTTACCATGAGCCAATAGGAATCTAATTGTTAGAGGAAAACAAATATCCCTATCGACATGCATGTAAATCAACCATCTAGTAAATTACTAAACTAACGAAAATAAGGAAGAGGTGAATTTTATGGCTGATAAATTTACCAATCACTTAGCGAAGGAGAAAAGTCCGTATCTTCTGCAGCACGTACATAATCCGGTTGACTGGTATCCATGGGGCGACGAGGCGTTTGCGAAGGCTAAGTCGGAAGACAAGCCGATATTTTTGAGTATCGGCTATAGTACGTGTCATTGGTGCCATGTGATGGAGCGGGAATCTTTTGAGGATCAGGAAGTTGCTGACTTTTTGAACAAATATTTTGTATCCGTGAAGGTTGACCGGGAAGAGCGGCCTGACGTTGATCATATTTATATGAGTGTATGCCAGTCATTGACCGGGCAGGGGGGGTGGCCGCTGACGATTATTATGACACCTGATAAAAAACCTTTTTTTGCCGGGACTTATTTTCCCAAGCACAGCATGTATGGGCGTCCGGGATTGATGGATGTTCTGGGGTCTGTGCAGGAGCGCTGGAAAACGAACCGTAGTGAATTGATCGGCTATGGGGACAAAATTGCCGATGTATTGCAGAGACACAGCAATAAAGTCTCCCAGGGGGAGTTGTCCAAGGATATTCTGGAATTAGGGTTTACCCAGTTAAAAGAGAGCTTTGAGCCGAAGTATGGTGGGTTCAGCAGTGCGCCAAAGTTTCCCACGCCGCATAATATGCTGTTCTTAATGCGCTACTGGCGCCGCACAGGGAATCAGGAAGCTCTTGCTATGGTAGAGAAAACCTTGACCGCTATGCGGCAGGGCGGTATTTATGATCATCTGGGATTCGGTTTTGCCAGATATTCCACTGACAGCAAATGGCTGGTGCCCCATTTCGAAAAGATGCTGTATGATAATGCCTTGCTTTGCTGTACATATCTGGAAGCTTATCAGTGTACCGGAAATGTTGATTTTGCCAGGGTAGCGGAAGAAATTCTTGACTATGTGGTTAGAGATATGACTGATAATGCAGAGGGCGGTTTTTATTCGGCTGAGGACGCTGATTCAGAAGGAGTGGAAGGTAAGTTTTATGTCTTTACCAGAAAAGAAGTGCTGTCTGTCTTGGATGATAAGTCCGGCCCTATTTTTGCGGATTTTTACAATATCACATCAGATGGTAATTTTGAGCATGGGACGAGTATCTTGAATTGTATTGGGCGGGATAGCAGCGAGTATGCCGCCCAAGTGGGCATGAATGCAGCAGAATTAGAGCAGATGCTGGAAGAGAGCCGGCGTAAGCTCTTTAAATTGCGGGAAAAGCGTATTCGCCCTCATAAGGACGACAAAATATTAACAGCCTGGAATGCCTTGATGGTAGTGGCCTTTGCCCAAGCAGCCCGGGTATTGAAACGGGCCGGGTATGCAGCAATTGCCGAACGGGCGCTGGATTTTATCTATACGGAAATGGTACGGGAAGATGGCCGTTTATTGGCAAGGTATCGTGAAGGGGAAGCGGCTCACCTGGCCTATCTGGATGATTATGCATTCCTGCTGTGGGCATTGCTGGAAGTCTATCAAACAACCTTTGTTCCGGAATATCTGCGGCAGGCAAAGGAAGTAGCCTCTGATATGAAAACTTTATTTTGGGATGAGGAGCATGGCGGCTTTTTCTTTTACGGTGCGGATGGCGAGAGGCTGATTGCCAGGACTAAAGAACTATATGACGGCGCTCTGCCTTCAGGCAACTCGGTTGCGGCGCTTGGGTTATTGAAGCTGGCCAGTATTACCGGCGATAAAGATATAGCCGACACGGCAGAAAAACTGCTTAAAAGCTTTGCCGGGGAAGCTGAGAAATATCCCCGGGCGTATACTTACTTTTTGATGGCGCTGGAATATTATTGGGCTGACCACAGGCAGATAGTTGTAGCCGGGTCGCCTGATTCAGAAGAGACCTGGGCAATGCTGAGCGCGGTCGGCAGTCAGTTTCTGCCCGATACAGTGGCAATGTTCAACGATCCCGGCCAGCGGGAAATTATTGCCGAAATCTTGCCTAATATCAGTGGGCAAGAACCTATTAACGGTGCAGCAACGGCCTATATTTGCGAGAATTTTGCCTGTCAGCCGCCGATAACTGATAGAAATCAACTCATGGAAAAGTTGTATAAACTCTCCAGGTTACATTAAATATTATTGTCAAAACTGCCTGGTCTTGCTTGATAATGGATAAATATGTTAAAATATATGGAAGCAATTTAAGGATTCTGGAATTGAAAGGGGATATAATAATGATTGGCCCTACGATGCAAGATGCGATCAATAACCAAATACGGGCAGAGATATATTCCGCCAATCTTTACCTGTCCATGTCTGCCTATTGTGAGGCAAAAGGACTGAAAGGCTTTGCCAGTTGGCTCAGGGTGCAATATCAGGAAGAAACTTTTCATGCCCTGAAATTATTTGACTATCTGAAAGGGCGCGGCGGCAATGTTCGCATGCTTGACATACCGGCTCCGCCGCAGGAGTTTGGCACTCCGTTGCAGGTATTTGAAGAAGTATTGAAGCATGAGGAACATGTGACCAGTTTAATTAACGAACTATATGAACTATCCATTGCTGAGAAGGATTTCGCAGCACAAATCTTTTTGCAGTGGTATGTTAATGAGCAGGTAGAAGAAGAAGCCAATGCTACAGATATTCTGGCCAAATTAAATGTAATTGGCAATAATTCCGAGGCTTTGTTATACTTGGATAAAGAACTGAGTACCAGAGTGTTTGTTCCGCCGGGAACTAATGCCAATGCTAATATCGGTACAAATGCGAATCCCTAATAAATTGTCTATAAAAAACAGCCGGCTTTTCTGTAAGCCGGCTGTTTTTTGCATGCTAATAATAAAAGGAAAGTATGCTCATAAGATTTTTCCTTATATCTTCAGGATTCATCTAAATTAAACGATTGGGATTGAAACGCTAAGAATATGGCTATCCATTGATTTTCTGCAGGAAAGTGAATGAAAAGCCCGCCATCTTGGTAAGGACCGTTATCTTTGGCGAATGATCCTGTGTTTCCCTGATTCATATGAATATCATGTATCCCATTGCCTGGTCTGAACCCGAAGTACTGGTCGCGGCGTTTTTCCGGTCCCCACTTTTGCCCGAAGGCATATACTGTCGAATCACTTGTCCGGATAGCTAGGTCAATGTATTTTTCAATAAGTTCGGCTAATTCATTTTCTGAACCAATAGTATGCTGAGCGGGTTTCATTTTGTGGTAATCAAAAAGGTTTCCACGGAGATAATCAAGAGATAAAGTGTCGGGCTCGCTTTTTAGAGCTGTAAATTTCCCCGGGAGTTCCTGAAGCTCCGTTAATATATCATGTTTGTAATCTTCATCAATATAGTAAAGTAATTCCGGCGGTGATTGTTGAGATTTAACATTGATTGCAATCCGATAATCGAAGTCGTCATCCACAACATGAACCTCAAAGTGCGATGTATCAGCTGCGTGCATTGCTTTTATAGGCTGACATTTTAACACGCCATATGCTGTTATTGGCATAAAAAATCCTTCTCCTTTATATTAAAAGTTCTAGGAACGCAGAAACAAGGAATTTAACTTATTGTATTTACATTTATTAACATTATATGTTATAAATGGGTATTGGTCAATGCTCCATTCGGTTTTCTAAAGAATACTTCCTGAGCAATCCGTAAATAATAAATATAGACTCCAAAACGGCTGTATGGAGGTGAATAATATGGGTAAAGGCATAATGTCGCAAGAAACAAAAGATAAATTAGCCCATGATCTTGGCTTCGGTGCGAAGGTAGAAGATGGAGACTGGTCGGATGTCACCACCGGTGAAGTCGGTTCGATGGTAAGAGAAGCGATTAAGCGCGGTGAACAGGCAATAGCGGAAGAAGCGAAGGCGAATGGTTCAGCACATCAGAATGCAAAATAAATGAAAGATGCCCTGAAGTTTGTATTACTTTAGGGATCTTTCATTTATTTTGTAAAGGTAATTAAAAGATACTACATAAAGAAACTCCTAAAACATGTATTAATTTGGCAGGAGTTTTGTGGTTTTATCCGGAAAATAAAAATAGCAAATAAAAATAGTGTCGATAACCCCGTCCCGTGCGCCAAGAAGCGCACGGAGTATAGCGGGTGGGAATCCCGCCTGAGAAGACTTAGCCAGTCACTCAGTATCTAGCCTTGGGGCTGAAGCGGTAACGCCAAGTCTAAGCGTAGGCAGGAAAGGTAGTAGGCCGAAAGCGAAAGCTGAAGATATTGAATCCCGAAATGGTTGAAACTTGGAAGTGGTCGATGCATGGGACGAGCAGAAGACAACACTGGGATTAGCGATACAGGCGAGCTAAATCCAGCCTCCCGGGATCGTAGGTCTTGGCATGCTACATATTGGTACTCCGTGTGAACTTGGGAGACCCTGATGTTTCTCAAATGAGTATGGCAGACAAGTCGAAGACAAGGAAGCCAAATAAACATCAGGGAGTCGGATTACGTTATAGTACCGAAGAAGCAGGGTAATGCCTGCGGAGGAAAGGACGTAACATAACAGTGTCCTTGAAAAGGAAACAATGCTGTACTGGAGGCAGAGAAACCGTTGGAAACAAAATTGACAAGGATAACCGAGCTAGCCAAACGAAGGCCAAGAGTAAAACTGCAAACTCTCATTCATGCCCAAGGTTTGGATACTAGTGCGGCGAAGGATAGTAAGAGTACTTAATCGCCGGAGTCAAAATAAAAGCATGACATGGGAGAAGTTTGTAAAAGTCGAAAAACGATTTCCGCTTGTTAAAGCTAGGATTTACGTGAATATGTATGGCTAATGCAAAGCAAATACTGTTATGAAGAGCCGGATGCCTTAATTAGGGCACGTCCGGTTCCGTGAGGGTTGCGGGTCGTGAGACCCGCCTCTACTCGACCTCGATATCTAAAAACACACATAGGTAAATAAATTGGTGAATAATACTGGAAAGGGATCTGCGATTTTAGCGCAGATCCCTTTTAATTTTAACAAAAAAATCGACAATAATTTACAAATATCCGAAGGATTAATTACAAAGAGTGCGAAAGTAAATTAGATAGCAAATACCAAATTTGGCATTGGAAAGGAGCATTTTCAGAAATGGAAGAGAAAACATATAAAGTTTTGATTTGTGATGATTCCTTATTGGTTCGGAAAAAATTGCGGGATCTCCTGGAAGGCATGAACTGCGTAGTTTTTGAAGCTAAGAACGGTTCAGAGGTAATTGAGAGTTTTAGGATTAACCGTCCTGATATAGTATTTCTGGATATTGTTATGCCAGAAGTCGATGGGATAACAGCTTTAAAAAGTATAAAAGAATTTTGTCCGGATGCCAAAGTCATTATGGTGTCTTCCACCGGTACTTCGTCCAAATTAATTGAAGCCCTAAAGAGTGGAGCGGCTGATTTTATTCAGAAACCGTATACTCTGGAGCAAATTAAGAAAATAATTAACGCATTAGATTGAACTAAGGAGGAGAATTAATGTTTAGCCAATATTTTGGACAGTATTTGTTAAATAAACAGCTTCTTACGGCAGAACAGTTGACTGATGCGATGGCCCTTGAGCGTTTAGTACGCGTAAAACTTGGAGTGCTGGCCATTAATGCCGGAATGATGACCGCCCAACAGGTAGAAGAGGTTCATGAGTTGCAGCGTACCAAGGACAAACGGTTTGGTGAGCTAGCCATAGAGAAAGGTTATCTGACTTTTTCTCAACTGGAAGATTTGCTGCAAATTCAGGGGTCCCGTCATTTAAGTTTAAGCCAGGCCATCATTGACCGGGGGTATATGGATTTAGCCCAATTGGGAATAGTCCTGGAAAGATACAAAGAGGAAAGTAGTCTGTCCAGTGAGGAGTTGCAGGCCATACAGACTGTTAATTTTGATGAAGCCAGCAGAGCATTTCTTGATTTTTCGGCGGCAGGCGGTATGGGCGAAGTGTATCATGATTATGTATCGTTAATCTTGCGGAATATTGTAAGATTTTTAGGCGATGAGCCGATGCTTTTTCCGAATGTATCCTTGGTGGAGAAGGGTGATGGCTGGGTATTCACCCAAAGCATTACCGGTGAAATGGATTTGTTTACCGGGTTTATAATGAACGATGCCGTTCTTTTGGCTGTAGCCCATTGCTATAGCCAGGAAGATTTAACTGAAGTGGATGAACTGGCGCGTGATAGTGTGGCTGAGTTTCTTAATCTGGCTAATGGTATTTTTTGTATTAATGCTTCAGACAAAGGTTTAAACCTCAATCTTGAGCCGCAAAAACTGGCCAGGGATGGCGATTTTAAACAGATAAAAGGCTACAAAGTGCCTATACAGATGTCTGCTGGTAAATTTGATTTAATAATTGGCTGCAAAAAGTAGGTAAATAAGATGCGCGATAACCCTTCTTTTCGGTTTGAAATCGAAGAATGAAGGGTTTTTTATTCCCCATATCAAGATAAACATTATTGACAATAAAACAACAAAATGTATGATAATTTACATAATACGACAAAAGTAGGGGAATTTCAGAGAGAAGCAATAGAACCGTCCACACGCTTCTTCTGTTATGTATATTTTAAGTTATAAGGTTATTTGCGAACATCTCATTGGAGCGATGTAACTACGGGAGAAGTTGGTTCTATGGTGCGGGAAGCTATTAGACGCGGAGAAGAAGCGATAGCGGAAGAAGCGAAAGTTAATGGAGCAGTTCATCAAAACGCTAAATAAATATGTGAGGCATTTCATAAAATCCTGCTAATTCATACTGTGAATGGCGGGATTTTATATTATTTTCACCCAGAGCTAGTTACTGAAATACTGAAATACCTTTTTAAATCGTTTAAATACTGATTCCGGCTGAGTTTTTAAAGTAAGCGTCAAAAATGCCGTGACCTTGACGATGTCAATTGGTCACGGCATTAGCTTTGTAAACTTTCTGTATGTTCTATCTTTATTTTTATAAGATTGGTTAAGGTTATGTTAAGGATTAAGTTGTGAATTGTTAAGCATTAGTTCAGTGAATGTTTATTTATAATTTATCCTGATGAAATATAGTTTGTATATAATTAGATTAAACCAACATGTTTGCTGCTATCTTAGGAGAGGGATTAGATTATATTCAAAATTGTATATAACGAATATATATCATTACAGTAATTGTGAAAATAATAACATAAATAAAGTGGTAAAACCGTTGGTGCCCTAAGAATTGCAATTATTCAAAATCCAGAGGATTAAGTTAATGTAAATTGGAGGTGTATGCTCGTTCTAAAATCTATCCCTTCATTACAAAGAACATGGATAATTAAAATAAACATATGGAGGTAAAGAGAATGTCCCAATTTGATAAATTAACGGTCGATGCTGCTGCACATCAAATGCTGGCAAAAGCAAAAGAAATTGGGTTTCTAACAACGTTTGATCGAGCACAAGCACAAGGGCAGCGTTGCACTTTCGGCAATACTGGTATATGCTGCCGGATATGCTTGCAGGGTCCTTGCCGGATCGTTCCCCAAAAACCCGGCGCCAATAAGGGTATTTGTGGTGCTTCCGACTACACTATTGTAGCAAGAAACGTTGTCCGCTATATTGCGGGCGGTGCCGCCGCTCACTCCGACCATGGACGTCATATTGCTGAAACACTGCTTCATGTGGCTGAAGGTAAGCTCCATGATTATAAAGTAACTGATGTCAATAAATTAATGGCGGTAGCTAAAAGAATCGGTGTGGCTACCGAAGAACGTGTAGTTAATGAAATTGCTAAAGACGTAGCACTTGCCGCGCTTGAAGAGTTCGCCCGCACATCGGATGACAAGCCTTTAACTTGGATAACCAAGACTGCTACTGAAGGCCGGATTAAAAAGTTTAATGACACCAATATTATGCCCAGCGGTATTAATTTGTCTCTGGCCGGATTATTGCATCAAACCCATGTTGGTAATGATGCTGACCCTGTCAACATCATTTTTTCCGGGTTAAAAGTAGCCTTATGCGACTTAGACGGCATGCATCTGGCAACAGACCTTTCCGACATTTTGTTCGGTACCGGGGTGCCTGTAGTAACTGAAGCCAACCTTGGCGCAATTCAAGCAGACAAAGTCAACATCGCAGTTCACGGTCATAATCCCCTGCTCAGCCAGATGGTAGTAGCAGCTGCTAAGGAAATGCAAGAAGAAGCGAAAGCTGCCGGCGCCAACGGTATTAACCTCGTCGGCATCTGTTGTACAGGTAATGAAGTGCTGATGCGTGAAGGCGTGGCTATTGCCACTAACTTCTCTACTCAGGAGCTTGCTATCCTGACCGGTGCAATGGATTTGATGGTTGTTGACGTTCAATGTATCATGCCGAGTCTACGCTCTCTATCAAGTTGCTTCCATACCAAAATCGTTACTACTATGCCAATTGCTAAGATTCCAGGTTCTTATCACTATGCTTTTGATGAGCATAACGCTATGAATAGTTCTAAAGAAATCATTCGATTGGCTATTCAAGCTTATAAAGAGCGCGATACCCCAAAAATAGATATTCCGCAAATCAAAAATACCGTTGTTGCTGGTTTTAGTCTTGAATCCCTGCTGAATGTCTTTAAGGCTGTCAATCCCGACAACCCGATTAAGGTCCTTACCGATGCCATTACTTCTGGGGAGATTAAAGGTGTAGCTCTTTTCTGTGGTTGTAATAATCTTAAGGGTGCTCATGACTATAACCACCTGGAAATAGCAAAAGGTCTGGCTGAAAACGATGTGTTTATCGTTGCTACCGGTTGTGCCGCTCAAGCCTTTGGAAAAGAAGGCCTGCTCTCTGGTGAAGGCGTACAAAAATATGCAGGGGAAGGTCTTAAGAAATTTATCGCCCGTCTGAATAACAAAGCTGGTCTAACTACCGACCTGCCGTTAATATTTCATATGGGTTCTTGTGTTGACAATAGCCGTGCTATGGATTTGGCCACCTTGATGGCCGACGAGCTGGGCGTAGATGTTTCCGATACTCCGTACGTGGGTAGTGCTCCAGAAGCAATGAGCGAAAAGTCGGTTGCTATTGGTTCCTGGAATGTTGCTATGGGCGTGCCTATGCACGTAGGTGTTATGCCACCGGTACAAGGCAGCACACTAGTTTATGATGTTGTTACCAAAATTGCTAAAGACGTATTTGGTGGTTATTTCATCCTGGAGGAAGATCCTCATAAAGCTGTTAAAACATTAGTCGATGCGCTGGAAGAACGCACTTGGAAACTGGCTATGCGTACTAAAGGCGCTGCTAAGATGGCTGAAACTGAAGTTAATACGGCTTTACAATTATGATAAATTGACATAATGAAACTAACTCTACGAAGGAGGCAAACGAATGTCTATTGAGCTTTTTAAAGGGGCTTATGAAGGTACGGTAACAGCTACCAGTTATGCTGAAATACTTCTCACTCAAGCCATTAATCAATATGGGCCGGATACCCCGGTCAACTATCCTGATACAGCATATAAACTGCCGGTAATTACCGCTTTAAGCGGGGAAGAGGTAACTAAATTAGGCGATCTGCCCCCTATTCTTAATCGTATTCGTACCACTAATGTCTGTGAAGAACTTAATTTTGAAAATGCGAAACTGAACGGCGAAGCAACATTATATGCAGCTGAAATTATTGAAAGCCTGCGGTATATAAATGGCGCTCAACCTGATAAACTGCCTTATATAGGTTATTTAAATGACCGCATTCTTCGTAAGTTCGGAGTACCTTTGGTTGACTTTACGATCCCCGGTGTTGCCGTTATTATTGGTAAAGCGAGGAGTCCACAAGAGTTGGCAGGACTTGTAAAAGATTTGCAGACTAAAGGAATTATGATATTCCTGGCTAACGAAGTTATCGAACAGGCTATTGAGGTAAACCTTAAAGTTGGTGTTGATTTCATTACCTTTCCGGTAGGTAATTTTACGCAGGTCATCCATGCTGTTAACTTTGCTTTCCGTGCTGGTCTGGCATTTGGCGGTATACCTGCGGGTGAGCGTGAACGTCAGTTAGACTACCAGGCCCGCCGGGTAAGGGTGTTTGTGCTGCAGCTTGGGCCTAGTGATATTGTTAAAACCGCCGCTCACTTCGGCGCGATCTTTATGGGCTTTCCAGTCGTTACCGATCAGCCGCTTAAAGAAGAAATTTCCGACTGGTATCAATATGAACCGGATTACAAGAAAATGGTTGCCTTGGCGCTTGAATTGCGTGGCATTAAACTGCAAATTGTCGATATCCCTGTACCAATTGCGGTTGGTCCTGCTTTCGAAGGTGAAACTATTCGTAAAGCTGATACCTGGGTCGAGTTTGGCGGTGGACGTACTACCGGATTCGAACTTGTCCGTATGGCAGATGCCGATCACATTGAGGACGGCAAGATTGAAGTTATTGGGCCGGAAATTGATGAAATGCCGGAAGGCAGCCGTTTTCCGCTTGGTATTATGGTTGATATATACGGCCGCAAGATGCAGGAAGACTTTGAAGGCGTGCTGGAACGCCGTGTTCATTATTGCATTAACTATGGTGAAGGTCTGTGGCACGTTGCCCAGCGTGACCTCTGCTGGCTGCGTATCAGCAAAGGCGCGCATGAAGCAGGCTTTAAAATCAGAGATTACGGCGAAATCCTTATTGCTAAATATAAATCGGAATTTCCGGCAATCGTTGACCGCGTACAGGTAACGCTGATTACCGACAAAGATGTCATTGAAGAGAAAATCAAAATTGCCCGCGAAAAATACCGGGCGCGCGACCTTCGTCTCAAAGGTCTTACCGACGAGTCGGTCGACACTTTCTACTCCTGCCTGTTATGCCAGTCCTTTGCACCTAATCATGTATGTGTGGTTAGCCCTGAACGTATGGGCTTGTGCGGTGCCGTATCCTGGCTTGACGCTAAAGCTTCCAACGAAATCAACCCGACCGGCCCTAACCAGCCGATACCAAAAGGCGAATGCATTGACCCGGTTAAAGGCATGTGGAAGAGTTTCAACGAATTTATTTACAATGCTTCTAACCGTACAACCGAAGAAGTTAACTTCTATACCATTATGGACCGCCCAATGACCTCCTGCGGTTGTTTCGAAGGAATCATGGCCATTCTGCCGATGTGCAACGGCGTTATGATAACCACCCGTGAGCATGGAGGCGAGACCCCTTGCGGCATGACCTTCTCCACGTTAGCTGGTACTTGCGGCGGTGGCATGCAAACTCCCGGTTTCATGGGTGTTGGCAAACGCTATCTTGTCAGCAGCAAATTTATTCCTGCCGACGGTGGACTGGCGCGTCTTGTTTGGATGCCCAAATCACTCAAAGAGTATCTTGGTGAAGAATTTAGAGAAACAGCTAAAGCAGCTGGCCTTGGCGAAGATTTTGTTGATAAGATTGCAGATGAAACAGTTGGTATAACCGAGGATGAAATATTGCTATTCCTTGAAGAAAAACAACATCCCGCTCTCACTATGGAACCGATGATGTAATACGTTCAATAGTCTTTGCCTTTGACATGGTAGATAGACGGAGTAATAAAGTAAGCCGGCTGGGGTTCAATCACCTTGACCGGCTTTGCTTTTATCAGAAGTTATATAAGATTTAACTAGCTTTGTTCAGTTCGATATTTTTTATTTAATAATCAAATTCGTTGTATAGAGATAATGGAAATATAGCCTTCATTTAAGTCTAAAATACTAGTCAATTGCAAATTTATAGCCTACTCCCCGCAACGTTTGAATAAAGGAGGATTGAGTTTTACTGCCCCTGATCTTATCTCGCAACCTGCTAATCAGAACTGTAACTGTATCCTCATTGCCTATGTAGTCATTCTGCCATATTTGATATAGCAACTGCTTACGGGTAAAAACCTTATTAGGATGTTTGACCATGACCCATAAGATGTCAAACTCCTTAGCCGTAAGTTCAATTGGTCGATCATTCAACAAAACTTTCCTAGACGAAGGATCGATGTATAGTCCATTGTGGCATTGTATCAAATCTTCAATGTTTGCGGACTTTTGTTCGTCTTTTGTACGTCGAAGGATAGCCCTTACTCTTAAACAGAGTTCCATTGGGCTGAAGGGCTTGGTTATATAGTCATCGGCTCCTAAATTAAAACTGAGAATTTTGTCCAGTTCTTGATTTCTAGCCGAAAGGATAATGATGGGGATGGAGGATGTTTCCCTAATTGTTCGACAGACTTGAAAGCCGTCAATTTTAGGCAGTGTAAGATCTAGGATAACCAAGTTGTGGTCTTGGCGCTGAAATTGTTCAATAGCCTGTTGTCCATCTGTAGCACTGGTAACTTCAAAATCCTCCCGTGACAGGCTGTGTTCAATAATCTTTAGAATTTTTGGCTCATCATCAACAACTAATATTCTAGACATCAAAATCACCCTTTCTTAGTAGAAATGAGTAAATATTTAATGTTTTGTGATAAAATAGACGATATGCATGATATTGAAATAATTGTATAACTATATCTTTACATTGTCAAGATTGAAATAATACTTATGTTAAAAGGGGAATACAATGGACGACATAAATAACATAATAGACAAAGCCTCAAAGCAATCTTATAGTTACCACCACATTAACCTTCGGGCTACATTAGTACAAAAAGCCCTTGAAATTCTTTCCACAGATGGCATTGACGGCTTAACTTTAAGAAGAGTTTCTGGAGCCGCCGGAGTATCCCATGCAGCTCCGGCACACTATTTTCGCGACAAAAAGGGGCTATTGGCAGCGGTAGCGGCTGAGGGTTTTCGAACACTTACTGCTGATACAGTTGCTGCTACACAGGATTGCCGGAATCCGAAGAAACTGCTGCAAAATTGTGTAAAGTCCTATGTACGCTTTGCACAAAGGGAACCCCAAGTTTTCCGATTACTATTTGGAACAATTGAATTAAACTCTTCCGAATATCCTGAGCTTCATGAAGTCGCCATGAATCATTGGAATCTGTGTATCCAATTGTTCAAAACTGCTATAGAGGGACTAGGTTTCAACGACGATGGAGAATTACTTGGTTTCTGCATTTGGGCATATAGTCAAGGGATAGCTAGTCTTACTGTTAATCAAACGATAATTCCTCCCCATATGATTCCTTTAAAGGAAGCCATGTTAGATAAATCAATCGAGTTGTTGTATGCTGGTCTCATCGCAAATTTAAAATAGGATAGATCATAAGGTCGGGCTGCTGACGGTGCTGGATTATAAAAACGGAACTGTTTTGTACTCATGCGAGTAGATCATCTTATCAGAACAAGTTCGAATGGACAGCATTTATTATGAAATTTTGTAAATACAAACCAGAGCTAATTTACCCATTCTCTAGTAGTTTCTGGATTTGAGGAAGTATACCCATTAAAAATTGTGCTATGGCAATAAAAAAGCGGTACCTTGGCTATGGCAAATAAGCTCAATAATATTGTTTGTTAATACGCAAAAGTTTAGGAGGTTTTTATGGTATTCATCTACATAATGTTTTTTTGCTTATTGTGCTTGGGGATAGTACTTATTGTTAAGGTTACTGAGTTAAATATTGGTAAGCTCCGAGTTGAAAAGGAAATACAATGGGCTAACACCCCGAAGATGCCAACTTTTGGATCGGTTAAGAGTTTATCGGTATTACCTTTAATCGATTATTATACTGATAGAGATGAATTAAGAACAGAACCAGGCGTTTCCTATTTAATTAAAGCAGATGATACTACAATTCTGATGGATGTCGGCTATAATGTTAATAAGGAACATCCTTCTCCATTGATTGTGAATGCCAGTAAATTAGCCGTTGATTTTAATAAGTTAAATATGATATTTATCAGTCATATTCATTTGGATCATATTGGTGGAATGAAAGAACAGAGAGAAAAAACCTTCAGCCTCTCCCAGGGAATAGTGGAAGTGCCTGAAATCCCTGTCTTTGCCCCGGACAATATAACACCTTCCAAATGGAATCCGAATCCAAAAGTAAAAATCATCAGTGATCCACAAGTGTTAGAAACTGGCATTGCGAGTACAGGTGTTATTCCAAGGTACTTATTTATCATGGGTTATACACTTGAGCATAGTTTAGTAATTAATCTCGAAGGTAAAGGACTGGTCATAATAATTGGCTGCGGACATCAAACAATAGAAAGATTAATCGAAAAGGTTCAAAGGGTCTTTAACGAACCGATTTACGCCATAATTGGCGGACTTCACTACCCGGTAAAAGGTGGCAGGGTAATTAAGGGTCCTTTTAATATCCAGAATATAGTAGGTTCGGACAATCCTCCATGGAATGGTATTAATGAAAAACAAGTTCTAAATGGAATTGATATCATAAAACAGGTAAACCCTCAGTTAGTGGCTCTGTCCGCACATGATAGCTCTGATTGGAGCATTAATCAATTTCAGAAAGCCTTCGAAAAACATTATGTGGAGTTAAAAGTAGGAAAGGAAATTATCTTGTAAGTTGGCCTAATGGGAGTATTCGTGCTATTCAAGAATTAACTTTCTCAAAATCACCCAGCAGCAGGTAGATATAGCCTGTTAAAAGTAGTTTCTTTAATAACTGTTAATTTCTATGGTTTTTCCCGATATAACTAAAGGTTTCCTAAATTTAAAGGACACAGAACTATGAAGGTCACACTTTACACAAAACACCGATTTCCGTGTATTAGTATTATCCGTCTGCCAAAAGGCACATCGAGTGAATAGCATAGAAGAAAAGGCAAAAAGGTTATTTACAAACATCTCATTGGAGCGATGTAACTACAGGGGAAGTTGGCTCTATGGTACGTGAAGCTATCAAACGCGGTGAACAGGCGATTGCCCAGGAAGCCAAAGCCAATGGTATGGCTCACCAAAATGCGAAATAAGAACAAAACCGGAAGTCTAGAATAGACTTTTGGTTTTGTTTTTTTATCTAATAGGCTGTTAAGAAGGCAAGTACCCTACATATTTCTATTGATCATACTGTTTAGGCGCTTAGCGAGTGTCTGTATAATTCTGATATTACTTGGGACCTCTACTTATTACTGCCAAATAGAGCGCATGTTATGTAATTTTGACCGTGACGCCATGCTCATAAAGGCGAAAGTTCGTTGGAATAAGGGAGTATTTATCGGTAATAGTCAAAGTCTATGACAAAAACTATGGAGGATTTTCCGTATCAACATAGTAATGGAATATAATGGATAAATTATCTGCAAATGAAGATAGAAAGGAGGATTAATGAATGAGAAGCTTGATAAATCATCTAGAGGAAATGGCGATAAATGCGTTTCCTTCAATTAAAACAGAATTATATGACGGTTGGTTATTAAGGTTTTCAAATGGATACACGTTCAGAGCAAATTGTATTAATCCATTATTTGAGTCAAATCTTGATTTAAATATTAAAGTCAGCTATTGTGAAAACAAATATTTCTCGCAAGGACTTCCAACTGTATACAAAATGACGGAAACAAGCCCTCCGAACTTAGACGAGCATTTGTCTAAACTAGGTTATCAAATAAGAAAACAAGTCGATATCATGACTCTAAAGCTTATTCGGGGAAAAGTTCCAGCGTATGCTGAAGAAGTCGATACTAGCGAAACAATTGAGGATTTTTGGATTGATAGGCTTTTAGAATTAAATGGCATTAAGGAAGAATTAAAGAAAAGTACAGCTAAGATGATGTTAACCAATATCCCTAATCGGACTTTTTGTGCTTATATTAAAAAAAATAACTCCATTGTTGGGTGTGGATTAGGTGTTCTTGAACGTAATTACATTGGGCTGTTCGACATTTATGTAGATGCGAGTTACAGAAATCAAGGATTCGGAAAGAATTTATGCCTTGCAATTATAAACGCCGGAATAGCAGATGGTGCTACTGACGCTTATTTGCAAGTAGTTTCCTGCAACGCTGCAGCAATAAAACTGTATGAAAAACTTGGATTTGCAAGACTATATTCATATTGGTATAGGGTCAAAGAAAATGATGTACAGGATAAAGAATAACCATTTGGCTATTTCCGATTGAGTATGTAAGCAGATATAGTGCACTCTTTCTGTCTTCCTCACTGGTATGATTTGATCAACATCCAGAAACCTTGGCAAAAGTGATGCCAAGACGAATTGCAAGGAGAAACCAAAAAGGGAAAAAGTCCTTTAATACTTGGGATTCTCGGTATTAACCGTTCACCAAGCTGTGGTATTGATTACACCTCCCGCGATAATCAAGAAGTGAAAGGCGAAGGTGTTTTTATAAAGCCGTTATGCGAAGAATTGGCGAAGAAGAATATACATATTCCAACAATAGGTATAAGAGGCCAGAACATTAGCGACGCCTTAGAGTGTGTAAAAAAGCTGTGTCACTGCTAATTTCAGCCAAATATTGTAAAATAGCAAGTAAAGCGATGAAATGAAGAGTTCATTGAGGGAGGGACATGATGTTTACGGATAAAAGAAGTAAGAAAGTAATATTGGTTGCGCACTGCGTCCTTAATCAGAATGCAAAAATAAATGCGTGTGCCTATTATCCTGGTGTTATTAGAGAAGCGGTGAAAGTTTTGCTTGATGCAGATGTCGGATTAGTACAATTACCATGTCCTGAATTTTTGTATCTTGGTCTCGACAGAGAAATTGTTCCAGGATCAAAAACTACTATTGAATCGGAAGATTCCCGGGTAGCTCAACGAATGAATGAAGAAAAATCGCGAGAGTTGTGTCGATACATAATTGACAATATCGTTTATCAAGTTAATGAATATCGAAAGCATGATTTAAAAATAGTTGGACTCGTCGGAATAAATTGTTCACCAACTTGTGGCGTAGAAACAACTTGGTCGGAGGATAAAGAGCATCCGGGGCAAGGAATATTTATAAAAATGCTGAGTGACAAGCTTGCTGAGAAGCATATCTCTATAAAAATGGTAGGTATAAAGGCCCGAGAACCAAGTCGGGCCGTCGCTGCCATAAATGAGATGTTATATAATTAGCATAGAATTCAAAGCCTTTGCATTTATAAGGCTGAGGGGGCGGATATTCCTGCCGCTCATTAGAAAAAAGGTTATTTACAAACATCTCATTGGAGCGACGTTACTACGGGTGAAGTTGGATCTATGTTACGTGAAGCTATTAGACGTGGTGAGCAAGCGATAGCAGAAGAAGCAAAAACTAATGGTGCAGTTCATCAAAACGCTAAATAAATATGTGCGACATTTCTAAAATCCTGCTAATTCATACTGTGAATGGCAGGATTTTATATTTAGAGATAGCGATTATTCCCCCGTACGGTGTTATAACAAGGATGGCGTCACCTTGCTCCGACAGGCGGCATATAAAGCTTTCCGCCCGGCACAGCAGCTAGCCAGGCCGTAAGCTGTACTACCAGCCCAATCATCAAGCCGCACATTACCATAATAATATTACCGGCTGTTGGCATTATAACCCCCGGCAACGGCACCATTCGGCCCTAACAAACCGAAGGTTTTCCCTTTATTTACACTCAGGGTGAGATTATCAACAACAGCACGTTCTCCAAACTTCTTTACCAATCCTTGTATTTCAATCATCCTATGCCCTCTATTCTTATTACTTCAATATGATCATTCTTATTTAATTTCGGAATCTATCTGTTTAATCAATAATTAATAATTCATTTGTTGACAACATAACTCCTGGTTCCTCAGTCTGCAGACGCGCCCGGAATTGCAAAAAAAAGGCATTGACTATGGAATGTTAACATGCTAACATTATTTTGTTAGCATGTTAACAATATGTGAAACCGGATCCAACCCGTTTACCTCAAACGGTGTGAATTTCAAAAGATTACCCATAATGAAAGGAATGATTATCGTGATCTGCACTAAATGTAATGCTGAAATTCCAGAGGGAGAACAATGTCTCCACAGAGGGCAGCTTCTTTGCGAGGATTGCTATGTTGAAATGCTGGAACCCCCGCGTACCTGCGATGTCGCTGCTGTCCACAGCGCTAAAACGTCCCGTAAAATAGCCGGCCAGGAAGGAACGGACGGATTGACTGAACTGCAAAAAGAATTCTACCATTATGTTAAGGCAGAAGGCCCGGTTACTGCCGAACAAATTATGAACAAATTGAATTTAACTAAGTTGCAGATGGAAAAAAACTTTGCCATATTAAGACATTGTGAGCTTGTTCATGGCTTTAGAGAAAATGGCCAGATCTTTATTAAGATCTGGGAAAAAGATACCCTTGGCAGACTGAATAGCGAAGATTAAACAAACAGCAGGGGCAGTCGCCCCTGCTGTTTGTTTAATCTATAGATCGTATTACTAATTTTAAAAATTATTTGATTCTAATCCTATTTTGAGTTTTCCCAGCAATAAAATAAGCATTTCCTTTTCATCTTTGTCCAACGCGGACATAATCTTATATACATATTGGTTATGTATGGGAACGAAGGTGTTCATAAGCATTTTAGCCCTGTCGGTAAGACAAAGTTGAAAAACCCTTTTATCGGTGGTATCAGGCTTGCGAACCACCAGATCATCTTTTTCCAACCGGTCTATCAGTCTGGTAATATTGGCCCTGGAAACCAGCATCATTTTCCCCAGTTCTGACTGGGTCAGACCCTGGCCACCGGTCATGAACAATTGAACTAAGGCATTAAACTTAGCTTTGGATAAACCATACCGGGCAAAGTGCATCTCTAGAACATCATCTAAACTATCCCACAACAATGTTAGTTCAATTAATGTACGGGTTGAAAGATATCGGTCCGGAAAGTTTTCATTGTGTGTAATTTCTCAGAACCTCCAATCTTGTTTGTAATGTACTACATATTGTTAATATACTAACATTATTGTAAAGTCATTTACTGCTGGAGTCAATATATGGATTTCTCTTATTATTTTGTGGAGAATTCTTAGAATTCTATACCTTTTTGCGCCTTTATGCCTTTTGTTAAACGGATGTTTAATTTCTTTCATCTCTGTAACCAGATCAGCTCTGTCAATAATTACAGGATTTGCATAGCGCCCGGTAAGAACAATATGCAAAGATGGAGGCTTTATTTCTAGCAATTCGAATACGGCATCCACCGACACCAGTCCAAATTTAATTGTATAATTTATTTCATCTAAGATTCATATAATTGTTTTTTTAAAGGCTATAATAAAAGGTTATTCAGTAACATCTCATTGGAGCGATGTTACGACAGGTGAAGTAGGATCTATGGTTAGGGAAGCGATCAAACGCGGCGAACAAGCAATGGCCGAGGAAACGAAAGCGAATGGAATGGCACATCAGAACGCTGAATAATTAAAAACCCGGAAGCTTAGTGTAAGCTGATATGCTCCCCTTGTGGTAGACAGTAGAAATAATAAAACTGCCTACCACAAGGAGGAGCTTTTTTATGTCACACAAAGCAAAAATATCGGGAACAGAAAAGATAGCGGCTATTGAGAAATATCTT
>JAEYSJ010000160.1 GCA_023434855.1 Bacillota bacterium | reverse complement strand
GGACGTTCCTGTGCGCCAAGAGGCGCACAGGAACGTCCCCAACTGTCTTCAAAAGCATGATGGTCTTTGTATAAAAAACCACGTCCCTTCCTTGGTCCCCTGCTTTTATATAGGACTAAACCTAGACTGGAACATGAGCGTTTTCGCACATCCTGACGTCCCCAAGTGTCCAAATGTTATGTCGAAGCATTCCCTTTGTGCTTTACTGAGTAAACATGTCCACCAAATTTCTAATTTTTGTATAGAAATAACGGAAACTCGGCGAGTGATTATTATCCACATTCATGTGCGGTACTATTTTTTGCGACCATTCCGACTTCTCTTTACCAACTGCATGCCATCCCTGTTCCAATAACTTTCTAGCACCACCAGGATACACTGCGTCAGCCAGCTTTTCCCATGTGCCACAAATAGTGTCATTTTTGTAGTCATTTAGTATATCCTCTTTAGCGTTAGGATATGCCATTCTAATTGCCGGTATGTCACCCAAAAACCAAGCTTCGCTTTCTTC
Source organism: Bacillota bacterium (assembly GCA_023434855.1). Next base: position 11,198 of record JAEYSJ010000160.1, on the reverse strand, counting down.
TATAGCAATACAAAAGCATGTTTCTGGTCGCGGGGAACAATTATTAAGAACTTCAAATAACTCTGTTCTAAACGCTTTTAGGCACTTATTATCTAGATCGCATACAACGATGACAACCGCAGGACACTCCGCGGGATAGTTGGCAAAAGTTCGCCCGTAACCATTTAAAAGCCTAGGAAGCTGATCAAGTAAAATACGCTTGTTCGGCTCTGAACTATTATGTAAATCTTTAGGAATACGTCCAATACCTTTATACGAATGAACGTTAAAAGTATGGCCATCACCGATAATTTGCGGCACAAGAATATCAAGTGCCTTTTTTCCGGATTGATCTTCCACGAGTATTTCGAAATGCATCGAGTCACCTCACGTCCAGGTAATCACTATACCACAATCCACCGAGAGGAACACCTTCCTCCACCATATTCTTTACAACAGGAACTTCACTCGCACGTCGGATAGCCGAAAATCCATTTTCTCCTTTTTCCAAAACCCATACTTCCTCCGGATCAAGCGCATCTACAAAATAGGGTTGATGTGTAGTTACAAAAATCTGAGACCCGCCTTTCCTGCCCGTAGCATGCTCACGAAATTCTGCTGCCAATGTTTCAAGTAGTTTATGATAGAGTCCATTTTCCGGCTCTTCAATACAAATAAATGGCGGCGGACTTGGATCTTCCAACAGCAGTAAATAAGCAAAAATTTTAAGTGTTCCGTCGGACATTTGCTGAGCATAGAAAGGATCTTGAAACCCCTTATCATTAAACCGCAAAAGAAGCCTTCCATCAGGTGTTTTATCCGTGTCAATTCTGTCAATACCGGGGATTTTCTTCGAAATACCCTCAAGAATCCTTTTGAAACGCTCTCTATGTTCCCGTTCCATATACTGTACAACATTTCCGAGATTGTCACCGTGAACATTAAGATGCCTTTGTGGCCCTGCCAACGGTAAACTCCTTGCTGCATCAGGAGTAAAATAGCTAAGATACCATCCTTCGATAAACCTTCTAAATGCGGAAATTCTTGGATGTTGTTTTAGAGAGCCAAGCGTCGCAATACCAAGTTTTCGGTTATCTTCAAGTTCAACTGCTTCAGTTTCAGCCGATTCTTCCACTTCTTCCAAGTTTACATTTTCCTCTTGGACTCCTATTGCCTCACCTTTCCAGACAAATCCTTTTCCATCATTTAATATTAAAAATGAAAACGGCCAACCACGGCTCTGACCTTTTCTTCTTTGTCGTAGCCGCTCTCGCTGAACATAAGGACGACTAGACTTGTCCAATTCAATAGATAATTCATAAGTAAATGGACGATCATTTCTATCTTCTTTGTAATACACCTCAAACTCAATTGGACCATTTTGCCCTTGGGATCGGATTTTTTCAAATCCACCACGCCCTCTTAAGTCACAAGCCTCTTCTACACCATTTTTAAGACAATCGGCCAAAAAGCCAAATGCATCAAAAATCGTACTTTTACCTACTCCATTTTTCCCAATAACAGCAGTTAAAGGGGTCAAGGGTTCAACATTCTGCATATTCCATAGTTTCCCAATGGTAATTTCTTTTAGTGTTCTAAAATTTTTGACTCTGAATCCTTGTATTATCGCCATCTTCGACCCTCCCTCACTCTATATCATATCCAATTTCAAATATCTGCACCTTTAGCAGCTCTCTTCGCTTAATTCAGACACATCTCAGGCTCATTCATGAATTCAATAAAACCATTTCTTTTTTCTACATTATGGACATTAGGGAACGTCCTTTTTTATCATCAATTACAGCACTGAAACGACAAGAAAGGAACGTCAGGCTGTGCGAAAAGTAACTTTCCCAATTTTATTCCCCCACTTTAGAGTAAAAACAGTCATCATTTTTAACTTTATATATTAAAAAGTGAAAAACTTGATGCTTACTCCCAACTTCTTCGGTTTGTTAAGAAATTCAGGAGTTTTCGCACAGCCTGACGTTCCCAAGTGTCCCCGTTTACATATTGTATTGAGTTCGCCGTTAGGCTCATATAAGGGGTAATACCCTTCTCAGCATCGTGTCAAAACAGCGAGAAAAACAAGTTATGTATTGCTATTATGAAACATAACTAAAGCAAAGACATACTGTAATATTTGTATCTTCTGCTTATAATCATTAAGTTCTGTTACGGATAACGCGTTTGAAAAATCTGTACCGTGGGCGATTGAATGTCTAATTTTTAAAAGTTGGTCAAGGAACGTCTTCCACATAGATTCTTTCTCTTTCTTTGAAACAGTAGTGATATCAAAGAATGAAGGATCGAGATGGTAAGGATATTCTTTCACTCCATCTTCGACGTGTAATTTTAAAGCGTTCAACAAATCCCGATTCTCCTTCTTCCCATTTTTGAAAACGTCACCTATTGATGAGCTATCTAATAATCCAAAAAAGTCGTTGATACCAAATCTCTTACTTATTTTATGAATAATTGTAGGCGATGGGTTTTTATTGTTTTCAAATAAAAAAGGATCCAGTTCAAACTTAGTATCCAATCCATCAAATGTCTGGATAAGCTTGTTTACTTTCCTATAGTCTCCAGATTGGTCAATGTCAATAAACAAATTGCAAAATGTAGTTTTAATAGGATGAGGAGTATCTTTAAAGCATGAAAACTTATTAATGTCGTCCAGTATTGCTTTTGCGACGTCTTTAACAAACCCTTCAAAATGCGCCACTATTAAGATAACCGTAGTCCTACATAAAACATTATAGAAGTCATTATTGCTGGATTCTTGCTCTTGTGCCTTAACAATCAATAGTTCAACCTCAGCCCATCTTTCATTTAGACCACAGGTTAGATCGTAAGCAAAGGTAGTCATGATTTAAACAACCCTTGAACCTTTTCAATCCTGGTAATTACCTTTTCTCTATCATTAACACTGCCGGAAATCGCATCAAAAAAATCTTTGTCAGAAAAAAGCTTCTTATAGGCCAAAACTGCTTGTGAGTCTATTACATAGTTATGTGCGCATGCCTCAACAGCAACAGAAAGAGCATCGTAAACAGCCGCATTAAAATTTGACATCTTCCTATATTCGCCGACTTCATCTTTATATTTTGCAAAAGCCAAGTCACCAAAACCCGTCCGTATCGCAGACATTGTTTTCATGAATTTTGCTTCCATCGCAGCTAACTTTGGCAAATCGAATTTATTCATTTTCTCCATTTCTGAAGACAGAAATTGCTTAAATCCTTTGCGTAAATTCAAATAATTGTTGTCAATCAAAGCAAAAAATCTCAGTACAAGTTCAACGTCCTCCATTTTTTTTACTTTAGTATTCACTTCGGGGTTGTCGATATCAATTCCTACCATTATCATAAAATCCTTATTTTTGGCCAATTTTTTAATCATATCATTGAACGGTCCACGATAGACTGCATTCCTTAATTCTTGCGATTCTAATTGAACAGCGCCAGAATTAAGCCTCTCAAATATATCGTACTTGACCTGAGAATCTACTGTAGAATCTATCCTTAAGCATTTTATTGTTCTTTCTTCTAAGCGGCGTATTAAAAACGGAGGTAAATCTTTATAGAAGGAACCGTTTAAGTCTTCCAATACATCCATTCCGCTTAATGAATATCTGTTTTCCATAAAATTTACTATCGCGGTTAATCTCTGTTGTCCATCAATTACTGAATACCTAGCAACATCCTCCTCGGCTTCTTCATCCACGTCTATATCTTGTGATAAGTAAATTAATGGAACAGGAATATTTAATATTAAACTTTCTATTAACCTTGAGGAAGTTTCTTCGCTCCACCGATACTTTCTTTGATATTCCGGGTCCAGTTTAATAGTGTTTCTTTTTACCTTTTTAACTAGTGTTTCTAAGTCATACTCAATATTCTGAGTCTTAACGGTTCGTTCTTTCGCGATTCTCTGTAATGTATCTAGTTTATCTTTAAAGGATTCCGCCACATGCTTTCCTCCTATTTACATTTGTCAAGAATTACTTCTACAGTCTTATAAAAATACCTTTATTCTTTTTCCCTTACCAGCCTAGTCGTCTCTTATACTCTTTGCTATTTGCTCGCTCGATAAATCTGATCCTACTGACAGTTTAGTGTCGGCGCTCGCAATTACAGACTCCGAACCCTATGGACCATCCGTATCAAAGCTTGAGCAGCAGTCTTAAAAGATGGGAAAACAAAATCAGGGCACAAGTGTCGATAAACCTCGACTCTTATGCCCTATAAAATTCGCCCTCACCAATGATACGGTTCCCCCCGCCCAATCCGAAACGCCCGATACACCTGCTCCACCAGCAGCAACCTGATCATCTGATGCGTAAAAGTCATCCTGGAAAACGACAACCTTTCCTGTCCCGCACTAACCACTTCCGGTGACAGCCCAAATGCCCCACCGATAACGAAGGTGATATCACTCTGCCCCTTCACTCCCAATGCGCTGATCTTCTCCGCCAGTTCTTCCGATGAACACAGCTTTCCGGCAACATCAAGGACGATAGTATAACTATCGTCCTTGATTTGCTTTATAATTCGTTCCCCTTCGCGGGCCAGGGTTCTGGCTTTTTCCGCGTCGGAGGGGTTGTCAGGCATGCGCTCCTCGGCGAGTTCGATGATGTTTAGTTTGCAGTATGGACCGAGGCGTTTGGTGAATTCGGCGATGCCGGCGGTGAGGTATTTCTCTTTAATTTTGCCGACGGCTAAGATGGTAATTTTCATCTTATTGCTGCTCGGTCGGCAGTTCTTCCAGCAGGACTTTAATCGTCTGGGTACCGCCGCCGCGGCTAATCAGGACATCTACTTTCGTGCCGACAGGATAGGTGTCGACAGTAGCGCGCAGGTCGGCGACGGTGTCGGTTTCGGTGTTGCCCACTTTGAGGATGATGTCTCCTTCATGGATGCCGGCTTTGGCTGCCGGGCCGTTGGGAGTCAGTTTGGCTACATATACGCCGTGGTCTATATTGAGTTCATAGCCGTATTTAGCGGCTGTATTTTTGTCAAGGACAGCTACGCCGAGGTAGGCGCGGACGACATGGCCCTTGTCAATGATGGACTGGAGGATGGGCCGGGCGGTGTTGATGGGGATGGCGAAGCCGATGCCTTCAACGCCGGCGACAGAGATTTTGGCGCTGTTGATGCCGACGACAACGCCGTCAGCGTTGACCAGGGCGCCGCCGGAGTTGCCGGGGTTAATGGCTGCGTCGGTCTGAATAAGCTTGAATTTGCGTTCGCCGATTTCGATGGAACGATTAAGGGCGCTGATTACGCCGGCGGTAACGCTGCCTTTAAATTCCATGCCAAGGGGGTTGCCGATGGCGATGGCCGGCTCGCCCACCATCAGGGAGTCCGAATCACCCAATACGGCAGTGGGGAGGCCGGTGGCATCTACTTTTACCACTGCCAGGTCGGTAGCCGGGTCGACACCCAGCACCTTACCGTTGAAAGTACGCCCGTCAGAGAGAGATACTGCCAGTTCCTGGGCGTTTTGCACCACATGATAGTTGGTAGCGATGTAGCCGTTGCTGTCAAAAATTACGCCTGAGCCGCTGCCTTCCACCAGGACCTTCCGGTTGAAGAAATCGCGGGCATAGGCTTTATTGGTGATACCTACCACTGCCGGGCCTGCAGCCTGGGCAGCGCGGACAATGGGCGTATTGCGGGCCTCGGAGACTTGGGCCTGGGCTTTCGGCTGTTCCAGGGCGGCCTGGAGCGAGGAAGGCTTTTGGCCGGGTTTGGCAAGATATTGCCCGCTGCACCCTACCAGGACGCCGCCAATGATTGCCCCCATAACAGCAATGATCAGATAGCTGGATATTTTTTTATACATTTTATACATGTTGATTACCTCCTCATGCTATAAGGTAATGATGCGATACCGGTTCCCTGCTTTACAGCATATTAACCAAAGTCTTTAGGCTGACAGTAGTGTCCGGATAAGTAACATGCAGTTCGATGTCTTCATTCAGGCAGCAGCCTTGTTCCCGCAAAATTGCGCCAACGGTATTTTCCGCAATTTCCGGACGATTGTTCTCCTGGCTGAGGTGGGCCAATAACACTTTAGTGTGGCGGCGTCTGTCCAGGCGGGCCAGCGTCCAGCCGGTGTCGGTGTTGGACAGATGTCCCTTGTTGCTCATAATGCGGCGTTTAAGTATCCAGGGATAGGAGCCGTTTTTCAGCATATCGACATCATGGTTGGCTTCCAGTACCATAACATCAGCGAGGGTCAGCGCTTTTTTGACCGTGTCGGTGACGAAACCAAGGTCGGTGGCCACGCTGCATTTCTGCCGGCCATAATACAAATTAAAGCCGACAGGATCGGCAGCATCATGGGATATGCTAAAAGGCTCGATCTTAATCTGTCCGATGTCCAGGCTGTCCTCCAGATTGCAGCGGCATTCCGGCAGGATGGTATCCTGGCAGTACATAGCCTGCCAGGTAGCCTGACGGGTGTATACCGGCAGGCGGTATTTCTTGGTAAGGGTAGCAAGGCCGCTGACATGATCCCGGTGCTCGTGCGTTACCAGCACGCCATCCAGGTCCTCAATTGCCGTTCCCACACCGGCCAGGGCATTCTTAATACGCCTGGTGCTGATGCCGGCATCGATCAGAATCTTGGCTTCACCCATCTTAACTAAAATGGCGTTGCCGGTACTGCCGCTTGCTAAAACATGAACTTGCATAAAAAACTCCTTGTTATAAACAAATTCGGATACTGCTAATTTACTTTTCGGCTAAACTGCTGCTAAACCACTTGTTGATTATCCCGGAAAATTCAAATCCTGATACTGCAAATAAAGGGCGGTTGCAGACCGCCCCTTGGAGACTATTGTCATGTGAATAAGAATGAGGCAATCTGCTATTTGTGTTCTAGTTTCGCCCCCGTTTTCGTAAATTCCTGCTTTAAATCTCTGGAATTTTAGCGGCAACGGCAGTCCGAACACTTTCCGGCAGTGCTGCCAGCATAATGTCAACTATTTCCTGCAGACGCTCCCGGGTCTTGGCTTCAAACCGCAGGGTAAACAACGGCTCGGTGACGGAAGCGCGGATCATGCCCCAGCCATCGGTAAATTCTATGCGCACTCCGTCAATTAAGTTCGGCTGATATTTCTTGAGCGCCTGCGCCACCTGTTCCAGAATGGCCGCTTTATCGCCACCGGCGTAAGGAACACGAATATCCGGGGTCAGCATATAGTTGGGAATCGTAGCAACCATTGCCGCCAAGGAACCATGACCGGCGACAAATTCGCATACCTTCAGCCCGGCAAACATCCCGTCATCATAGCCAAGTTCGGAGAAAAAAAAGTGTCCGCTTATTTCACCGGCAAACAGCGCGCTTTCCCGCAAGAATGCGGCTTTGCTGAAGGTGTGGCCGGCTCTGGCCATAACGGGGCGGCCGCCTGCTTTGTTTATTTCTTCCGGCACAACCATTGAGCATTTGGCGTCATAGACGATGGCGCCTTTTTCCTTTTCCAGATAATAGCGGGCTAACAGCACAATAACATCATCATTGTCCACTGGCCGGCCGTTCTCATCCACAAAACCAACCCGGTCACCATCGCCGTCAAAGGCAACGCCGATTGCCGCCCCGCTTTCCCGGACCTTTTCCCCCAGGGCGACCAGATTCTCGGCCAGCGCCGGGTTGGGCGGCCTGTTGGGAAATGTCCCGTCAGGCTCGCAGTATAGCTCGCTGACCTCATAGCCTGCCTCCCGGAACAACCGGGGGGCAATAGCAACCGTCGCCCCGTTCCCGGCGTCAATGACCACCCGCAGGCTGCCTCGCCGGGCTTTACCGGCAGTATCGGCTATATAGCCGTCTATTATCGGCAGCGCCGTAATGCTGCCGGCACCTGTTACCCGGGCTTCGTTTTCCACCAGGCGGGCAATTTCCGCAATATCATCCTCAGTGACCGGCCGGGGGCCGAATACCAGTTTAAACCCGTTATACTTCGCAGGATTGTGGGAGGCAGTGATCATTACCCCGCCGGTGGCACCGGTTATTCTCATGGCATAATAAAATACCGGTGTGGCAACAGTGCCGATATCAATCACCTGACAGCCTGATGCAGCCAGGCCTTGCAGCATGATTTGCTGCAAACCGGGGGTGGACAGGCGGACATCACCGCCTACCACCACTTTCTGCCCGGCCAGTTTGATGCCTACCGCCCCGGCAATTTTATGTGCTATTTCATCTGTAAGATCTTTCCCGGCGACTCCGCGAATGTCGCAGGCATGAAAAATGCTCATATCTTTTTTGCTCCTTCCGCCAACTGACCTGCTTATAATCAACATTTTAGCATGTTGTCAAGGCCTGGCACAAGTAAACGGCAATATACTTTACGTCCTTCGCTTTATGTAACCATTCTAAAAACCACAGCATAAGCTATAGTAATATATTATAGGAGGGTTTTATTGTGGATGATCCTAAAATAGCCGGACACACCGGCCGTCACTGCTTTACCCTGGAAGAAAAGGCCCCGGATTTTACCGCGCCCGCCTATTACCGGGGTAAAGAAATAGAGGTCTGCCTGAAAAACTACTGCGGCAAATGGCTGCTGTTATTTTTCTACTCCAGTGATTTTACCTTTGTCTGACCGACAGAACTGGCGGCAGTTGCCGCTGCCTACCCGTATATAAGGGAACTTGGTGCTGATGCCGTCGCCATCAGTACCGACAGTGTCTATTCCCATAAGGTCTTCCATGAAACATCCCCGAATGCAAGCAAGGTCCAGTATCCCCTCGTGTCAGACCGGAACGGCGAGATTTCCAGAGCATACGGCGTCTGGGGACCATCCACCGGAGCGGCCTTCCGGGCATCCTTTATTATCGATCCCCACGGCCGTATCCGCTATTACTCAGTATACCCCCGCGAGGTAGCCCGTAATGTATGGGAAGTCGTCCGCACCCTGGAAGGCATCCAGTATGGCGAAGCTACCGGTGAAGGTGTGCCGGCGGGCTGGGAACCGGGTATGCCTGGTATTAAACGGGACTTTAGCAAAGTAGGACAGTATTAGAAGAAGGAAATGATTAACCGCCAGGGGCGCCAAGCACGCCAAGAAAAGATAGCAATAAGCTTTATAAAATAGGGCTGCATGGCAAAAAACAAGAGATACACCATTTTCTTACCGGTGTATCTCTTGTTTTTTTGCCGTATAGTTTTTCATGTTGGCTGCTGCCCACTGCTTCCAGGCAAGTTCGAAAGCCGGGTAATCCAGGCCGGTGGCTTGCTTGATAGCTTGATCCATGCTTTGGCCTTTTTTCAGGGCCTGGATGACTTCCTGCAGTTTGTCTTCACCATGGACCTCGGCGATATAGCGCACTGCCGCCAGTGACTCACGGTAAGCAAGGGACTGGCTGGCAAGTCCGTCGAAATTATCATCCATGTCAGCCATGGTGTACAGGTTGTGGTTCCAGGTGTTCTCAGGTGTCAGCCACTCATAGTTGTTGACCCGGTACTCGACATACTGGGCCAGACCCTCGGTAAACCAGCGGGGATAATTGCCGTTGGTCATATAGTCAAAAACCAGGTGGGTATATTCGTGGACCATCGGCCCGGAATGAATAAACTCCGTCACCGATTCACCTGATTTTAGCCAAACCCGGGGGGACAAGAGCTGAATAACGCCGCCCCAGTATACACCCATGGCACTCTCATCGCCTGACCAGCCAAAGGCTTTGTTCAGCCCGGCTTTGTCCGGATAGATTAAAATAAGAGTTTTGTCTGCCGGGGCATAACCCATGATTGCCTTAACGGGTTCATAAGCTTGCTCGGCAGCTGTCGCTACCATTTCCACCATATCGGCATCTGCCGCTGTATATTTAATAATGAAATGTGCTGTCTCATATTCCGCCATACCGCGGGTTTGATAATCGACTTTGGCCTGCGCCGCCTGGCGCACCAATGGATACAGCCACATTTGCGGCCTGCCCGGCACTTTAAATAACAGCAATACAATCAAAACAAGGCCAAACAAGCCTGCGGCAATAGTCACATTGTTTTGGACTGTTGTAATGTTGCGCATAACGGCGCCCTCCTTTCAGGAGTCTGCCAAATAAAGGTCCATCTACGGGCTTACACTCGCAGATGGACCTTTATCAGCAACCCTCCGGATACTCAGGCACTCATTATAACATAACAACTTTACCTTGCCTACCGGTACTTTATGTCAACTTTTTTGGACGATACTTATTCCCGCACTTGTTCCGAGACGGGTAGCGCCGGCGGCAATCATGGCTTGCGCTTGTTCTCGGGTGCGTATACCGCCGGACGCCTTAATACCGATTTGGTTACCGGCAACTGATTTTAACAAAAGAATATCTTCCACTGTTGCCCCGCCAGGTCCAAAGCCGGTGGAGGTTTTGACAAAATGGGCACCGGCGTCCAACACTGCCTGGCAGGCATAGCGCTTTTCCTCATCGGTCAACAACGCTGTTTCAATAATTACCTTAACGGTATTGCCGTCAGCCGCGGCAACGACCTGTCTGATATCATCTGTCACAACATCCCACAGCCCCATTTTAGCAACGCCGATATTAATAACCATATCCAGTTCTGTGGCTTTACGCAGTACGGCTTCCTTGGCCTCGAAGACTTTAACCTCCGGAAGCGTTGCTCCCAGGGGAAAGCCAATTACTGTTGCTACTTTTACTCCTGTCCGGGACAGCAGGTGAGCAGCTAAATCCACATAACAGGGATTTACGCAAACTGCCGCAAACTGATTGTCCACCGCTTCCTGGCACAACTGCCGGATATCCTCAACGGTTGCTTCCGGTTTCAAAATGGTGTGATCAATATACTGAGCTAAATTCATAAAGTGCTCCTCCTTCTTAATTTTTTAGGTATTCGTCTTAGAAGTGATAATTCCTGTTAGCATTAAAAAAAGCTTTAAAAGCGTTTTAACCGCCAAGAACGCCAAGAAAACATGGGAATACATAAATTTCGATACTCATGGTTTTGGATTCTTATTAGGTAACTTTTTGTGAATAAAGATGTATTAGTGAGACAAATAATAAAAAATCCTTGGCGTCCTTGGCGGTTAACCATATTTTCCCTAAATTAAAAAACCCGACTATAATGATATGCTCCCCTTGTGGTAGACAGTAGAAATAATAAAACTGCCTACCACAAGGAGGAGCTTTTTTATGTCACACAAAGCAAAAATATCGGGAACAGAAAAGATAGCGGCTATTGAGAAATATCTT
>JAEYSJ010000256.1 GCA_023434855.1 Bacillota bacterium | reverse complement strand
CCAATTATGCCAATGGTCTTTTCATAAATTTCGTCGGCAGGCACTCTTTTCCACTTCTTGACGATCTGTTGACGGACTGAGAGGTTAAGGCCACGGGTAAAAGCCAATATCATCGCAAAAGTATGCTCGGCCATAGGGATGCCATGGATACCCCTGGAATTGGTAAGGATGGTGGAATTGTTTTGAATTTCCGGAAATAGCAGGCTTTCCACCCCTGCGCTTAGGGCATGCACCCATTTGAGTTTTGGAGCGGCGAGGTATAAAGGCCGAATATCTGTCCACCCCCAGGCCAGCAGGATGTCGGTATCAGCAATATACCTGCCGGCATTTTCCAATTCACAGGTAATGATCTTACTTTCAGGTACGGTACCGGTTATGACAGCAATGTGGCGTTCCGCCAAGTGGTTTAACACCAGAATATTAAGTGTGGACATGACAATGATCTCCTTTAAATTAATATTATTTTCTATTCAACATATCCAGAGAAATTCCTATAAGCAAACTTTAAGGGTTGACGAATCGGCAGGCTAATGCTAATATATCATTATATTAATACTTTAAATTACTAAAGGATAGTAGGAGGGTTTCATGACTTCCAGTGATATGAATTATCTTACGATAGCCTTACCAAAAGGCAAGTTATTTGAACCATCGGCCAATATGTTAGCCTCCCTTGGCTATTCAGCCGAAGGCTTAAGTGAAAAATCCCGCAAATTGGTTATTACCAATGAAGATAAGAAAATCAGGTTTATTATTACCAAAACCGGGGATCTGCCGACCTATGTGGAGTATGGTGCGGCAGATATCGGCATTATCGGCAAAGATGTTTTGTTAGAAGAAAATAAGGACGTTTATGAACTGGTGGATCTGAAGTTTGGCTTTTGCCGGTTGATGGTGGCTGTACCCCAGGCTTTGCAGCAAGAGAAACTTAGTGATTATGCCCACATGCGGGTTGCAACAAAATATCCTCGGGTGGCCGAACGGTTTTTCCATAGTATGGGTATTCAGATGGAGATTATCAAGTTGAATGGTTCCATCGAGTTGGCTCCCATGGTCGGGTTAGCGGAAATTATTGTGGATATAGTGGAAACCGGACGCACCTTACAGGAAAACAATCTGGTGGAAATTGCCCAGATTCATCCGGCTACGGCCAGGTTTATTGCCAACCGGGTCAGCTTTAAGATGAAATTTGACCGCATAAATCAGCTTGTTGAAGATTTAAAAGCATTGGTAGAAAGTGAGGCAGCGCAGTGAAAACAGTATTTACAAAAGATTTATCCAGGCAGGCTGTAGCCGAACTGCTAAAAAAACCGTCCTTTGATGAGGTAGTGCTGGGCGAAGGGGCAAAAGCAAGAATACGGGAAACTTTTGGTGCAGAACTGACGGCGGCTGGTGTGGTGGAAAAAATCGTCAATGATGTGCGGCAACAAGGTGACAAGGCTGCGCTTTACTATACCAAAGTAATCGATGGTGCGGAATTTTCTCCCGAGACCATGGAGGTAAGTCAGGCCGAGTTCGACGAGGCGGCGCAACAGGTCGACGCTGTAGTCTTAGAATCCATCAAAAGAGCGATTGCCAATGTGCGGTGCTTTCATGCCGAGCAAATGCCCAAATCCTGGCTGACTTACCGTGAACATGGATCAATGTTAGGGCAAAGCTGCATACCACTGGGGCGGGTGGGCATTTATGTGCCGGGAGGGACAGCTGTTTACCCTTCTTCGGTCATTATGAACGCCGTTCCGGCAGCGGTAGCCGGTGTTAAGGAAATTATCATGGTAGTTCCCCCGGCCCGGGATGGGAGCGTTAATCCTTATGTACTGACAGCCGCCAGGGAAGCCGGGGTGACCAGAGTATTTAAAATTGGCGGTGCACAGGCAATCGCCGCATTGGCATTTGGTACTGCCACCATACCCCAGGTAGATAAAATTACCGGTCCTGGGAATATTTTTGTCACTTTGGCGAAAAAAGCGGTATATGGCCATTGCGATATCGATATGCTGGCCGGCCCCAGTGAAATACTGATTGTGGCCGATAGTTCGGCTGACCCGCAATATATTGCGGCCGACATGTTAAGCCAGGCAGAACACGATGTATTGGCTTCCAGCATTGTAGTTACCGACAACGCAGAGTTAGCAGCCCAGGTAGCCGCAGAAACGGCTAAGCAATTGGCCGGGTTGCCCCGAAGGGATATGGCTGCCGCATCGCTGGAGAAAAACGGTCTGATTATTGTTGCCGAAGATATAATGGAGGCTATGGAACTGGCCAATTTGTCGGCGCCGGAGCATTTAGAGATTTTAACTGCCGAACCTTTTAAAATGCTGCCATATGTGCGACACGCCGGAGCGGTGTTTTTGGGACCGTATTCTCCCGAGCCGCTGGGCGATTACCTGGCTGGTCCCAACCATGTGCTGCCTACAGGAGGCACTGCCAGGTTTTATTCGGTACTGAATGTGGACACCTTTATGAAAAAGACCAGTATAATTGCCTATACGAAAGAGGCATTAGCAGCAGTCAGTCAGGATGTTATTTGCCTGGCTGAGGCGGAAGGTCTCGCGGCTCATGCCAACGCCGTGAAAGTGAGGGGAAAATAATGTGGAATAGTCGTTCTTGTTTACAAACATTAAAGCCTTATTCAATTGATGAGCGGGAGTGGGAAGTCAAAATTGATGCCAATGAAAGTCCGGTAAACCTGCCGCCGCTTGTTCATGAAAGGGTGATCAGCAGGCTGTCCTTTCTACCGTTTAACCGTTACCCGGATATGAGTATGAAAAGCCTGCGGGAGCTGATTGCCTGCAGCTATGCTGTTACCATGGATAATGTACTTATTGGGAATGGTTCGAGCCAGATTCTGGAAACTATAAGTTATGTATTTGGCGGACCTGGGCACAGTATTGTTTTTCCTACGCCTTCTTTCTCCATGTATGGTATTTACGCCAAAAAGTCCGATAGTCAGGGAGTACCGGTCACTCTTGAGAAGGATTATTCCCTGTCACGGGACAAAATGTTGCAGGCGGCCGTTCAGACCAATGCCAGTTTAATTATTATCTGCAATCCCAATAATCCAACCGGTAATATTATGCCGCTGGAGGATATTGAATATATCGTTGAAAATGCTAAATGCCCGGTGGTGGTGGATGAGGCTTATCATGAATTTTACGGCGGGCCGTCCGCAATAGCATTGCTGAAAAAATATGCCAATCTCATTGTGGCCCGTACTTTTTCCAAAGCTTACGGGCTGGCGGCTGCCAGGGTTGGCTACATGCTGGCCTGCACAGAATTGGTAAATACTGTGGGCAAGGCAATGATGCCTTATAATGTCAATGCTTTATCATTGACGGTAGCTGAAGTAGTATATCAAATGCGGGATGAGTTCACTGCAGGGATCGAACAGACGGTGTCTGAGCGTAAGCGAATGGCAGAGTTTCTGGCAGATGTACCGGGAATCACGGTTTATCCTTCTGAGACAAACTTCTTGCTGATAAAATCCGATGATGCTCAGGCGTTAAATGTTTATCTTGCCGAGCGGGGTATCGGCGTCCGGGATTTTAGCAATGCGTCCGGTTTAACAGGGTGCATGCGCGTTTCGGTAGGCACACCGGTGGAGAACGATGTATTTCTACAAGCGGTTAAGGGATTTAGACGCGTGTTATCAAACGCGCTGCCTTAAATATAATAAGGGGCTGTAAAAAATGCTGGAATAGCGTTTAGAAACAAAACCAAGATGGAGTGATTGATATGCGTGCAGCAACTGTTGCAAGGAATACTGCTGAAACTGACATTGCAATAACTGTAAACCTTGACGGAACAGGGCAGGGAGAGATAGCTACAGGTATCGGTTTTTTTGACCACATGCTGATACTATGGGCCAAGCATGGTTTATTTGACCTGATGGTTAACGCCAAGGGTGATTTATATGTAGACGGCCACCATATGGTGGAAGACACAGGGATTGTACTGGGACAGGTGTTAGCCAAAGCACTTGGTGACAAGAGCGGTATAAAACGTTACGGTACTGCTTTTGTACCGATGGATGAAGCGTTGGTTATGGTGTCGCTTGATATCAGCGGGAGGCCTTATTTGGCGTTTGAGGCAGAAATACCTGCAGAACGTATTGGGGAATTTGACAGCCAACTTGTGGAGGAATTTCTCCGCGCTTTTGTTGTGCATGCTGGCCTTACGCTGCATGTGCGGTTAATGGCCGGCAAAAATGCCCACCACATTGTTGAAGCCATTTTTAAAGCATTAGGCCGTGCCTTAGATGAAGCTACCCGCCAGGATGAGCGGATTGTGGGGGTCATGTCCAGCAAAGGAATGCTGTAAGAAGGCTGATTTAAAACGCCCATCTGCGTTGTTGCCTGATATTCAAAGCAGTTCAGAAAGTATAACTTTTCGGGTTTATTTTAGATACGCTACTTATTGCAACTACACCCGAAAAGTAATTTACTTTCTTCCTGCTTCCAGACCTTCCGGTCTTCCAGGTCCTCAGCCGTGCGTACTCGAAGTATGTCACGTTAATAACAGTACCCGTCTCTTCGGGTATCTTAGATCAGCGTGCGTACAAAACCAGTACGCCTCCGGCCTTTGAATATTAGGCGCCTAGCATCTGAACATTTTAAACCAGCCTTTAGCACGTTAAAAGGAGGGGACACAGCATGATTGCAATTATCGACTATGGTATGGGCAATCTTTACAGCGTGGAGAAAGCTTTTGTCAAGCTGGGCGCTGAGGTAGTTGTAACCAGCCAACCGGAGGTTATCGGCGAAGCTGATAAAGTAATCCTTCCAGGGGTTGGGGCATTTGGGGATTGTATGCATAATCTTGAACAATACGGCCTTGTGAATATCATCCATGAGGTAATCGATAGAGGTACACCGTTTTTGGGCATCTGCCTGGGGCTGCAGTTGTTGTTTGACGGGAGTGAAGAAGATCCTGGGGTGCGGGGTCTGGGGATTTTTCCCGGCATGGTGCGTAAAATAATTGCTCCTCAACTGAAAATTCCTCACATGGGCTGGAACAGCCTGGAGTTTTTGAGTAACAGCCCGTTGTTTGCCGGCTTGCCATCTGAGCCCTATGTTTACTTTGTCCATAGTTATCATGCTGTTCCGGATGATGTCGCGCTGATAACAGCGGTAACCGACTATGGAAGTGCAGTAACTGCGGCGGTGGGGCGCAATAATGTACAGGCAGTACAATTCCATCCCGAGAAATCCAGCAGTGTGGGAATGGAAATACTGGCAAATTTTGGGAGGATCAAATTATGATTATTTTTCCAGCGATAGATATACGGGGGGGTAAATGCGTCCGTCTGACAGAAGGCCGGTTTGACCAGGAAACGGTTTTTGCCGATAATCCGGTGGATATGGCCTTGCGTTGGGTGCAGGAAGGGGCCCAGTTTCTGCATGTGGTTGATTTGGATGGAGCATTGGCCGGAAAGTCAGTCAATCTGGAAATAGTGGCGACTATTGCCCAGGCAATAAAAATACCAATTCAATTGGGCGGTGGTATCAGGACACTGGAAAACATCGCTCAAATTCTGGAAATAGGAGTACAGCGGGTTATTTTAGGCTCAGTGGCTGTGCGCCAGCCTGAACTTGTCAAAGCAGCCTGTCAGCAATATGGTGACCGCATTGTAGTTGGTATTGATGCCAGAGATGGGCAGGTAGCGGTTGACGGTTGGGGTGTGACCGGCGGCATCAGCGCTGAAGAATTGGCCCAAAAAATGGCGTCAGCCGGAGTAGCACGCATTATTTATACTGATATTTCCCGTGACGGCACTTTATCCGGGGTTAACGTGCCGGCGACAGCTGCTTTGGCACGGGCAGCCGGTATTCCTGTCATCGCTTCCGGCGGGGTAAGTGGTCTGGCGGATATTTTGGCGGTAAAGGCTGCTGAAGGGGATGGTATTGAAGGGGTAATTGTTGGTAAGTCCATCTATACCGGCAGTCTCAGTTTGCCCCAGGCTATAGCAGCAGCAAAAGAGGTGAAGTGACATGCATACCAAACGGATAATTCCCTGTCTGGATGTTAAGGACGGGCGGGTAGTAAAAGGAACCAATTTTGTACAGCTCCGGGATGCCGGTGATCCGGTGGAATTGGCAGCTGTTTATGATAAGGAAATTGCTGATGAACTGGTATTCTTAGATATTACGGCTTCGCATGAGGAACGCAACACCATTGTGAAAGTGGTTGAATCAACAGCAGCCCAGGTGTTTATTCCTTTCACTGTAGGTGGTGGCATTAGAACGGTTGATGATATTCGTAAAATGCTCAAAGCGGGGGCCGATAAGGTATCACTAAATACAGCCGCTGTTAAAAATCCTGATATTATTGGCGAAGGGGCCAAGCGTTTTGGCAGTCAGTGCATCGTATTAGCCGTTGATGCCAGGCAGACAGGAACAGATAAATGGGAAGTATATGTAAACGGCGGGCGCACGCCGACGGGAATAGATGTGCTGGAGTGGATCAAACGGGGAGTGTTTTTGGGAGCCGGGGAAATTCTCCTGACAAGCATGGATAAAGACGGTACCAAGGACGGCTACGATATTCCTTTGACCCGTGCTGTTTCCGAGGCGGTAAATGTGCCGGTGATTGCCTCAGGCGGTGCAGGTGAAATGGAGCATTTCTACGATGTGCTTGCTTTCGGTAAGGCAGACGCGGTGCTGGCTGCATCAGTTTTCCATTACGGGCAGTTCACTGTGCGTCAGGTAAAGGAACATCTTAAATCCAGGGGTGTGGAGGTAAGACTGTGATAAATTTAGATAATCTTAAATTTGAAGCTAACGGCCTCATTCCGGCCATTGTGCAGGATGAAAAAAGCGGCACGGTGTTGATGATGGCCTATATGAATCAAGAAGCGCTGCGTAAAACAGTTGAGACAGGCGTGACCTGGTTTTACAGCCGCAGCCGTCAGCGCTTGTGGCAAAAAGGTGAGACTTCCGGCCATGTCCAAAAAGTGCATGATATCTTCTACGATTGTGATGCTGATACACTCTTGATTAAAGTGGATCAAACAGGCGCAGCCTGCCATGAGGGGACATTTTCTTGTTTCAGCCGTAAGCTGGGGCAAACCGACAGCCAGTCCGAAAAACTATTTGATGCCGGAAAGGTCTATGGCAGCTCTGTATCTACT
>JAEYSJ010000242.1 GCA_023434855.1 Bacillota bacterium | reverse complement strand
TCCCAAAACACCGGTAATGGTTACACATGCTTTGAGGAATGAACGCCTGCTTAAATTTCTCTTTTGAAACAAACCCCATAAAGTGTCTCTGTTCTTCATGAACTACCCCCCTCGAACCTAGTTTTCCAAGCAAGTACAATAATTAAAAGCATAACCAAAATTTCTTTATATTCTGTCATTTGGTATACATAGGTAATTATATCATAATATAGAAAAACCCGCTATTCAATAACGGGTTTTTCTTGAAAAAAATTATTCTTTTTTACTTGCTCCAAAACTGCACCAAGGCTCTTCAGCCATGTAATCACCATCTGAATAATAGTACGCTCGGGCACGACAGCCTCCGCATATTTGGTCAAAGCCGCATGTCCCGCAGCCACCCTTAAGCGGTTGATGACGTAACTCATTAAACATCGCACTGTCCCGCCATAGCGTGTCAAATGCTGTTTGACGCACATTGCCAACTTTTATCGGCAGGTACGGGCAAGGATGCACATCACCATTGGGCAGAACCACACAGTAAGCGGTACCTGCTAAGCAACCGCGGGTAAACCGCATAGGAATATTACGTTCTTTGGCCATGCGCATGAATTGCGGCGCGCAGGTCGGTTTAAGTTCAATAGACACTTGGGCTTGCTTATCTAAAATACGGGTCAGCAATGCTTCATATTGATCAGTTTTTAGAGTGGTGTCTTCAATGTCTTTGCCACGTCCAGTGGGCACTAAAAAAAATACATGATGCGCAATTGCGCCCAACTCTACTGCCAGGTCAGTGATATCAGTAACTTCCTTTTCGTTCCAATTCATCACAGTTGTATGAATTTGAAAAGGCAAACCGGCTTTGCGACAAGCGGCTATCCCCTGCATTGTTTTCTCCCAGGCTCCATTTGACTGGCGAAACCAATCATGCCGGGTTTTGTCCCTGCTGTCAACACTAATACCGGCAACCAACAGTCCGGCATTTTTTAAGTTTGCCGCCACTTCTTCAGTAATTATAATGCCATTTGTTCCGAGCACAGGACGTAAGCCAATGCTGCGCGCATAACTAATAAGCTCATAAATATCAGGACGCAAGAGAGGTTCGCCACCGCTTAAAATAACTATCTGAAAACCGGCACTGGCCATTTCATCAAGCAGTTTCTTGCCCTCGGCAGTGTTTAATTCATCAGCACGTCTGGTGCCCGCGTCGCGATAACAATGAATACAACTAATGTTACAAGCCTGAGTAGTATTCCAAGAAATGATCATTCTTTTACTCCTTCCACTCAGTCAGGTAACAGGCAGGGTCTTCACCCCATAAATTGTCGGAAACAGCCTCAGCCCGAATTCGGCAGCCGCCGCACAGACTTTTATAACGGCATTCACCGCAACGCCCTTCAACATATTTGTCCTTACTGCGCAATTTAATTAAAAAATCATCCTGAGACTTTTGCCATATCTCACCAAAAGGCTTTTCTCTTACATTCCCCAGAGATTTATGCCCCCAAAACTGGCAGGCGTGAACATTGCCCTGAGGGTCGACATTGGCCATCTTCTGTCCGGCAGAACAACCGCCATGCATTTCCAGCAATTGCTTAACCTCCTGTACTCTTTCCGGCTGGTTGCGTTCAAAATACTGCATAATATATATGCCGTCAGCATGATTATCGGTTGTCAGAATTTCCACTTCCACCCCGCGACGGTGAAAATCCAATGTTTTTTCGATCAACAATTCAATGGTCTGACGTTTTTGTTCTACCGTTGTATCTAATTCAGCCATTTCCCGTCCCCTGCCGGCATACACTAAATGATACATACAAAAACGAGGAATTTTTTCTTGCTCAACAATATCAAGAATTTCGGGCAGGGTATGAAAATTTAGTTTATTGATTGTAAAACGGATACCGGTTTTATTGCCGGCTGCCAGAGAATTACGAATTCCGGCCAGTGCTTCGGCAAAAGCTCCTTTTTTACCCCTGAAGCGGTCATGCACTTCCTCATTGCCATCAAGACTTACACCTACATATTGAAAACCTGTATCATATATGCGTTTGGCTATTTTAGGGGTAATTAAAGTACCATTGGTAGAAATAACCGGACGAATCCCCCGTTCAAGAGCATAAGCTCCCAGTTCAAATAAATCCGGCCGTACCAACGGTTCTCCACCGGAAAACAACAATACCGGCACTTTAATCTTTGCCAGATCGTCGATAAAGCTTTTCGCTTCGGTGGTTGAAAATTCGTTGGCATAAGCCCTGTCTTCCGCATTAATATAACAATGTTGGCAGGATAAGTTGCAACGGTTAGTAGAATTCCAGACTACAATTGGTGTATCATCTGAGGAAAACTGCAGCATTTGCGGCGGCAGATTGTGAGAACTGCGACCGTATTTCACTATATCGGAAACCGTCGCAGTACCGCATAATAACTTGGTGCATCCAATCATATTAAATCCTCCCAGTATATTCACTACATAGAAAAGCCGCTTTCCCTCGCCAAATAGGGGTAGAAAGCAGCCGAGCTATTCATTTATTGCTTACTGTGTTCTTTTTCCGGAGGAGTATCTAAGGCTACTGCCTTATGCACCTCCTCTTTTACTTCAGAAGTAGCAGATTTAAATTCTCTAATACTTTTGCCGAAAGCCTTGCCAATCTCAGGCAGTTTGGCAGGACCGAATACTACCAGAGCAATAATCAGAATAATTACTAATTCAGGCATACTAAAACTAAACATTAAACAGCCTCCTCTCTTATTGTTTATTATCGCAAAATAATAATAGTAAGACAACTATAATTTTTTAAAAATTTTAGAAGCAACTGACAAAAACATAGTTTGCCGAACCAAAATAAAAGCGGCGGCCATTTTTGTCCGCCTTTTCTAAATGCCATAGCACCACAATTTTCTATTTCCGTGGACACTAAAATTTTTATAAGCACTCTATATCATCACATTGATATTATATCACATAGCTCCATCAATGGCAGCGCTAAGATCCTTACGCGGACGATAACCAACTATCCGGTTTACTTCTTTTCCCCCTTTAAACACAAGTACAGTGGGAATTCCCATAACATTATATTGGCTGGCTAACCGTTGCTGTTCATCAACATTTACTTTGGCAATGACGGCCTTTCCTTCATAAGATTGAGCAACTGCTTCAACTTCAGGTGCAACCATTTTACAAGGACCACACCACGGTGCCCAAAAATCCACCAACGCCGGTTTGTCTGCTTTTAATACCTTATCATTAAATTCATTCTCGTTAGCAATATTTAATATACTCATTTTTAAGCCCCCTTTTAAATTCATAATACGTCTTTATTATTAGCAAACCGCCAAGTTTTAAACTTACTCTTTCATTTGCCTGGAGGTATGGGAATAATTACAATTTAATTATAATTAATATCCACGGAAATGTCAATCGATTTTCCAGTAATAATCATTATTTATAACTTGAAATTTTTCATTCCAATGCGTTGTGAAGTATGCATAAACTAAAATTCGAATCCCCATAGCTAAGTAAAATATCCAGCTCCGCCAAAACCAAAATGTAATAATGCGAGTAAAAAAAACAGAACCTTAAAATATGACTAAAAGCATATTGTAAGGTTCTCGCCAAACTTATAAATGCAAAACTAACGCCAATATTAGTCTCTCAAGATGTAAAATTTATTAATATATAACGTAAAAATGTCAACAGCCTGAAACATTATAAAATATTAATACAAAATATTATTGGCAATGACCAAACGCTGGATTTGATTAGTCCCTTCATAAATCTGCATAATTTTTGCATCACGCATATATTTTTCAGCCGGATATTCTTTTGAGTAACCATAGCCGCCCATCACCTGTACTGCGTCAGTAGTGACCTTCATGGCAGTGTCAGCAGCAAAACATTTTGCAATAGCTGATTCTTTACTAAAAGGCAACTCTTGATCTTTAAGCCAACATGCTTTATATACCAGCAATCTTGCAGCGTCAATGTTCATAGCCATATCAGCAAGCATAGCCTGTACCAACTGGAATGAAGCTATTGGCTTGCCGAATTGTTCGCGTTCTTTCGAATATTTAACCGCCAGCTCAAAAGCAGCCTGAGACAGACCGACTGATACCGCTCCAACTAAAGGACGGGCGGCATCAAGTGTTTTCATAGCAATTTTAAAGCCTTCACCCTCTCGGCCAATACGGTTGCTGGCAGGAATACGGACATTATCAATAATAAGTTCACAGGTATTAGATGCACGAATACCCATTTTTTCTTCTTCTTTTCCTACTGAAAAACCCGGGGTATCCCGGTCAACGATAAATGCGGTTAAACCGCGAATCCCGGCAGTTTTGCGGGTATTCGCAAATATGACATATATATCAGCAATGCCACCATTGGTAATGAAGCACTTAGTGCCATTAAGTATATAATCATCGCCATCCTTGACAGCAGCGGTAGCTACTGCTCCGGCATCAGAACCTGCACCCGGTTCGGTAAGTGCAAATGCGGCCAATTTTCCGTCATTAATAACTGAAAAAATTTTTTGTTTTTGTTCTTCGGTTCCCATTAATAAGACAGGATAAGCAGCCAAAGCATTTGCCGCAGCGCTGGTAGCAACTCCGGCACATCCTTTACCCAATTCTTCGTAAATAAGTGCAATTGATACGGTATCAAGGCCAGGACCGTCGAATTCTTCGGGTACAACTAAATTAAGCAAACCAGCCTCATCAAACTTCTGTATTAAACCTGGTTTCATTTCTCCATTTTTGTCCATTTCCAGAGCATACGGCACAATCTCTTTAGCTACAAACTCCTCAGCCATCTTTTTTAATGCCAACTGGTCCGGAGTAAAGTTAAAATCCATGCTTCTCCTCCTTATTTGCCAAAAAAAAATCCTATTGTTAAGTATACCGCATAATGATTTGTTTGTTAACACCTTTACTAAATAAATTTGGCAGTATTATCTAATAGAGTGTGTTTCAAAAAACACACTTTCCTTAATATTCTTTTAAACTGTTACAAAATACCCCGATGCTAAGCGCCCAGGAAGCCTCACAGCAAGGACATATCTGATTTGTGCATTGTAACGTTCAAAGAAAAAGAGGGTATTTTTTTACAGTCTTTAATTTGCTTAATATAGCAGTAAATATGCACCCACAGCTAACAATATCAATCCTGCTATTTCCGTCCATCCACAAGCCATTCGTTCCAAACCAAAACCACCAAAATGGTCTATAATAATAGCGGTTAATACTTGCCCCACAATAATTGCCGTTGTAGCATTTGCAACTCCTACTTTGGGTATACTGGCAGCTACCAAATAAATTATGAACACTCCAACAAGCCCACCCAGATAGGAATACCATGGGGCCTGTGGCAGCAAATTAAAATTCCCTTTACCCATACCAAGCACGAACAGAAGTATTAATAATATAATAGTGCCGGTAATATGAACAATAAATGTTGTTTCCAGCAAGCCAATTACCTTGCTTAAAGCGGTATTAAGGGAACCTTGTACTGCCATTAAAACCCCAGAAATCAACGCTAATGCCAGAGCGAGCAAATTTGCGGAAACATCCAATATCTACGCACCTCCCCGGATGATATATATCAAATTATTTTCTTAATTTAGCATCACTGAAACTTAGTATAGTGATTAAACAATAATTATATACTGGGCCACCGCTATTTTAGGCGAAAAAAATAGCAGGCACATAACCTGCTAGTTTAAAATATAGACTGTCACTTTTTGCATACCAAATTGCAAAGCCTCACTACGGCTATCAAAAGCAAGGTCAATTCTATTGCCTCTTATATTGCCGCCAGTATCATCGGCAATAGCATAGCCATAACCTGGTATGTACAAACGTGTTCCCAGCGGAATAACACTAGGATCGACTGCTACCAAGCCTTTTCGCAGAAAGCTTCCCCGTGCGGTGTAGCTTGAATTGCCCGGATCAGAAGCGCTGTAGGCTGAAGCTGTCATAATTAACGACCTGCTATACCGGCCTGGTTCAGTACTGGCACGCCGCAAATACGTAAAAGTATCGCTGGTGACCGTACCATCTGCTATTAATCCATTACTACTTTGAAATTCCTTTACCGCTTGCAAAGTAGCGTTGCCGAATATTCCGTCTATTTCACCAAAATAAAACCCGGTATCGGCAAGCAACTTTTGAAGTACCGCCACTTCATCGCCCCGCATGCCAACAGTTAAAGGCTTATCTCCTGGCATAGCAAAGGCAGTGGCATTCACGAGCAGCATAAAAGCAATCAATGCTGCTAACAGGAAACACTTTTTCAGTTAGATCACCTCTCTTAATTCGCCTCTGAGGTTAGTTATACTTTACGTACTCACAAAACTACTCAGAGGTATCGCCTCGGGAATTAGCTGTCGGGTTAGGACTCAAGAGAAGGAAAGAGAAACGCCCTTCTGCAACTGCAGATTCACCCCTATTTTTCTAATGGTTCTCCCCTACCGATAAACGGATTAGGCGTATAGAATTATTTTACTACAAATCTGGCAATTGGTCAAACAGCTCAATCCTGAGCCTTGTTACCTGACTTCAATAGCCTGATAAGACAAATGCTGTCTCCTGCTAGACAGCATTTGTCAGACATATTTTGGTTTTCCAAATACTTCTTGTTAATCTTCCCAGTTCATTGCCCGTTTTACTGCCTTTTGCCAGCCGTTGTAAAGACGGCCACGTTGTTCTGCACTCATGTTGGCGTTAAACCGGGTATCAAGTTTCCAGTTATTGACCAAAGCCCCTTTGTCGTTCCATATCCCTACAGCCAAACCTGCAAGATAAGCGGCTCCCAACGCAGTAGTTTCGATGACCTGAGGACGGTCAACCGGAACGCCAAGCAGGTCAGCCTGAAACTGCATCAGCAGGTTGTTGGCAACAGCTCCGCCATCGACTTTCAGTGCTTGCAGACTTATCCCCGAATCGGCTTCCATCGCCCCTAATACATCTTTTGTCTGATAAGCCATCGAATCCAAAGTTGCCCGTACAAGGTGAGCTTTAGTAGTGCCGCGGGTCAATCCCAGAATAGCGCCACGAGCTTTCATATCCCAATATGGTGCGCCGAGACCAACAAACGCCGGAACGACATAAACTCCCTCGGCATCCTTGACTTTTTTTGCGAAATATTCAGAATCAGGGGCAGTTTCAATAAGTTTCAGCCCGTCCCGCAGCCACTGGATTGCGGCACCTGCCACAAATATGCTTCCTTCCAAAGCATACTCCACCTTATCTTCAATTCCCCAGGCAATGGTTGTTAGCAAACCGTTTTTAGATTCAACTGGCTGATCACCGGTATTCATTAGCATGAAACAACCGGTGCCATAAGTGTTTTTAGCCATACCAGGCTTAAAACAAGTCTGACCGAACAATGCGGCTTGCTGGTCACCTGCCGCACCGGCGATAGGAATTTTTGAGCCCAAGAAAACCGACGGATCAGTATACCCATATACTGCACTGGATGAACGGACGGTTGGCAGCATAGACGCAGGCACAGTGAGAACTTTCAGGATTTCCTCATCCCACTGTAATTCACGGATATTATACATCAACGTCCGGGAAGCATTGGAATAGTCGGTTACATGCACCTTGCCGCCGGTAAGCTTCCAGATCAGCCAGGTATCGATAGTTCCAAACAGCAGGTCGCCATTTTCAGCCCGAGTACGGGCCCCTTCAACATTGTCCAGGATCCATTTCACTTTAGTGCCGGAAAAATAAGCATCAACTACCAGGCCGGTTTTATGTTTAAACATAGTTTCCAAGCCTTTAGACTTTAGTTCATTGCAGATTTCTATGGTCTGCCGGGATTGCCATACTATTGCGTTATATATAGGCTTGCCGGTATTTTTATCCCAAACAACCGTGGTTTCCCGTTGATTGGTAATCCCAATTGCGGCAATATCACCTGCGGTGATCCCCGCTTTGGCCACCACTTCTGCGGCTACCCCGATCTGCGTACTCCAGATTTCCTCAGCATTGTGCTCTACCCAGCCCGGATTTGGATAAATCTGGGTAAATTCTTTTTGAGCAATCGCCACAATAGTAGAAGTTTCATCAAAAATAATTGCCCGAGAACTGGTTGTTCCCTGGTCCAAAGCCAAAATATATTTCTTGGTCATTCACATCCACCCCTTTGTTCTTTTTTCTACGCGACCAATGAGTTTAAACCAAGCCAATACTTTTGGCAATAAAGAATGCCAGCACCCCGCCAAGCAAAGGCGCAAGAACCGGAATCCAGGCATAACCCCAGTCTGATCCCCCTTTTCCGGCAATTGGCAATAGGGCGTGGGCAATACGCGGTCCCAGGTCACGGGCCGGGTTAATGGCATAACCTGTCGGACCACCGAGGCTTAAGCCAATAGCCCACACCAGAACTCCGACAAGGTAAGGTCCAAAACCAGGCGCAAGGCCACCAACTTGCTTGGAAAAGATTGCAAAAATCAGTACAATCAGCAGGACGGTGCCGATAATTTCGCACAACAGGTTTGCCGGAAAGTTGCGGATGGCCGGCGCAGTACAAAAAATACCAAGTTTAGCTCCCTTATCCTCAGTAACTTCCCAGTGCGGCAGAAACGCCAGCCAAACAACCACTGCACCGGCAAAGGCGCCGGTCAATTCGGCCAACATGGTGGCCAGCGCATGGGGAACAGTATATACCCCAATCATTGTCTTTGCCAAAGTAACAGCGGGATTAAGATCGGCTTGCGGCGCTCCGGCGGCAACAGCCGCGAAGACTCCCAGAACTACGCCAAATGCCCACCCTGAAGCGATTACCATCCAACCGGCTTGATTAGCCTTGGAGTACTTCAACAAGACGTTGGCGACAACACCACAGCCAAAAATAATCAAGACCATTGTGCCGAAAAATTCCCCTAACAAATTTGTCATCGCTAATCCAACCTCCTCATTATATGTATTGTTTTTTTCGCATCAGCTGCTAAAACTCCTTACAATTTAATAAGTTCACTACGTTTCGCCCGCTGAGCCAAAGTTGAAGACGCTGTACCCCGTTCCTTTACTTCCTGAATTGGAATATTGAGTTCACGCGCCACTAATTGTCTGACCCGCGGCTGGCAAAAGGCACCTTGGCAGCTTCCCATTCCTGTCCGGGTGCGGCGGTTTATGGCAGCCAGCGACCGGACCGGAATTTCGCGGTGGAGACAATCAATAATCTCAGCTTCGGTAACCTGCTCACAACGGCAGATGATGTGGTGCTCAGGATCAAGTGAATCAAGGCTCCCGTAAAAATCAGCATCTTTTTTCTTTATTATTGGCTTGCGATAAGGCTGAAAATCCGGATTTATTTCCATCGCCAAACCCGACTGGCGAAGAATGTCGACAACTTTTAGTGCGATCGCCGGCGATGACGTCAGTCCCGGTGAATCTATCCCTACCAAATTGATAAACTTTTTTACCCTGCTCTCCTCAATGATCCAATCCTTTAAGTTGGATACAGGCCGATTACCGGCAAAAGAAGTCAAAGATTTTCGCACATCAAAGTCCGGTACCGACTTACGGGCAGTTTGTACTATGTATTCTAATGTTTTTTCATCTGTCCCGACATCATCTTTATCATTTATCTCCTCGGCATTAGGACCAACCATCAGGTTACCATGATAAGTAGTGGTCACCAAAATCCCTTTTCCCAATTTCGTTGGCACCTGAAAGATAACTGACTTAACAAGATGGTTCTGCTCTTTATCCAACACAACGTATTGACCGCGCCGTGGTGTAATCCGGTAATCCTCAATACCAGCCATACCGGCAACTTTATCGCTGTAAATTCCGGCAGCGTTCACCACATATTTGGACATTACCTCACCATTAGAGGTGATAAGTTTAAAATACTCCTCTGTCTGCTGTATTGCAGTCACTTCGGTATTAAGTTTAAGAACTACTTGGTTTGCCACGGCATTTTCTGCTAGCGCAATCACAAATTCATAAGGTGATGTTACTCCTGCATTCTCACAATATAATGCCGCTTTTACAGTTTTACTTAAGTAGGGCTCCATTTCCCTGGCTTGGTCCCCGTTAATAATCTTTAAACCCTGAACTCCATTCCCCATCCCGTATTCATAAAGTTCCTTTAGTTTAGGAATTTCTTCCTCCTGAAAGGCTAATACCAGTGACCCTGTCTTGCGGTATCCGAAATTTAATTCCTTATTCAACTGCTCATACATCCTGTTCCCCTTGACGCACAACTCGCCTTTCAACGTTCCCGGCTCGTCCGAATAACCGCCGTGAACAATGCCGCTGTTGGCTTTGGAACAACCGCAGCTGACATCATCTTCTTTTTCCAGAACACAGATACGCAACTTGTATTTGGCTAATTCCCTGGCAATATTCATACCGATTGCCCCGGCTCCGACAATACAAATATCATACAAGCAAATCATCTCCTAATCCTTTTCAACAATACATCATTTGATACTTCTCTCCAGCATCTCAGTGAGATATGACTGAATCTGTCCGCCATCGTTTAAGGTCAGCACATGTTGCAACAGCTCTTGCGCATAAGTCATGGTCATACCGCGAATTTGTTCTTTGACTCTGGGGATAGAGGGTGCATTCATGCTCAACTCGTCTATCCCCATTCCCATTAGCAACGCTGCCGCATGTGGGTCGCCCGCCATTTCACCGCACATCGCCGCCCATTTGCCATTCTCGTGAGCTGCACGAATAACACCGTCTATCAGACGAAGTACTGCCGGGTGAAAATAATTGTACAAATTACTTACTTTTGAATTACCACGGTCCACGGCCAGCGTGTATTGAACAAGGTCATTAGTACCAATGCTAAAGAAGTCGGACTCTTTGGCCAGAAAAGGCGCCATGACTGCCGCTGCCGGAGTTTCAACCATTATACCGAAAGGAACGTTCTGCGCAAATTTTTTTTGTTCTCTGTTTAAATCAGCGATTGCGCGGCTGAGGTAATCCTTAGAGCGCGAAATTTCACCGGCACTGATAATCATTGGCAGCATAATTGCCACTTTGCCATAAACCCCGGCCCGTAAGATAGCCTTTAACTGAGCAATAAATAAATCGCTGCGTTCGAGGGAAATGCGAATAGCCCGCCAGCCTAGAAAAGGGTTGTCCTCTTGGCCGATGTTCAGATATGGCAGCGGCTTGTCGCCGCCGATATCCATGGTACGAATAATGCAAAGATGTTCGCCGCAGCTTTCCACTACCTGACGATAATACTGGAATTGCTCTTCTTCGGAGGGAGGGGTATCCCTTCCCATGAATAAAAACTCAGTACGGTACAATCCAACGCCTTCACAACCGTATTTCAAAGCTTGGTCCATATCCTGAGGCCTACTTATGTTTGCCGCCAGCCGCACTTTCGTTCCATCAATAGTTACCGCCGGTTCTGAGGCATTCTCCTGATCCCGGACAAGCCGTTCGGTTTCTTTCCTTACTCGATCCAGATACTTGTCCAATTCGGCCTGTTCAGGCGAAATTAGTATTTCACCACTATATCCGTCCAGTATTATCTCTGTGCCATCTTTAAGCTTTTGTAAATCCGCTACGCCTACAATGGTGACCAATCCCTTGGATTTGGCAATAATAACGGCATGGGAGACTGTACTCTTCTGTCCGAGAACCAAGCCTTGAACAACATCCTGTGATATCCCCGCCAACACAGAGGGTTCAATTTCTTGAGCGCATAAAATTACCGGTGTATGACCAAGTTCAATATCACCCACCTTGAGCAGAATCCTGACTATCCTATTGCCAATATCCAGGATGTCAGCTGCCCGTTCCCGCAAATAATTGTCCTCAAGTACCCCAAACATTGCCGAATATTCTTTGATAACCGCCAAAGTTGCCTGAGGAGCCGGCACAGATTCTCCGATTTTTTGTAAAACCGCCTCTTTCAGCACAGGGTCACCCAGCATTTCCAAGTGGGCACCCATGATATCGGCCAGCTTATCTTCGCCGTTTTTTCGAACGCTCTTGATTATTTCCCGCAATTGATCACCTGCCTCATCCAAAGCAGCAAGAAATTTGGCAGCTTCACCCTCAGAATTATCTGCCTTGTATTCACTCAGATTCCTGGGGGTATCCTGAGAAATAACCTTAACTTTGCCGACAGCAGTTCCTGCTACAACTGCGATTCCCTTAAGATATTCAGTCACAGCATTATCACCCTTCGCCAAAATTATTTTCAATCACCCGGGCTTATCTTTTATGAAATTCCCGTGCAGCCTCGGCAGCACTAAGCACCTCAGCCAAAGCACTGCCCAGAGAAGCTTGGACAGCTGCGCTAATTGAGCCTTCCACAATTGGAGCATCGGCTATTTTCACCCGGTTCCGCAATTCTCCCTCCAGCATTTCCAATGCAGCTTCTGTACTTAACACCGCACTGCCAAGATCCACCATAACCAGCACACCACTGCCAGAATCGGCCAACTTAATGGACTCGCCGATTTTTAAAGCGTCAGTACCGATAATACCTTCTGCTGTTCCTCCGGCAGCAATAATTTTTTGTCCAGGCTTGGCCATTTGTATTGCCATCTCGTAAATCCCATCAGCGACTTTTGGACTATGAGATACTATTACTATTCCTACCACTTAATTTACCCCCAGATTATTTTTCCGGCAAAAATCGGCCAAAGCCTTTAGCATTATATATGAAGATGTGGCTCCCGGGTCCTGGTGGCCAAGACTCCGTTCACCGAGATAGCTGGCCCGACCTTTACTGGCAACAATTGTCTTGGTAAAATCAACGCCTTTATTCGCCGCGTCACAAGCTAAATCAAGGCTTTCCAGCAATGATTTTTGCTGTATTCCAGCAGCGAAAGCATCACGGGCAGGTTCCAGGGCATCAAGCATTGTTTTTTCACCACGGATAGCCTTTCCGCGTTCTTTTATGCCGGCTATCGCCGCATCAAACATGCGGATGGCTACGTCTTTGTCAATGTTTTCCCTTCCCGGGACAGCTGCTGCCGCCCGGAAAAAGGCAGTGCCATAAAGCGGGCCGGAAGCTCCGCCAACTGTTGACATAAGCGTTATGGCTACCATTTTTAATACCGTACTTAGATCAGCATCTGGAGCAATATCCTGCAACTTGGTTTTAACCGCCACAAAACCCCGGCTCATGTTAATGCCATGATCAGCATCGCCAATAGCTGCATCAAGTGTTGTCAATAATTCCTTATTCTGGATTATTGCTTCTCCTACGGCCTCGATGGCCGCTACCAGATTATCACTCATATGACCACACCTCCGGCTAATATTGGGTGAACGCCGGTGTGTCGGCAGGTGCAAACAACAGCTCCTTAAGTGCACCGTCAAGTTTCAGCACAGTAATTGAAGCACCTGCCATTTCCAGCGATGTCATGTAATTTCCCACATAGGTTCTTACGATTTTGGCCCCTTTGGCAC
Organism: Bacillota bacterium; assembly: GCA_023434855.1. The sequence goes on along the minus strand of JAEYSJ010000242.1, from coordinate 8,500 downwards.
TGAGAATCTCAGCAAGCTTACGGTTAATGATATAAAGTTCCATTAACGGTGTTCCGCCTAAACCATTAACCATAACCGCTACTTCTTGGCCTGCTGATATCGCAAGGTCAGTTAAAATTTTATCGGCAAGATGTGCCACAATTTCATCTGCCGGGCGGATGGCTTCCCGGTGAGTGCCAGGCTCGCCATGAATACCCATGCCGATCTCCATCTCATTTTCACCCAGGGTAAAACTCGGCTTACCATTCGCCGGTATAGTACAAGGCGACAGTGCCATACCCATGGAACGAACGTTGGCAATAACTTTTTCAGCAATCTGTTTTACTTCAGTCAGGCTGCCACCGGCTTCGGCCTTGGCTCCCGCAATTTTATGAACAAATATTGTTCCGGCAATACCACGGCGACCGGTTGTCCAAGTGCTGTTTTCCACAGCAACATCATCATTGACTATCACTTGTTCAACCTGGATACCTTCGGCCGCTGCCAGCTCGCCTGCCATTTCAAAGTTTAAAACATCACCGGTGTAGTTCTTAATGACAAGCAAAACTCCCTGACCCGTATCTACAGCCTTAATGGCTTCAAGTACTTGGTCGGGAGTAGGTGAAGTAAATACTGCACCAGCGACCGCGCCATCAAGCATACCGCGGCCGACAAATCCCCCATGTGTAGGTTCATGCCCACTGCCGCCCCCGCTGACCAAAGCCACCTTCGAAACTGGCTTGTGAGCCCTTACCATGACATTAAAACCCTCAACGCGTTTAAGATATTGCGGATGAGCCAAAACAGCGCCTTGTAGCATTTCCTCAACAACTTGTTCCGGGTTATTAATAATTTTTTTCATATTTCTTCCCCCCATTCCTTTATCTGCTTGTACCGCATTTATGTAGTAGCAGAATTATTCTTTTCTTTCAATTGAATCGACTTGTCGTTTTGAACAGAACCTTGACCTATCCCCATAGTCAGCGCCGTTATCCCAGCCATGCCGCCTAATTGCATACTTTCGATTGCCGTGCTGGGCACCATCACAATTGTGGCGTTCTGTTTCAAGCCCTCATAAAGCATATTCATTGCTCTCAAATGAAGAGCGATAGGATCATTTGCATAGGTTTTAGCCGCTTCACCAAACTTCTCCGCAACTTGCCGCTCAGAATCGCCCAGAATCACCCGTGCCTGCCGTTCCCGTTCCGCCTGGGCCTGCATCGACATTGCATCTTCCAAAGCAGGTGGAATCCTAACATCTTTAATTTCCACTGAAATAACATTAATGCCCCATGGTTCGGTACGTTCATCGATGATCCTCTGAAGTTCTTTACTAATCTGTTCCCTGCCTTCCAGCATATTGGACAGCATAGTCTTGCCAATAACGTCCCGTAAAGCCGTTTGGGAAGCCCAGCTTATTGCGCTTTTGTAGTCGGCTACATCCAGAGCCGCTTTCTTTGGGTCTAAAACCTTCCAGAACAGCACTGCATCCACATCTACCGGCACCGTATCTTTGGTAAGAGTCTTCTCGGCATTGAAAGAAGCGGTAAGCACCCGGGTGTCAATCCAGTAAGGTGTTGCATCAATAACCGGGATAATGAAAAACAGACCTGGACCTTTAAGTGCATGAAAATTACCAAACCGCAATATTACCACTCTCTCCCACTGGTCTGCAACTTGAATTGAGGAAGAAACTACGAAAGCAATGACAACCGTACCGACTACAACCCATACGCTTTCCAAACTGGTAGAAAATCCAAACATGCTAAATGATATTGCTCCGCCAATACCAAGAATTACAATGAAAATCAATATAGCAAAAGAATTAGCATTTCTCATTTTTCAATTTCCTCCTTCTATAATAGAGTCCGACACCAAGAAATTTCAGATCGTTTATGCTCGCTTTTTTAACCAGGCTTCTGTTGACTAAGTTCAGTAAATAAGACTCTACCGTAGCTTTATAGACCAGAATATATTAAAATAATGCAAAATCCATTCCAAATTGAAAAAACCAACATTAACGCTGAAGACAATCTACAAAACGGTTCGCCTATGATTTTTTTAGTAAAACTAATACGTACAACTGTGTCATTAGGTACAATAGCTGAATACGGCAACAAACAAACGGTAGCTTGATTCTACAATCAAAGCTCAAATTCCTAATAATTCAGCCATCTGTTTATCAACAATACCGTTAATCTCAAATCCATGTTCCGCCTGAAATGTTTTTACAGCTGATTCAGTTACAGTGCCAAAAATTCCGTCGGCCCGGGTATCAAAAAGGCCTAATTCTTTCAACTTCATTTGCAGCAAAGCAACATCAGAGCCGTGCATTTGAGATTTTAAAATGCGCTCAACTTTTATTTTGCGTCCTTCAATGCGAACAGGAGTACCAACAGGCACCCATTCAAACAATTCTTCTACATCCTTATTGCGCATACGAATACAACCATGACTGGCGAATTGCCCGATTGACCATGGTTTGTTGGTGCCATGAATTCCATAAATACCCCAGGGTACATTTAAGCCCATCCAGCGAGTGCCAAAACCTGTTCCCCAGTTATATGCTTTCCAGACTACGTTCCATTCTCCAATCGGTGTTGGAGTATCGCTTTTTCCTACGGCAACCCGGTATTTTTTATATAATTGGCCATTGCTATAGACTTCCAGCACGCGTTGCTGCACTTTGATTATTATGCTTACCGAGCCATCCGGAGCGGTAACCGGCTGATTATCTATAGCTGCTAATTCTTGCTCATCAATATACTCAAAACCTGCTACACCGAAAATAATACTCATAATTAGCAATATAGCTACACTATAGAATAAACGCGAACGCTTAATTTTTAATAACCACAGATTATTCACACATCCCCCTCCTGAATATACATTTTCTTAAAATATATGGGGGAATTTCAAAAGATAGTATTAATAAAAACTATTCGTTTGCAGACATGCGCAATTTGAAAAAAAACAACCGGTATATTACCGGTTGTTAATTCAAAACATATACTTTAGGATGTTGAATGCCATAATCAAGCGCTTCCTGACGAGAATTAAAGGCTAGATCTATTCTGTTCCCTTTAATTGCACTACCCTGATCTTCCGCAATCGCTTCTCCATAACCCTCAATCCATAACTTAGTACCCATAGGAATAACACGTGGATCAACCGCTGCCACTCCTTTGCGTACTATGCCTCCCATAAACGTTTGATTGTTCCACTTGCCATTATCCAATGGCCCTGGCCCATAGGCCGTTGCAGTCATATCCAATGCCCGTTTATAATTTTGCGGGGCACCGGTTAATGAATTGTTGTCACGGGCGACATTAGGGTTAAGTGCATTGCTTCCCCCAAAAAGTGTGGTAAGAATCCCCAATTCCTTCTGATATGGTGCTAATCGATCATTAATACGCTTTTCTACTTCTTGGCGTACGGCAGCTTTTACTGCATCACCCGCATTGCCGTTTGCAATAATATTAGGAATGTTGGCGTTTCCTGCCTGTGATAGCACTTGCCTTGCCAGATCTTCCACTATAGCTGACTTTTTATTCTGTTCCAGATTTTGCTTGAGTTTAAGCAATTCTTGTATATGTGCCGAAGTGGAAGAATTCTGTACAAGCATTTGATTTAGTGCATCCTCAAGAGATGCTGCCTGGGCTGTTGGCACAATCGGAGAAAAAAAGGTAGCCATCATGGCTATTAACGTTACGGCTGCTAATCTCTTCATTTATTCTTCTCCCTTCTAAGTTGTACTCGTTAAGCTCATATCACATTGTACCATAAAGTTAACATAATGCAACGCACTAATTTTACCAACACTTAAAAAAACCGCTAACGCGGCCTTGAGATACGGTTTAACCACAAAGGACACAGAGGGCACAGAGGGATTTTATTATTACTTATATTCCTTGCTACCTTCTTCACTCAATATATCTCACTTTATTATAGTCAGTGTCAAACCCATTTCTGCGAGATGTAATCGAGCCGTTCCACTCCGTGTCCTCTGTGTCCTCTGTGGTTCAAAAAAACAATAACCCCAGCTTGAGCCTGTTTGGCAAGCCGGGGTTAACGTAAAATCTTCATGTTCTTATCATGCTATTTTCAAATATTGGAGTCACTGCATACAAATCATGCTCAAGGCACATGTCAATATCTTCGCTAAAGCCTATTTGTGTTAAATATCGGGCATGGGTTGACGCCATAACTTTATTAGTTAAATTGGCACGTACTCCTCTATACATAGCTTGAACAGCTAAAGCCTTATCAGCCAAGACAGCTATATCACTTAGCCTGTCGCTAAGTAGACCGGCGCACAAGGCATCTTCGAAAGAAAACCGTCCTTCAGTTCCGGCACATAATATAACTGTGTTCCGCAGGCGCTCTTTTAGCTTAAGACATACAGCCATAGCATTAACAAAGGCGGCGGTATAAATTTGCCCAGCTTCACCAGCTCTTTTCAAAGCTATCGTACCATTGGTAGTAGTCATAATAATCGTTTTACCGTTAATCAGCTCGCGCTTATATTCCGACGGTGAATTACCCATGTTAAATCCGGGGATCAACAGTCCTTGCCGTTCACCCGCCAGCAAAGCTTCAGGATATTGCTGCTCTTTTTTATTAAAAGCTTCTTCTATTGTCTCTACAGGAAGTATTGTGCGGCAACCGTTAGCAAAAGCAGTAGCAATACATGTTGTCGCACGTAATACATCAATAACAACCACGGTATAATCCTTATACAGATCATTTTGATATTCATGCGGCGAAAAACAAACATCAATTTTCATTAACAAGTGCACCTACTTTGCTAATCGATAAAGTGTTTCTGTCAATATATCAATACCGGCAATAATATCTTGCGGTGAAGCATATTCGTCAGGGTTATGGCTTATACCTTGGTGGCAGGGAATGAAAATCATACCAGTTGGAGTAAGTCGGGTCATATTCATGGCATCATGCCCTGCTCCGCTATTCATTCGTTTATAGTTAACCCTGTGTTCATGGCAAACATCTTCAATAATCTCAACAATTCCCGAATTCATAATTACGGGTTTCTCTGCCGACAATATCTCAATTGACACAGGCGTATCCTGAGCATCAGCAATTGTACTGACTGCATCTTTTAATTCCTGCAAAGACTCAATAATACTCTCATGACTAATTCCACGAATATCTACCCACATTTCAACCAAACCCGGAATAACATTAATCGCATCCGGATGTACCTTTAACGCTCCCACAGTCGCCACAGTGTTATCATGAGACTGCTCCAGAGCAATTTCCTGTATTGCCAAAATGATCATTGCGGCACTGACCAGGGCATCCTGCCGCTCATCCATAGGTGTGGTACCGGAGTGGGCAGCTATTCCTTCAACTGTTATTTTGCACCTGGTAGGAGCGGCAATTGCCTCAATAATACCTATCGGGCAACCTGCTCTCTCCAATATTTTTCCCTGTTCAATATGCAGCTCAATAAAAGCCTTGATGTCGTTCTTATCCCTGAGTGCATTATTAATAAGTTTCAAATCAAATCCCTGGTCTGCTAATACTTGGATAAGTTTATTACCTTCATGATCTCTGGCTTTCGATAAAGCATTTATATTCGCGACCCCGGTCATCGCCTTACTTCCGATTGTTGCATAACCAAACCTGCTTGATTCTTCACCCGCAAAAATTAACAACTCAACAGGATGAGTTAAGGCACCACGAGCTTTAAGGCGTTTAATTGCTGCCAGTCCGCCTACTACGCCAACTACCCCGTCATATTTACCGCCCTCAGGCACTGTATCCAGGTGTGATCCGGTGATCACCGCAGGGGCGTGTTCATCTTTTCCTTCTAATCGTGCAATAACGTTGCCAATTTGATCTGTACGTACTGTAAGACCAATTTCTTTCATCAGGTTAATAACATATTGACGTGCCTTTGAGTCAGCTTCAGTAAAGGCTAAACGGGTTATTCCGCGGTCATCTCTACCAAAGCCGGCGATTTCTTCAATTACATCAATTACCCATTCTTTATCCATAATCAATCGCCCCCAGCAATATGATCTACTGACAGTATACCCCGAAACTGGCAATTTTTCCAGCGTTTTTGGTAATCTAAGAAAATGCGGTGATACGGTATAGAAAACGCAGTTTGCGGAACTGTGAAGAATTTAAGTTACTTTTCGGCTAAATTGCAGATATCTGGCTGTCTGCAGTCGCCCGAAAAGTTATAAATTCTGATACGGTATAGAAAACGCAGTTTGCGGAACTGCAAAGAATCGGGGAAAACCGTAAGGTTTTAAAGCAGAAAGAAAGTAAGTTACTTTCCGGCTCCACAAGGTAAAGCCAATATTTTAGAAAAACCCGGAAAGTTATACTTTCTGATACTGGTAAGTTACTTTTCGGCTAAACTGCAGATATCTGGCTGTCTGCAGTCGCCCGAAAAGTTATAAATTTTGAGCAGCAAGAGAAAAACGCCCAGAAAACCGGACGTTTTTTAGCTAAAGATAATTATTCACCCAATATATCCTTTTTAACTTTATCGAAGCCTAAACGATCCATCACTTTGCCAAGACGCTCATGCTTTTGCCCGTTTTCTTTATAGTATGACATAATTTTTTCAACCAATGGCAGCACATCATCGGGAGCAACATTTTGTGCCAAAACAGTGCCAACTTTAGCCTTTACACCCCCATTGCCGCCCACAAAAATGGTATACCCTTTAGGTGTGCCCATGATACCGAGGTCTTTGGTTGCCGGTTCAGTGCAGCAATTAGCACAACCGCTGACGGACATTTTAAATTTGGAAGGCAATTGCATGCCATGGTAGCGCTTATCAAGCTCTAAACCAAGAGTTACAGCATCTTGTTGAGCAACCCGGCAAAAATGAGTTGCAGGACAAATTTTAATACTGCGCACACACAAACCGGCAGCTGCCCCCGGCTGCATGTCCAGGTCTGCCCAGATATTATCAATTTGCTCTTCTTTAATACCAACAATTGCAATTCTCTGTGCCGTAGTAAGCTTTAAAACTTTGGCATTATATTTTTCCGCTATATCAGCAATTCTACGCAATAAATTGGGATCAAAGATGATTCCCCCGGGAATATGCGGTACAACAGCATAAGTCTCTTTATCACGTTGTAAAATAGCACCTTTTTCTAAAAGATCAGTTTTAGCATCCATGACTTGTCCTCCTTATAAATAATTAGAATTAGTAGAATGGAATTATATATTGGCTATAGGAAAAAGAAAATCCTGCTAAAAAGCTTATTTTTCATTAAAAAAAATAAAAAGCGCTAATTATGCGCTTAAAAAAAATGATCATTTAACTAAAGAAGATCCAATCATTAAGAGTAAAATAATGATAGCTGCTATTCCCCCGATTATTAAGGCTGTACGGTTCAGCTTATCCATATCTTGCTTATGATAAGCACGTTTTTTCACAGCTTTAGCCACAACATTTCCTCCCCTGTATATCCTGCTAATCTTATTGTACAAATTTTCTTAAATTTTTCAATACTCTTCAGTAATTTTTTTGCCATACTAAACAAATTACATTATTGGAGATTGAGCATCTCCCCGCCCAACAGCGAATGATAACATCTCTGATTAAGCAATATGTAGATTGCTTCCTGAAAAAAAAGAGAACCGTGGTCTTTCCACGGTTTAATTTTTAGGCCCAGGCATTAAGCATCTCGCGTAATTTAACAACATGTGCCTGTTCTTCAGCTTTTAAAGCCAAAAAGATTTTTTTAGCATCCGGGAATTTAGAATTTATCGCCAGTTCATCATAAAACAAGATTGAATCTTTTTCTGCCTGGATGGCAGCAGTCAAAATCGCTTCAATAGTTAACAGTTCGTCAATTTTAGCGGCGGCTTTTTCTTTTTTCGGAAAAATATGGTCTTCAACCAGCACAGTAAGATAACGTGAAGTTTCTGGATCAAATAAATATTCTTCAGAATGGGCTTCCTTATTCTCTTTAACTTTATTAAACATATTGGTAAAGGTCTCAAGATGATGTGTCTCTTCATCTTTCAATAATATGAACAAATCTTTATGTTCCGGTTTTCCAGCCTTGTCATAAGCTTTTTGATAAAATTCGCGGCCACGCGCTTCTATTTCCATCGCAATTCGTAAGCCTTCAAGATCACTAAATAGTTTTTCCATTCGCCTACCTCCCAAGTAAAATTATAGTAGTTTTCTATAGCAAATAATATTCAACAAAGATTCCGAAAAATCCTCCTTAACTGATATTAACTATTATATAAATGGCAATATACTTTTTTCAATTCAAGTAATTGAGAATGTGTACCCTGTTCAACCACCTGGCCGTGTTCCAACACCACAATATTATCTGCCCGCCGGATTGTTGATAAACGGTGAGCAACTACCAGCATTGTTCTTTCTTTTGCTATATTTTCCAAAGCATTTTGAATCAACAGCTCTGTTTCACTATCAATGCTGGAAGTAGCTTCATCAAGTACCAGGATATTTACCTGGCAAGCAAGCGCTCTGGCCAAAGACAATAATTGG
>JAEYSJ010000052.1 GCA_023434855.1 Bacillota bacterium | reverse complement strand
CCTCAGCCACCGCGCTGGGTATCAACTACTACTTTAATGATTCTGCAATAATGAATATCGGCTATGCCATGAACGGCAGCGACTCAATGGCCCGACTCGGTTTTACCTGGAAGTTTGGCGGCGCGTCGAAAAAACCGGTAAGCACTGAAGCTGCTACTAGCATGGAGGATCTGAAAACACAAGTCCGGCAATTGCAGCATGAAGTTGCAGAATTAAAGAAAATGATCGCTAAAGGTGATTAGTATACTGAACATTAGTATTTCCAAGCCAATATATATCACTGTACTGGTGCGGGAAGGCATTGCCTTCCCGCCTTCTTCTTATTTTAAAAAGCACCTCAAAATTGTATTTGTCACCAACTTAGAGGTTTATAAAAATCGGAGAAAAATCCCATCTTTTCAGTCAATAAACTCCATTTTCCAATTGTATCGTCCTGTATTTTCATCTTTGCAATAATAAAAATATGCAGCAAATTTGTTACCTTTTTTGCTTTTTAAGCCACGAAACCCCACTCGTCCATTTTTCAGTAATAGCTTAACCATGTCGGTTGATACTTTTCTATCAAAGGAAGAAATATACTTATCGTCTTTCCAGATAGTAAACTTACAGCCATTTTTCCAATTACTACAGCCAAATCCTTTTGTAGATTCTACTACTGGGCTGCCGCATTCCGGACACAAACCCAATATCTCTACATCTTCCGGAATAATGTCATGCGCCCCAAAAGCAGCTGTGCATTTGACATCATTAACAGATTTTATAACAAATTCAATCATCATATTTATAAAATCTGATTTGCTGTACTTTTTCTTTTCGATATCGGATAGTGTTTTCTCCAGTTTCCCTGTATACTCCAGATCAAATAACTCTTTTACAGGAAACTTTTCGACCATCATTCTACCTAATTCTGTACAAACTAAGCTTTTCCCACGTACTTTTATATACCCGATATCTTTTAATTTTTTTATAGTTTCTGCCCTGGTTGCCGGTGTTCCAATACTAAATCCACTTAATATTGCAAGCATCATCTCTTCGGAATCTTCGTCTTTATATTTACGCCCACATGTTTCCATCTCTCGCAACAAAGTTTTTTCTGAGTGATATTTAGGGGCTTTGCGTTTAACTTCGGTAACTTCGCTGTTATGTACTATTACGAGGTCATTTTCTTCCACATAGGGCAAAGTAATTTCTTTCGAGGTTACATTCTCTATTTTCTTCCATCCATCCTGTAATTCTACTTTCCCTTTACTAATAAATACTCCATCAATTTTATTACTATCTACCTTAATGGTTAATACGGTTTCTTCATATTCAGCCACTGGCATAAACTGCGCAAGAAAGCGGTTGACAACTGCTTCAAAAACAATTTTCTCATCAGGAGTAATTGTTTTCGGCACCATATAGGTAGGCATAATTGCCGAGTGACTTTCAACTTTATTATTGTCAAATACACGCTTAGCTGTATGAAAAATTATCTCATTTTCATATAAAACTCCTTTCTTATAAACATTTAATACTTTTTCAGCTTTTTCAATTAAACTTTCATCTAAAACTGAACTCGCCGTTCTAGGATAAGTAATGAGCTTGTTTTCATATAAGGTCTGCGCCGTTTTCAGTACTTTATCAGAGGTCCAGCCTTTATACTTACTAGTAATATAACCTTGTAAATTCGATAAGTTAAATAATAACGGTGGATACTCTTTTTTATGTTCCACGGTTTTATTTACAATATGTGCTTCCTTTCCAACTAATTCTTCGGCAATTTTAGCTAATTTATCTTTTGTTTCAAATTTCTCAAGTTCATTCTCATAATAGGTACTTTCAAATATGGCATCTTCCTGAGTTTTAAATTCTGCAATCAGTTTGTAATAACTGGATTCTTGAAAAGCTTCAATTTCTTGATCCCGATCATAGATAATCTTTAATGTTGGCAATAAAACCCGTCCAATATTTAAAACTTTTATTGATTCATCAGCACGATATTTTACAGTAGCAACAGATGTAAGATTAATGCCAATTAGCCAATCTGCCAATTGTCGCCCAAATCCAGCGTCTTGTAACGAACTCATTTCACTATTTGATCGCAAGTTTTGCAACCCTTTTTTCACTTCATCATTTGTCCATTCATTTAACAATAATCGTTCTATGGGCTTTTTTACATCTAAATACAAAGCAATTTCATCAAAAATAATTTGTCCTTCCCGATCATCATCTGTTGCCGCAATAATCCCTTCTATATCTTCGCGCGCAATTAAATTGTTAATAGTATCAACTTGTTTTTTTGCGCCAGCATCAATTTCGTCCTTATTTCTATCAGCAGTTTTAATTTTATATTTAAATTCACCTGGTATATAGGGAAAATAATCCGATTTCCAGCCTTTAAGTTCTTGATCATAATCTTTTAAATCATATAACTGTAGCAAATGCCCAAACGCCCATGTTATTACATATTCATTTCCTTCAATAAAACCATCTTTCCTAATTTTCGCATTTATTGCATCAGCAATATTTCTTGCTACAGATGGTTTTTCTGCAATAATCAATTTTTTCATTTGGCGATTTCCGCCCCCATGCTTGATTTTTCGGCAAATATATAGTCTCACTGGTAGCATCTCGTAGCGATGTAAAAAACTTCATTAAACCACTATAGTAAAATTATAGCATATTCTGCTGATATGTCGCCGAACTTTTCATACAGTATCTGTTCTTTTACCTATACCTGAACTACACATATAGCATTGCTTTGTATCCATTTTACATCTATTCGAATACATTATATCAGAACTGTTTGAAAGTGAGGTGAAATATAGTGCCTTATATTGAGGTGGAAAAAGGGGTAAGGATCTTCGTAGATGATTCAGCTCCCGGCACTGGAAAACCTGTTTTATTTATTCATGGCTGGCCGGTAAACCATAAGATGTTTGAATACCAGTTCACCGAGCTACCGAAGTATGGCTTCAGATGTATCGGTATGGATTTACGGGGCTTTGGCAAATCCGATCACCCGTGGGAAGGATATTCTTACAACAGACTGGCGGATGATGTCCGTATAGTTATTGATTCCCTTGGCATTGATAATCTAATACTTGTAGGGTTTTCCATAGGGGGAGCTATCGCCATAAGGTATATGGGCCGGCATTCCGGCCACAAAGTATCTAAGCTCGCGCTATTAGCGGCAGCTTCACCTGTTTTTACCCAACGCCCGAATTATCCTTTCGGCCTCCCGGTGGAAGAGGTTAATAAAATAATATTTGATACTTATACCGACCGTCCCAAAATGGTCAGTGACTTTGGTGATAAATTTTTTGTACATGATGTAAGTTACGAGTTTAAGAATTGGCTAAGTAGTCTTAGCCTGGAAGCATCCGCGCACGCCACTGCCATGTGTGCTGTCTCCCTGCGTGATGAGGATTTACGGAAAGATTTACAGAAGATCCAGATACCGACAGGCATATTTCATGGTGTACATGACAAAATTGTTCCCTTCCCTTCCGCAGTGGAAACCTATCACCGGATAAAATGCTCCGAATTGTTCCCCTTTGAATGCAGCGGGCACGGAGTATTCTACGATGAACTGGAGAGATTCAACTATTACTTTGTTCAATATTTGTGCAGCTAAAAAAATTAAGGGCAGTTCACTGTGAACTGCCCTTCTTGTCATAAAGTTAGCCAATTATTTCATTTGCCAGCAGCCGAAAATCCGAAAGTATTTGTTCTGCTTCAATTAAGAGGCTGCTACTCTGGCATTTCATCTTTTCTACATATTCAACATCTTTTATGGATTTCAGGTTGATCTTTACATTATAAACAGCGCCGTTCAGAGCCGCATAGGCCATAAATCCTGAAACCGCTGCGTCGCTGGCGGCATTTTTGTTGCCTGTCTTCAGTATGTCGGCTGCTGCCTTCATGACCGCTAAACAACTGACCGCCGTCCGCCATGGTTCATCGGCGGCTTGTTTCATCGCCTGTTGAATTGCCGTTGATCTTGCCTGTTGTTCTGCAGCGTTGGCTTTAGGAAGTTTAAATGCAGCCATAACATTATTGAAGGCTTCCGTATCTTTGTCAATACCGGTTTGTAAACTAGACATCAATTCCTGCGACGTCCGGGCTATTGTCTGTATTTGCGCTGTAGTTGCCTCGGAATCCTTACTTGTTGACAGTTTGCATACCATCGAAGACAAAGCGGCCCCCAGCGCACCTGCCAAAGCGGCCACACTGCCGCCTCCCGGAGCAGGGGAAACTGATGCCGTTTCACTAAGGAATTCGCTAATGGTGAGATTGACAAGCATATAATTCACGCCCTTCCACTGTAAAGATATTGCCTATAGACTTTGGAGCTAAATTACTTTTTCGCCTTTTTTTATAACGGTCCGTACCAGATTGATACCCCAGTGATAAAAGATAAATTCGAGATCAGCAGCCTCCCATATTACCAGGTCGGCCTGTTTTCCAATTTCGATGCTGCCGATATCCCCGGCCCGGTTGAGCGCTGCGGCTGCATTGAGAGTCACGGCAGTGAGCGCCTCTTCCGGAGTAAGCTTATATTTCAGACAGGCCATATTCATGGGCAGCTGCAAGGATTCGGTGGGACATGAGCCAGGGTTAAAATCGGTAGCCACCGCCACCGGTATACCAAGTTCAATCATCGTCTTGGCCTTGGCAAAGCTTTCCCCGAGATAAAAGGATGTCCCGGGAAGAAGTACCGCGATGGTGCTGCTTTTCGCCATAGCCGCCAGGCCGGCGTCACCGGCATGGATCAGATGCTCGGCTGAAACCGCTCCTATTTCCGCAGCCAGACAGGCACCGCCGGTATCGGTAATTTCGTCGGCATGGATCTTGGGCAGCAGTCCGTAGCTTTGGCCGCATTCGAGGATTTCCCGGGATTCCTGTGGATTGAAAACGCTGTTTTCGCAAAAAACATCACAAAAGACCGCCAGTTTGCTGTCGGCCACTTGCGGAATCATTTCCCGGCACACCAACCGGACATAGTCGGCTTTACGGTCCTGATAATCGGCCGGTACGGCATGAGCCCCCATAAAGGTGGCGACAAGATCTACCGGCTGAGCTTGTTTTAGTTCTTGGATAGCGAGAAGTGATTTGATTTCATCGGCCACATTAAGGCCATAACCACTTTTTATTTCACAGGTGGTGGTGCCATGGGCCAGCATAACATGCAGGGCCCGGCGGCCCCAAGCCACTAAATCCTCCAAGGCTGCCTGCCTGGTATGGGTTACGG
>JAEYSJ010000142.1 GCA_023434855.1 Bacillota bacterium | reverse complement strand
GTTGTGGGAGAATTGTAATAAAATAATAGAACTAGATCCTCGGAACGGATCTGCTTATTACGAAAGGGCAATAATAGGCAATAGAATGTCGAAAGATTTTTACTTAGTCAAAACTGACCTAGATCAGGCATTGAAGCTATTATCCGAAAATGCAACTGCCAATTGGGCCGATATAAGTAATTTATTAATGAGCACAGGTGAAATATTGCGTGCCCACGGCTATTTTGATGAGGCACTTGAGGCTTATAGAGCTATTCCTAAATATGATCCGAGTTTTATTAAGAATTTATATCACTATACAGGGGTAACTTATTTTGAAATGGGCGACTATGATAAGGCAATTGCAGATTGTACAAAGGATATTGAGGCTGAATCTTGGTCATGGACTTATATTGTTCGTGGTAGAGCCTACAAGGCAAAAGGCATGCTTGAAGAAGCAAAAAGTGACTTTATTAAGGCGTTATCTCTTCAGCCGAATTTAGAGGAAGCAAGGACAGAGTTGAATTCTTTGCAGTAAGTTGCAGGTAGACTAATAGGGCGGATTTGCAAGGTCGCGGATCGCCTCCACCATGCAAGTCCGGAAAATTTAAGAACCCGCGAGACTGAAGTGCTCCCCTGTCAAGTAGACAGTAGAAAAAATAAAAATTTCTGACACCAATCAATTATTGCTGGTTGGTGTCATTTTTTATGCTACTGAACACAGGTTTCCAGTATTCCAAAGGTGTCATACAGTTTAGCTTTTTCTGATTCGATGGTTATTGTAATAATCTATGTACTCTATAACTGCTGCTTCCAACTCTTCATAGGTGTTAAATTTGTCGAGAGTACATTTCGAGGGGATAGGCACATTGTCCCTCGAGGAAATGTGCAGAGATAAGTAATAGTCAGGAGAATCGCAAGGTCAAAAGGTATACTCAATTAGAGTATAAACGGGACAATAAACCTGTCCCCGTGTCCCTTTTATAGTGGAAGGGGCGATTTCTACGCTAGCAATGTTCTAACCGGAATGATAAGTGTCATCCTGGCTTCTTATATTGCCTTATACTTATGAACAGTTTTATAATATTATTAAAATTACTTTTTTCGTAGTTTTACGTTAAAGCTATTGCCTAAAGATAAAGGTATAAATATGGCGAGTAGAAAATAAAATTTTTCTGCAATCATAGGAGTTGAATTATATTAGTGTTTTCTAATCTATGTTTTATAAAAAAGATGGGATTAAATATTCAAGTAGTTAAAACTGCTTTAGGAGCAGGAATAGCTTGGGCATTAGCGACAAACCTAACTCAAAATCAATATCCCTATTTCGCACCATTGGCGGCAATTTTAGTAAGTCAAATAACTGTATCGGATTCAATACAAAGAGCTATTAATCGTGTTGTTGGTGTTATATTAGGTGTAATGGTTAGCATGTTAATAGAACATTGGATGAATCTTAATAGTTTATCAATTTTTGCAGTTATTTTGGTAGGAACGGCATTGGCAACCGCTTTAAAATTAAATTCCCAAATCATATCTCAAGTTGGGGTTAGTTCTTTGCTAGTACTTTCGGTAGGTCATGAGAATAGTTATGCGATGAGTCGTATTTTTGAAACAATTTTGGGTTCTGTAGTTGCTATAGTAATTAATGCATTTATTGTACCATCCAATGAAATCCCTATTGTACAAAAACATATTTATGAGTTAACTTCAGAATTAGCCACAACACTTAAAAATTTGAGCAAGTTATACAAATTAAAAGGTTCTTTAACTGAAGGATTAATTGAAGCCAGGAAATTGACAGAGAAATCAGAAAAAATATTTAGCGTTTTAAAATCCACGAATGAAAGTTTAAAATATAGTCCTTTTTTTCTTACTCGAAAGAAGAAAATAAATCATCTAATGTTTGGAAAGAGTAAGCTTGAATGTATTACAATAGAAATTAGAGGAATTGCCAAAGGATTAGTTGATTTAGGGAATACTATGGAACCAATAGAGGATTTGGTGGAGGCTATGGAAGCTACTGCAAACTGTATTGAAATTTTTGGTAATATAATAGCATTTTCCCAAGAAAGTATAACGAATACACTATTATCGACTATCGAAGATACACACTATAAAATTTCAATATGTCTAACAAATCTTAAAAATATAACAAATGTTGAGAAAGCATTGGAAATCGGAAGTATCCTGGCAGATTTAAATCGTATAATTAATAATTTATCGATAGGATTAATTAAGAATGATTGATGATACAATTTGATGCTTTGCTTATAATGAAATTAGGGATACTTTAGAAATAACGTTTAAAAGTGGAGGAAAATTATACGGATATAAACCATTTAAAATATTTTGTTGAAGTCGCCTGTTAGAAAAGTTTTAGCAAAGCCGCTGATATAATGCACATATCCCAACCACCATTAGCAAAGCA
Source organism: Bacillota bacterium (assembly GCA_023434855.1). The sequence goes on along the minus strand of JAEYSJ010000142.1, from coordinate 2,800 downwards.
ACGCTAAACTTTCTGGATATAACAAGAGAACAGTGCCCTCGTTTTGTTGTTATCCATGACATTTACCGGGATGATGCCGTCCTACGGGAAGTGGCTCTATTAAAATGACAAGTATTAATGACTCGATAACTTTTTGGGAGATGATTATATACTACGAAGTGAAGAGTATTCCCGGTCTGTCTGTCGATTTGACAAAAGGGCCTCAAAGAAGCGTATTCTCCGTTTAATTTAGTAATTGATTTTGCAATAAAAAATGCCAAAGAAGTCCAAGATAATTACGAAAAACCTGACCCAAAATATTAGTAGAAGCGCTTAAATGGGGATTCTGGCGTCATCGAAAGCAGTTGTAACAGGTATTACACTTAGAGTTGAGGTATTTAACTTAACAGTAATTAAGAAAAAATGAGAACTCTGTTGGCAATATAGCAACAGAGTTCTTTTCATACTTTCCTTTTTACATAGTGCTCCTGTGAATGTGGTGTTTCTGGTAGTTTCGATGATGTCATTTGTCAAACTCTTTTTTATATTTTAATTATCCTTCAGTTACTCTGGAAATCGACTGTTTAACACTAAGTAGAACGCCGGTAATTACAATAATGCCACCTGCCAATTGCTGTAAAGTAACCGTTTCATGCAGGATTAACACAGAGAGGATGACGCCGAATATTGGTACAAGATTCATCATTGTCACTGATGTACTGGACGGAAGCTTTCTTAGACCGAAGTTGTAGAACATGAACGCTATCACAGAGCAGAACACACCGAGATAAAGCAATGCTGAGGAGGATGTCAGGGTTGGTGAAATCCATTCGTGTCTTTCTATTAAAGTAAATGGAAGAAAGAGAATCGTTCCGGCGATTGTTTGATAAAATGATACTGTAATGGCAGGATACTTATTGACGATTTTCTCGGTCGTGAAATTATAAAACGCCCATACAAAACCGGTCGCAATCAATATTAAATTCCCGGCAGGCTGATTTATGCCGCCGCTGTTATCTATTGCTGAATCTGTAAAAGTTAAGATAAAAACTCCCGCCATTGCGATAAAGATTCCGAGAACCTTAAAGGCAGATGGCGTTACTTTATATATAATTAATTCTAACAGGGTTGTCACGGCTGGATAACAGGCTACAATCATAGCTGCACTCGAAGCGGTCGTCAAGCTTATACCAATATTTTGCATTGCGAAATACAAAGTAATCCCCAGTGCGCCGCTGAGTGACATGATGGCGAGGTCTCCGAAAGAGGGTTTCACGAATTCTTGTTTAATAAGCAAGGCAATACCCAAGACGATTGCAGCAACTATAAATCTCAAAGCCCCTAAAGTTAAAGGCGGAAATGTGGTGTAAGCAATTTTCGTTGCTATAAAGGAGGTGCTCCATATAAATAAAGCTAATATTGAGGCAGCATAGTATTTACCAACTTGACCCATATTGCATCTTCTCCATATCTGTTTTATACTAGTAGCTACCTGGGTAGCTATTATTAATAATAAGAAATTTTTTCTTTGCTGTCAAGGCCGGGGCGGCTAAAAGCAAAAAACTTCAAGGAGGAAAAAGATTGGGATGAAGACTGATATTATAGCGATTCTTCAGGAATTGAATTTTACCGAGTACGAGGCCAAAGCATATTTAGCACTGTTAGAAAAATTCCCTTTGTCAGGTTATGCAATTTCGCTCAATTCCGGAGTGCCACGATCGAAAATCTACGAAGTGCTTAACGGGATGGTTGCGCGTGGAGATATCTTAGTGAGTCAGGAAAATACCCCACAGTATTTACCTTTATCACCTGAAGAACTGATTGCCCAGAGAAAGCGTGATGCGGAAAAGACGTATCAGACCGCACAAAATGCATTGAAGAAATTTGCAGTTACGTCACAAAATCGTGAAAATATTTGGAACATTTCAGGGCATGAAGCTATCATGGCCCGCGTAAAGCAAGAAATTAAGGGAGCGAATCATCGTGTGCTGCTGGAAGTATGGAGCGAGGACGCAATGGAACTCAGGAATGAGTTGGAACAAGCAGCGCACAGAGGTATAAAGATTTTAATAGTGGCCTACGGAGAACTTAATTTCAATTTTGCAACTATCTATCATCACCACATGCCGAAGGAGATCACAAACGAATATGGTGGAAGGTGGCTTGTGTCCAGCGTAGATGACCGGGAAATCGTGGCTGGCATTGTTTCTCTGGACCAAGAAAGCCGTGCCGCTTGGACGGCACATCCCGGCCTGGTTATGCCGATTACCGAAGTCATCATTCACGATATATATATCATGGAAATCATGGATATCTTCGGTAAGGAATTGGAAGCGAAATTCGGCCAAAACCTGATTAATCTTCGTAACAAATTTGTTTTGGAACCTTACGGGAAAAAATATTATCTTTCTTCGCAACCGCAGAGGTAATTCGGTGGCCGCAAGACCGTCTTGCCGAAAATTATTGTATACGTAAGAGAAGCGTATCCTCCTAGAGGGACAGAAAGAAAGGATCATTGTCCCGCAAACGAAAAATGCTAGGAGAAAGCAATCTGACGTTATTTCCTTGAGATAGGTCTTGTTCTCCCGTTGTATTGCCTTGGGAAAGGACCTCCTCATTAAAGTGCCTACTAATGATCATGGAAGGGATAATAATCTGCATGAATGAGTATGGGAACTGTCAGCAGACTTATTCGAAAGGAGTACCATCGTGAATCAACATGTACTGTCTTTTGCGGAGCTAGATAAATCAAGCCTGTCGTTTGCCGGCGGCAAAGGGGGCATGCTCGCCAGAATGTTTCAGGACGGCTATCCCATACCGG
>JAEYSJ010000001.1 GCA_023434855.1 Bacillota bacterium | reverse complement strand
GCCCACGTCAATACAAGGCCCTTAACAAATCTGTCTAGTTTGCTGTTGACAATCCACCGCTGAAATTTGCTCCGGGATATAGTGTCTAAATGAAAACACCATGCTCTCATGAAATCCGTATGATTCTGGCCCCTTTAAATATATGACAGGCTTGCCTTCCCATACAAGCAGTCCTTGAAGATTATTTAAATACTCCTCCTCTAGTACCTGTTCAATTATAGCAAGATTCGAACTAAATTCTTCTTCACGGCGGGTAAAATCCTTCAAACAATCTTTACATATAGTAAATAGATTTGTCGAGAAACCGATAATACCTTGCTCAACGAGTGGTCGCAGGTGATTTAAAATCAATATATCCCCTATTAAACGGTCGATGCTAATCGAGTCACTCGTTATATAATAGTCAAATGGCGATGGAATAATTACTCGGTCGCTATAAAGCGCCGCAAAACGAGCAAGTTGGTCAACATTTCCTAGCCTACAGTCAGTATGTTCACAAGGAAAAGGCATGCCTGCCAAGGTTGAATTTGCACTAAATGAGAATAGCGACTTTTCTCGGTCTTTGTATTGGAAGGGTCGAATACGGACTATAATTCCCTCGATAATCTCGTTAAGTTTTTTATTGTTAAGCTGAGGTAAATATTCGTACACCGAAGGCGCATCATTCAGTTTGTTTTCTTCTAAATATTCGTAAAGTTTCTCCATCATATCCTCCGCTGGCTTTGATATGATTTACTTCAACATATTTCATCAAAATCCTACCATATTAAGTAAAATTGTGCTATACTATGCTTTTTATTCCAACCTCCGAGTTCGTTTCATTAAGTATACTTTAATGAACTTCTTTTAGGCTAATACCACGCAGCTATCACCCGGGGGAAAGTTGATACCCATAAAAAATAGACGCCAATCGCGTCTGTTTTTTATTACTTGCTCTCTTTCTACAAATTATTACATATTATTAATGTATAATAATCTAAATACATATTTTTACAAAAGGAGTAAAATTATGAAAAAAATTGTTATCCCTTGGCTAGAGATTCCTCTAACAGAACATTGCAATCTAAAATGCAAAGGATGTACGCACCATTCCCCCTTTCTTAAACCTCGGTTTTATGAATTTGAACAATATAAAGCAGATATAAACGCGATAAAAGATATTTTACATATAACAAGATTAATCTTTTTAGGCGGTGAACCATTGCTTAATAAGCAAATAAGCGATTATATCTCTTATGCAAAACAATCTAAAATTGCTGATATTTATAGTGTTGTGACTAATGGTTTATTATTAGCGAAAATGAACGATGCCTTTTTTGAACTGATCGATGAAATCAAAGTTTCACTTTATCCTGACGTCGGAATAAAAGAAGAGTTTTTAGAGATATTCCTAAAAGAAAAATCAGAGGCACTTAAGTATGTATATAGAATTAATTACTATAGTCATTTTGAAAATACAGAAACCAATCTACTTTCTAATGATATTGCACAAAATAACTTTAATAAATGTGAGCGACATAAAAATGGCCACTTCTTATATAATGGATATTATTATAAATGTTTTCGTCCTATTTCAACCAAGCAATTTCTTGAATATAGAAATACCTCAACACCATCTGATTTTAAAGTTAATGACGGAGTTTCGTTAGCTGAATCAAATCTTTTTTTAAAAATACAGGAATATATAAACTGTAAAGAGAAATTGTTATCATGCCATTATTGCTTGAATGGGCTTCGTGATAAAAGCGTATTTGATAGTATAAAAGCAAGTTTAGGTAGAAGTAATTATATTACAAAGTTCATTTACCGGCATAACTTAGTATATTATTCTTTGGTGAAATTTTATAAAATATATAATAACAATTTGTGTAAAAATAAATTTAATAAACATATTTCACAATTTAAACACCAACAGCTAACTCAAGACGAGCTTTTTTGAAGCTCGTCTTTTATACATCATTACTCCTACCATCCGACTCTCTACCCCCATTTATGAAACCATAAGAAATAAGACGCTCTATGTGTCTTTTAAACAATTAAGCCATTTTTGGTTTTCATTTGCGCCCTTTTTTGAAATAAACACTAGCTTAACATAATAAAAAGCCTCCAGAACCCTGGAAGCCTTAATTTCTATGGCGCGCCTGGTACGAATCGAACGTACGACCAACCGCTTAGAAGGCGGTTGCTCTATCCTCTGAGCTACAGGCGCAAACTTTTGTTTTTAAATAAAATGGAGCGGGTGAAGGGAATCGAACCCTCGTAGCTAGCTTGGAAGGCTAGTGCTCTACCATTGAGCTACACCCGCAATATGATGGTCGGAGCGGCAGGATTCGAACCTGCGACCCCCTGGTCCCAAGCCAGGTACTCTACCAAACTGAGCCACGCCCCGTTAACCACAAGATATATTATACTATACAACATTCATATATGTCAAGATGCTTATAGAATGTATATCTTACCAAATATGCGCACTGAACTTATCAGATAATAATCGTATCATGAACACGTATCTCTGTCAACGTAAGGTATCCATTTTATTTATTAAACAATTGCTTAAAAGCCAGACCGTTTACATCTTTATTAAGCTTAGCAAAAGTTGTTGTTAAGGGTATTTCTTTCGGACAAGCCCGGACGCAATTTTGACTGTTGCCGCAGCTGGCAATTCCGCCTTTTTGCATAAGGGCTTCCAAACGCTCATCCTTATTCATAGCCCCTGTTGGATGCAAATTAAACAGGTGAGCCTGAGCCATTGGCGCGGGACCGATGAAATCAGATTTACTGTTGAAATTCGGACAGGAGTGCATACAACAGCCGCATGTCATACAACGGGATAAATCATAGGCCTCTTCTTGTATTTTTTGCGGAATGCGCGGACCTGGTCCTAAATCATAAGAACCGTCAATTTCAACCCAAGCTTTAACTTTTTTCAGATTATTAAACATAACGCTGCGGTCCACCATCAAATCACGGACTACCGGAAACTTATTGGACGGCGCCAGTCTGATGGGTTGCGGCAAATGATCTATTAGCGCAGAACACGCCTGCCGCGCTTTACCGTTAATAACCATCATGCAAGAACCGCATACTTCTTCGAGACAGTTGCATTCCCAGACTATGGGGGTAGTCTTTTTGCCGTCTTTGGTAACGGGATTTTTTTGTATCTCCATAAGTGCTGATACGACATTCATACTAGGACGGTAAGGGACAACAAATTCTTCAACATAAGGCTTACTGTTACCTGTTACTTGTCGCTGTATTATTAAATGAATACTTTTCATAATTAATTTATTACCCTCCTATTAGGCCTTAAACATCATAACGGCGGGGACGCGGTTTCATTAATGAGATATCAACCTCTTCATAACTAAACTGCGGTCCGTCGGGAGTATAAAGAGCCTTGGTTGTTTTCAGCCAGTTTTCATCATCACGTTCAGGATATTCCGGTTTGTAATGTGCGCCACGGCTTTCATTGCGGTTCAAGGCCCCCAGCGTAATTACTCTGGCCAGTTCAATCATGTCACGCAACTGTCTGGTAAACACCAAACTCTGGTTGCACCAACGGCTTTTGTCCGGTAAACCAACGTTTTTCCAGCGTACTAACAATTCCTGCAGTTTTTCATCTGTTTGTTTTAGTTTTTCATTTATGCGAACAATGGTAACATTCTCCAGCATTAGATCGCCTAGTTCCTTATGAAGCTGGAACGGGTTTTCCGTGCCGTCCATAGCCAGCAACGTTTCATAGCGATCAAGCTGTTTCTGTTTTGCTGCTTGCAGTTCTTTCTCACTAAGCTTGGTATCTTTTTGCCCTTTGACGTAATTTATAGCACTTGGCCCGGCCAGTGAGCCGGAATAAATGGCTGATAACAGTGAATTCGCTCCAAGCCGGTTTGCTCCATGATATTGGTAATCACACTCTCCAGCGGAAAATAATCCGGGAATATTGGTGGCATGATTAATGTCGCTCCAAATGCCTCCCATTGTATAGTGAGGTGCAGGGAAGATTTTCATGGGAACCTTTCGCGGATCATCACCAACAAATTTTTCATAAATCTCCAGAATTCCACCAAGTTTTTTATTCAAATAATCGGCATCAATATGAGACAAATCAAGATAAACCATATTTTCGCCATTAATGCCAAGCTTCATTTCGGTACAAACTTTAAAAATTGCCCTGGTGGCTATATCCCTTGGAA
>JAEYSJ010000334.1 GCA_023434855.1 Bacillota bacterium | reverse complement strand
CCCCACTAATCAATTGCTGCCGGCCGCAGTCAACAGCAGTAACACCAAACAGACTGGCAGGAAACTGGCTGCGGTTAATCATCGACATACCATCCCATTGCCATAACCGTGTCACCGGGTTGGCTCCCCGGGCGCAAGCCAGAATTTGCCCGTCCCTGCCAGCCGCTATGGCATCTACTATTCCCGGCTGGCCTTTTACCGTTGCCTGCCATCTCACATCAGGCATGTTCCAGATGTGAACCTTGCCTTCCCTCCCGGCGGTGATAAGCTGCCTGCCATCAGGAGAAAAGGCCAGGGAACTTACCGCTTCGTCATGGATATCTACAACACGCCAAGGCCACTCGGTGCCTATTTTCCATAATCGTACCCGCCCGTCACTGGCGCCGCCGGCGATTATCCCGCCATTGGGGTGAAATGCCAGGCAAAGGATCTTTGCTTTATAGTCATCTACTACAAGACGGCCGAATTCTCTGCCGTCAGGTGCCATCATATCTTTCCCCTTAGCGGGACAAAGTTCCAGAATTTCCCGCCAGATGTCCTGCTCCCAGTCCGGCGGCCGCCAGCAGGCCTTCTGCAGAGTGAGTGCCATTTCCGCCGCCCACTCTACCGGAGCACGAAACAGCATCCGGTAAATTTCGGTCCACTGCTGTTTGCTGATTAGTACATCAAGCATGGCCGCCCAGTCAGCGTCAGTAATTTGTTCGTATTCAGCCAAACTGCCACAACTGAGCAACAATTCAACCAGTAACCGGCTGTGTCCCTGCCGGCGGATCACTTCGAGAAAACGCTGGCGCTCCTCAGGGGATGCCAGCCGGTAACCTGCGCTCAGCAGCGGCCGGTTTTCCTGCCAGTCCAGCTGGTAATACTTTTCCCATTGCCCGGTAAGACAGTAAAATATGGCAGCACGGTTGGCTTCAGCAGGAGCATAACCCCCGGAAACTACCCAGGTCTGGAGTTGTTCATTATCCGGAAAAGCAATCACTTCCTCGCACAAAGCTTCAATCGAGTGCGAATCAGTCAAGGACAGCAATGTTTGCCTGGCCCGCCAGGCAATATCCCGGTCATTATCCCTGGTTGCAGCAATGAGTCCCGGAATCATTTCCGGCTCAAAAGCCATCATTCCAATATTCGCGCCTGTCTTCAGCACCGTCAGCAATCTTACTGTCGCCGGTCTAGCAGCCAAGTAACCTGCCTCCAACAAAATATCCGTCAAATCCTGCGCCCTGCTGTCCGCCCATAATTGACAAAAAGCGTCTATCGCTCCGCCGTCAGTCAAACCGACTAACACTTGCCTGGCACAAGCGGCAATACAAAGGTCCGGACTATGTAAAGACTCGACAAGCGGCCTGACTATTTCCGGTCCCATTCCCGCCAAATGCCCCGGATTACCTGCCGACAATGCCGACACTACGGCATCTCTTCCCGCTTCGGCCTGTTCCTCAATTGCCAAAGCCGTTTCGTCCACAGTATCCTGTTTGCTTGGGCTGCTTTGTCTCTCTTCCATAATAGCTTCCACAATTGACTGCATATCCGGCCGTTTTCCTTGTTCTACCTGTCTTGCGGCAATCTGTTCAGCCTGTTGTTGCAGCTCAGCTACGTAATCAAAGGGATATATCCAGGCCAAATGCCTAAAATAATCTATATCTTCATCTTTGAGCGCCATAGGCTTCCTCCTGCCAGCCAGACTTTTATTTCATTGTAATTCCGATATGTCTTATTTGTCAATAATTGTTTTCCGATCATTGGACCTGCGCCACGCCCGGATTTACAATAAAGTTTAGTATAAGAAAACCGCTACGCTGTTTAGGGAACGGCTAACCACGGAGTACGCGGAGGACACGGAGTGATTTTATTAATTATTTGTATTCCTTGCGAGATGTAATCGAGCCGTCCCACTCCGTGGTTTAAAAATACTAGCACCAGCTGACTACGAGCAAGATCATACTTTCTGATACTGTTAAGTTACTTTTCGGCTAAACTACAGGTAATTAGCTGTTTGCAGTCGCCCGAAAGATCCTGAACAAACAAAAAGGCCTTACTATTATATGCTTTCCTGCTCAATTGCAAGGTATGACAAATAGTAAGGCCCTGGTCGTTATTTATCTGTTTTTATTGACATATCCGCTGAAGTTTATTTGTAAATACTCGCCAACAGCATGCCCAATAAGCGACTTGCCCTGCGTATCAGGATGTAGACCGTCGGTAGCGAACTTAGCAGCCAACAGACCGTTATCATCTACTAACAAAGGAGCAATATCAACGAAATAAGGTTGCTTTTTTATCCAGTTGTTTACTTTTGACCATTCCTCTTGCCAATCAGGGGCAGAAGCCTGATTAAAAACGCGTTTGATGGCTGCCGGGTTGACCGGTGTCAGCGTAAGAAATACCGGAATTATCCCGTTATCCCGGCATTGTTCCCTGATTACACTAAGATTTTCGATGACTTCCGCTGCCCGGGTGCCTCCACGGATGTCATTGACTCCCCCCATAATCAGGAGGATTTCCGGGTGAAAAGGCAGCACATCATGTCTGAACCGCTCAGCCATCGTGCCTGTAGTGTCACCGCTTTTTCCTAAATTTCTCACCGGAAAGCCAACATAAGTAGTCCAGCTGTATGCCGGATCGCAGGGAGGGTTGGATACCGCCCCGCCGCCATGAGTCACGCTATCCCCCAGGGTAGCTATAGCGGTACCAGTCCGCTGTACAATAAAGGGCAAAGATTCCGACCAGTTTCCCATTACCCTGCCCTGCTGATCCAAAGCCGCAACTCGCCACCAATATGTTCCTTCTTCGGTGTAAGCATGCTCATCATAGCAGTCAAAGGAAACCTGATTGTTTATCTTGTAGCTCCTTATTAAAATATCAGACACCTGGCTATTATCAGATTGTGCCGGTGCTGACAATATTTGGACTTGATAATCACTGGCATTTAACACAGGAATCCAGGAATATGCGGGATACAGTGGCATTATTGCAAGCTTATCCAGATCGGCGGTCGTTCGCGGCGCTGCCGGATCAAACTCCCCTTCTTCCAGCTTGCGGGCGGGAGTAAAGGCTGAGATGGGCCTAAGGTCCAGATTAAGTGCCCGTACCTGCCACCAAAGTGATTGACTGCCGTTCGCCATTATTGCCCCATCCAACTCGACCCCGGGAGCAGACACATTTTTAGTCAGAATAATATTACCTGAGCCTTGGCTGCTTCCCGCCCCCGGCTTATCAGTAATCACAACTTCATACATTACCGCATCAGGAAGGCTATCCCATACCAGCCTTACCTTATGCACAGTATCATCCCTCCCCGCATAAGCACTTAATGATCCGCTTTGGAATACAATCAGTAAAAGAAACCAGCAAAATATAATCCGCAATAATTTGAACGACATAATCAGCTTCTTCCTTTATTTATTAATTTTCTTAATTAGTTCAGCAACATTCTCGCCAAACCTGTTGATAGTTTTTATACCTTCCGCATCCTCCATTGCTTCGCCGGGATTGCGGCCGAATATCATATTCCAGTAGGTAGAACCGGCCACAATCATATCATTGATAAAATAGAACATCAGCATTTCCTGCAAAGTAGCAGTATGTCCGCCTCGCCGTGCTACTGCAATAGGGCCGCCCACTTTCCAGGAAAGAAAGTGGTCAGAAGCCATGGACACCATACCGATCCTTTGCATAGCCGACATGATATCGCCGCGGGCAGTGCCAAAATATACCGGAGCGGCAGTAATAAATCCCTTAGCTTGACGTAGCTTTTCAATAATGCTGTTCACCTCATCATTTAAAGCGCATTTTTTTAACTGGGCGCATTTACCGCAGGCAATGCAGGACTCAATCTTTTTCCCTGCCAGATTGATTATTTCCGTATCAACACCATGCTCAGTAATAACCTTGGCGCAAGCATCAAGTACCTGAGCAGTATTTCCATTAATTCTGGGGCTTCCGTTTAACAAAATAACTTTATTCAAAATAACCATCCTTCCCTTTTTGCAAAATCACAAGTGTGCTAATTTTACTGTTTCGCTTTTTTACATCAATTTCCTGCCACCTGTCGAGTATGTTATAATGCCATTAGTAAGAAAGTCAATAGGATACGGCTAACCACAGAGTACACAGAGGACACAGAGTGGTTATCCACTCCGTGTCCTCTGTGTACTCTGTGGTTCAAAAACATCAGCCCCAAAACTACTCAACTAGAGGTGAAAAAATTTTGGCAGATATGCAGTACTTGTATGCTTGGTTCAAAAAATATACTCAATTATTCTATTCCGATGACCCCTCGGTAATGTCAGGAATTCTGCTTAAAGAAGAGCACAGTTATCGAGTTGCCAAAAATGCTGCCGATCTGGCGCTTAATTTAACACTGGATAACCGCCGCCGGATAATTGCTGAAACCGCCGGCCTCCTTCATGATTTAGCCCGTTATGACCAATGGGTTAAATTTCATTCATTTAGCGACCCCGGCACCGGATTTGACCACGGATCCATCGGAGCCGAAAAATTAAAAAATACCGGAATACTGAAAAAAACGTTTAGTCCGGATGAAGAGGATATCATCTTATTTGCAATTCACCATCACAATAAACTGGCCATTCCTGATGACAGTGCTGACAAAGTATTATTTACGCAAATTCTCCGGGATGCTGATAAACTCGATATTTTCCGAATCATGCCACCCATTGTTGCAGAACATGACTACACTCCTATTCTGATTGAATACTTACAGTCAGGCAGACCTTTACCATATACCGAAATAAGAACACCTGCTGATAAGAGACTTGTAAGATTAGGCTGGTTATATGACATAAACTTCAGTTGGACTCTGAAGCAGCTAGTTAAAGAAGGTTTTGCTGATCAGCTGTTGTCTTCTCTGCCGGACACGGCACCCTTCAATCGGATTAGATATATATTTAAAGAATATATCCACAGAAAAATCGACACCGATTGCAAAAAAAAATAATTACATGAAAAAACACGCCCAAACTCTTTCAATATCATTTGACGTCACCACTTTGTCAAAGAAGTGTTAACCGCCAAGGACGCCAAGAACGCCAAAAACATTTAAGAAAACATCGGATTATATTTATAAATGCTTTTCCTCCTTGAAAAATATCTCGCATGCCGAGACAAATTTGCTTAACGGAAAATAATAAAATTCCTTGGCGTTCTTGGCGTCCTTGGCGGTTAGTCGAAAATAAGCAAGCCCCTGTGCTGTTTGCACAGGGGCTTTTGTAACTCAGACGAGTTTATTAATTTTATTTTCTTCTAAAATATCATTTACCCACCAATGCACCGTGCTGCTCATCGCATATAAGGGATCAGTGTTGAGAAGTCTCGCAAAAGTAGACTGGTCGACCATCTGCTCGGCTTTATCTGCCTGAACATTATGGTTTTGTATTAGCATGTTAACAACGATTTTTTTGAATTGTTTATTAATATCCATTAATACAACACCTCGGTCACCTATTTTATAAAATTATAGCATAGAAGATTTTGTAACAAAATAGGACTTTAGGCACAATTTCGTCTACATAATACATATTATATCAGACGTTGTTACTATGTTATCGAATTTCATCCCACCGCCTTAACGGTTTCACCATCATTTATCCTGCCGTCAATAATCCGCGCAACATGCACCCCGCTGGCACTGGCCTGGGATAAACCACGGGTTACGCCGGCCCCGTCGCCAATGGCGAACATATTAGCTATCTCAGTTTCCAACTGACTATTCAGTTTCAGACGGGAGCTATAGAACTTCACTTCAATACCATAGAGCAAAGTATCGTCATTAGCCATGCCGGGAGCAATATTATCAAGGGCATAAATCATTTCGATGATATTATCCAAATGACGTTTAGGAAGCACCAAACTTAAATCACCGGGAGTGGCCTTCAAGGTCGGTTTGGTGAAGCTTTGCAGCAGTCGATGTTCGTTGGTACGCCGGCCTTTAATTAAATCGCCAAAGCGCTGAACAAGTACACCGCCGCCAAGCAAATTGGAAAATGACGCAATTCTCTTACCATATTGATGTGGCTCATTGAAAGGCTCAGTAAACTTATTGCTGACCAAGAGAGCGAAATTAGTATTCTTGCTGTGCAACCGCTCATCACGATAACTATGTCCATTGACAGTAATAACACCATCGGTATTCTCGGCAACTACATAACCTTTGGGATTCATGCAAAAAGTACGGACTAAATCACCATACTGTTTTGTCCGGTACACCAGTTTCGCCTCATATACTTCATCGGTAATATGCTGGAAGACCTGGGCCGGTATTTCCACCCGCACCCCAACATCCACCTGGTTATTAAAAACAGACAAACCCAGTTCCCTGCATTGTACGGAAAACCACTCAGCGCCGGCCCGTCCCGGGGCCGCAATCAGGTAGTCACAGGCAATATCCTGATCTCCCTCAATTCCCAACAAGAAACCATTATTTGTCTGCTTAATTGTCGCCACATGCTTATTAAACAACATGGTAATTCTGCCTTTGAGAAATTCATAAATATTTTTCAGTATTGTTAAATTGTTCTCTGTTCCTAAATGCCGCACCTTAGCATCAAGCAAATGCAGGTCATAGGCAATAGCCAGCTTCCCGATGCTGCAGTTTTTCGTAGTAAAATATTCCGCCGGCGCACCATATTTCGTATTGATTTCATCCACATAATCGATTAATTCCATCAACTGCGCTTCCGGCAAGTAATCATTCAGCCAGCCACCAAACTGCGTGGTAAAATTATACTTCCCGTCCGAGAACGCCCCTGCACCGCCAAATCCGCGCATAATCCCGCAAGGTTTGCATTTTATACATTGTTCAGCTTTCTTTTCCGCGATGGGACATCTCCGGGTATATATATCATGACCTTCTTCAATCATAACTACCTGAATGCCTGGTTTATGCACAGTTAATTCATATGCAGCAAAAATTGCCGCAGGACCGCCGCCGATAATAGCAACTGTATAATCTTTATTCAAAATATTAACACCCCGTATATAACAGAATAAGCACACCAAGTAAATATATTACCTAATATCGCTGCACTTGTAAATAGGCAATTTTGTCTAATAATCCATCTGGGCACTACAACAGCAATTTGGCCAGTTGCTCAACTGATTCCACCAAATAAGTAGGACCTGCCGCCAGCAATTCTTCCGGTGTGCCGTAACCAAAGCCTACTGCGATAGAGTCAATGCCATTGCTTTGGGCACCAATAATGTCATGCTTGCGATCTCCCACCATGACAATGCTTTCTTTGGCAATAGATGCCATGTTCTGCAATACATAGGCAATTACTTCCGACTTAACTACCCGTGTGCCGTCCAGATTGCTACCAACAATTAATTTAAAGAAGTCATACAGAACAAAGTGTTTTAAAATTTGTTCTGAGAATACAGTAGGCTTGGAGGTAGCCACCGCCAGCAATCTGTTTTGGCACGCCAACGCGTCCAGCATTTCAGTTATCCCCGGATATACCGCATTTTGGTACATGCCTTTTGTTGTAAAATACTCGCGATAATATGTAATAGCCTGCTTGGCATCCTCATCACTAAACTCGTAATATTCCCGAAAAGAATCGTATAATGGCGGGCCGATGAAGGGAATCAATTTTGTCAGATCTTCCTCGACAATATTAAATTTTTGCAAAGCGTACTGCACCGACAAGGTGATGCCTTCCTTGGGATCAGTCAAGGTTCCGTCCAAATCAAATAATATTACTTTATATTTGTGCACACTGATTCGCCTTCTTCATATGTCAGCAATTTATATACGTTCTAAAGATTTCGCAGACAATTCTATATATTTCTTCATTTTTTGACAAATACCTGCATTCACTTAATTGTACTCACTATATTTGTTAAAATAATTATGTTAAATTATTTTCAATACTTTCCAAAGGAGAATAAATGATGGAACTGTTGAAACAACGAATCCTTACTGAAGGAAAAGTGATACATGGCAACATGCTGAAAGTAGACTCCTTCTTAAACCATCAGATAGACCCTGTTCTTATGCAGCAGATCGGCGAAGAATTTTTTACTGAGTGGGTGCAATAGCGATTTGGGCAGTCATATTCCAGCGCAGACGATCATCCCAGTGGTCGGGGGTAATGGTTACGGTATATGTGATATCCCCGCGCTTCTTTTCACCGTATGGCCGGATAAATTTTACGGTACCCGGGATTTCCAGATCAGGAATTCCGTCGAAAGTCAAGGAAGCCGGATCGCCAACGCGAACCCTGGCAATTGCCAGTTCGGTCAGATCGTCGCTGCGCACCTCCCAGGCCGATTCATCGGCAATCCTTACCAGGACTGTGCCTATTGCGGCCGGTTCACCCAGCTTTACATCCAAATACGCGATAGAACCTTCAATGGGCGCCCTTAATTCCGTCTTGTCAAGCTGCCCTTCAGCTTCAGACACTTTTCCCTGCTGAATTGAGAGCTCAGCCTGGGACTGAGCCAGCGCCGCCCTGTTGCGATCTGCCGTCGTCCTGGCCTGGTCGAGCTGCTGCCGCGACGTAGCTCCGGCTTTCACCAGCCGTTGCTGGCGTTCCAGTTCCCGTTCAGCATCCGCCATATTCACCTGAGCCTGTTCCACTGCGGCCGTTGCTCTTGCCAAGTCCGCATGGGCACTGCCAATTCGTCCCTGATAGTCCTGTCGTACTAGCCGGATTAACGGCTGACCGGACTTGACCTGATCTCCTTCTTTGGCAAGCACTTCCCCGACCATTCCGTCCACCGGCATCACCATCTGAGCGTAACGCACCGGAAAAACAATTCCTTCAGCCAACACCCTATTATCCGCCTTTACCGGCGGTATTTCTTTATTTTCCCCATGCCGGTTGTTCCACAGCCACCACGAACCTGCCGCCAACACGACGAGCAGGCTGAAAGTTATCAGCCGGTGCCGCTTCAGCCAGTTGCCTAAAGCCGACAGCCATGTCGTTATTACCATTTATCTTCTCTCCCTATTCCCTTATTCGTAACTCAGCACATCCCTCACACTCAGCCTCGCTGCGTTCCAGGCGGGCAGCATACTGGCTGCCATTGACAATACAACTGACAGGACCAGCCAGATACCCATCCCGAGAAAGCTGAAAGAATATTTCAGGGGATTATGTGTAAACAGCACCCCCACCTCATAGCTTAGCAATACCGATACCGGCAACGCTAACACCGACGCTGCCAGCCAGCTTATGAAGCCGATAAACAGCGCCTCAACCACAAACACCTTGCCGATACTTAGGCTGGAGGCGCCAATTGCCCGCATAACTCCAATTTCCCTGGTCCGTTCCAATACGTTGATTCCCATCGTCCCCATTAGCCCTAAAGCTCCTACCACGGCCAGCAGTACAGCCATAATCAGCAAAAACATGGTGAGAATATCAAACTGTGAGCGGATTCGCTGCCGCATCTCCAAGGTTGTACGCACACTCGATATCCGCAGGCTATTCTTTTTAAGATGTTCCTCCAGTGCCCGTCCCAAGGCGATTTGGTCTTTCGGATTGCCCGACTCAGCTATAATTTGCACCGATCTGGCCCGACCGGCCTCATGTATCGCCGCTGTCAGCCAATCGTAGGGAGCATAAACAAATAGTCCGCTTAATGTGCCCTGTTCAATACCTACAACCGTAAACTTCAGCCGCCGGTCCCCCACTTTGATCGTCGCCGGCCCGCCTACCCTTATTTGCGGATTATCCTTAATAACCTCCGTATTTACCACTAGCGCATTCTCATCCTCATTTACCAACCAGCGTCCTGCAATAATCTTTGGCCTGATAATCTTTGTGTTCACAGGAATCGCATAAATTGTCACGTCAGTACTGGCCTCTTCTTCGGCTTCTTTCCGTTCATCCAATAACACCCGGCCGGAAGTCCGCCCCCAGCACTCGGCGGCCTTTACCCCGGGAACTCTGAGCACTTCCTGCTCAATCCGGCTCACTCGGTAGCTCTGGGTAAAACCAGCCGCCACATCATAATGATAAAAATCCATTAGTTCATCTAATGTCGAATATAAAGATGCCCTGACAGTGAATACTGACATATACACAGTACCGGCCACCGTCAAAGTTAAAAGTGTTAAAGCAAGCCGCCCCTTACGCCGGAAGGTGTTCCGCAATGATAACAGCACCGGTCTGGGCAGGCTTTTCAGTCTTGCTATTACTAAGTCTACCCAATGGTCTATGCGTCCTTTCGCCGCCACATCACTGATGCCGTAATCACTCACCGCCTCCCGGACGGTGACACCCGTTCCCCGCCACACCGGCCATAAGGCTGCCAGCATCGGCACAAGTATTGCTACCACCCCTTCCAGCAGCAATACCTGCGGTGGTAATTCCAGTCCACCGGAATTAAAATTGAACACTTTAGCGATAAATCCAGTAATGGCATTGGCGGCAAATGCACCAAGCGGGGCAGCTACCGTCAATGCTAATATGCCATACGCCGCTACCAGCGACAAATACATTCGCAGCATCTGATCCCGGCGCGCACCGATAGCTTTCATAATTCCTATCTGTCGTATCTGCTGGGCAAGGATCGCCGACACCGTATTTACCAGTAAAAATGTACCAAGAAAGAGAGACAGCACACCCAGCACCGTCAGCAGCATGAGCATTGCATCGATGGCTGACTGCATGGGATGCTCGCCGGGCTTGTTCACCCAGAGTCCAAATACTGTAGTGTCCCCCTGTTCCAATTTGTTCCAGGCCCGGCGGCCCACCGCCGCTATGGGTGCCTTTTCCTTGCCTTTAAACACCCATGGTTGAACAGTAAAATTCATCTGGTTCAACTGGCGTGATTCATCCAGCTTTTCCAGTGTTTCCATACTGATATAACCATAATAACTGCCAGTGACAAAACTGGGCCTTTGGCTGGGATCAAACACCACGCCGGTCACTTTGAAATTCCGTTTGCGTCCGGTGGATGTTTCCACAGTAATACTGCCTCCCTGAGCAACCCCCAGTTCAGTCAATGATGACCGTTCCAGCAGCACATCTCCATCGCCGGGCGGCCAAGCCCCAGACTGATAACGCACGATATTTACCTTTTGTTTAATGTAGTCAGGAATCGCGATCAAGTACATTTGCCGCCACTCGCCGTTAGGAGTACAAACCCTTAAAGCAACATTGTTCCGGCCCTCCGCTTCCTTCACACCCCGCAGACTGCGGACACTCTGTACCAGTTCCTCATCAAAAGGATCGGCATACAGGCTGGCGTCAGCCGGCGAAGCTGCAGCCCAACTGTTAGCCAGGTCCCGCTCAAACATCAAATGTGAGCTGTATACCATACCTACTGCGAACACACCGACAGCAATAGACATTACCACCAGGCTTGTCCGCAGCTTATTACCCCATAAGTCTGACCACACTTTAAACCAGCGGGGACTGGGCCGTATCCCGTCAGGCATAATGCTCCACTCCTGCGCCCGCCTTAATGACCTGCCCGGCGGAAACCGTGACAATCCTGCCGGCCCGCCGGGCCAAATCTTCATCATGGGTAACCATAAGGATTGTCTTACCGCCGCGCGCCAGTTCCCCGAAAAGATCAATCACCGCTTCGGCGGTGCGGGAATCCAGATTGCCTGTAGGTTCATCCGCTACCAACAGCGGCGGGTCGTTTGCCAGACTGCGGGCAATAGCTACCCGCTGCTGTTGTCCACCTGACAGATTGGCAGGCAGTTTATCAGCCTGCTCCCCGACCCCGACCATCTCCAGCAATTTTAACGCCCGTTTGGGCCGGTCTGCTGAATGGTGAACATTGCAAAAATCCATAGGCAGCATTACATTTTCCAATGATGTCAATGTCGGCAATAATTGAAAAAACTGAAATACCACGCCCACCGTACGGCCCCGCCAGACTGCAATCTGATTTTCCGTCAGAGTATGCACCGGTGTACCTGCTACCCACACGTCACCATCAGTCGGCCGGTCAATGCCGGTAATTGTGTTGATCAATGTAGATTTGCCGCTGCCTGACTTTCCTACCACAGCAACGAACTCTCCATAATCAACCTTCAAATCGACCCCCCCTAGGGCCTCAAACTCTCCTGCCCCTGTTTTATACACCTTCCGCACCCCTGAAAGCTCCACCGCCGCCATACCTGGCCGGATATCCGGCAAATCCGATGCAGTCAGCCAGGAAAACCATTTACCGCTCATTTTCTTTTCCTCCTGAATAATGGGCAGTCCGGACTACTAAAAATGCCTGTGTTCCGAGGCATAATAATTATGAAATAACCCAAATTTATAAAATTTGGCCAAAGTACCAAGCATTCCTGCTGCCATATAATAATTAATCATTTTATTCATAACTCAGCACATCCCGCACACTCAGCCTCGCCGCATTCCAGGCAGGCAGCAGACTGGCCGTCACCGACAAGAAGACGGACAGTGCCAGCCAAATGACCACCCCCGGAAAGCTGAAGGAAAATGCCAGAGGACTCTGCAAAAACAGTACCCCGACCTGATAACTCAAGAGCGCGGCCACCGGCAGGGCCAGTACTGCTCCTGCCAGCCAGCTTAACATACCGATACACAGTGCCTCAATCACAAATACCTTGCCAATACTGAAGCTGGAAGCTCCAATTGCACGCATGACCCCAATCTCCCTGGTCCGCTCCAAAACGTTAATTCCCATTGTACCCATCAGTCCTAATGCTCCCACTACCGCCAGCAGTATGGCCATAATCAGCAGGAACATGGTCAGGATATCATATAGTGAACGGATCCGCTGCTTTTGCTCCCAGGTTATATCAACATTCTGTACGCGTAGACTATTCTTCTTCAGTTGTTCTTCCAGGGCCCGTCCCAAAACGCTTTGTTCCTGTGGATCCGCGGACTGGGCCACAATCTGCACCGACCTGGCCCGGCCGGCCTCCTGTACTGCTCCGGTAAGCCAGTCATACGGAGCAAAGACGAGCGGCCCGGTCATAACACTCTGGGCGATAC
>JAEYSJ010000330.1 GCA_023434855.1 Bacillota bacterium | reverse complement strand
GTACGGCGTTGCCCTCGTTTCACACGTTACGCCAGGTGCCGACACGCGTGGCATATCAGGTGAAGGCTGCTGAACGCGTTGCCATCGATTTACCCGTTGCGCTTACCGGCCATCCTTACGAAATAGCGTAAATTTTGCTTAAGGATTAGGAGTCCCGCACGCTTCCTGGTGGAATTAAATTTTCTGGATGTTTGGTCATGCCTGAGTTTACTGACTATTATTCAAGTTATTGATAAATAATAGCTTTAAATTGTGAGGCCGATAAAAACATTAAATTTATAAGGCGGATATTTTGCATTTACGCAACGAGGGAGAAAAAAGAACGCAGCGGGTATTGGTAAGCGTCTGAAACGCGCCTATAATGCGCCGGCCTCCATGTAGCAATGAAGGCTCGGAAGATCGTCGTCTCCGGTGAGGCGGCTGGACTTCAAATCCAGTTGGGGTCGCCAGCGATCCCGGGCAGGTTCGACTCCTGTGATCTTCCGCCAAACTTCTTCCCTTTCCAATCGCGTAATCCCTCCTTTTTCCAGGATATATTCCCGGTAAATAAACACATCACTGACGATAAGTTTCAGCCAGGTTCTCTGTCATACTTAGCCACTACTACGTTTTTAGCCCGGATAAAGCGGAGGCGGCACATGGAAGATAAACATTTGGTCCCATCCCCGGCAGGCGAATTTATTTTCTATACCAGCGATGATGGGGCAGTGCGTGTTGAATGTCGTTTTGAGCAAGAAACATTGTGGCTACCTCAGGCTACGATTGCGAACCTGTATCAGGTAACTCCACAGGCTATTACACAACACATCAAAGCAATTTACGAAGAGGGTGAGCTTGAACAAAACTCAACCTGTAAGCCTTACTTACAGGTTCGACGGGAAGGCACTCGTAAAGTAAGTCGAAATACTCTTCACTACAGTCTGCCCGTTATTCTCGCCGTTGGTTATCGCGTCCGCTCCACACGGGGTACACAGTTCCGTCAGTGGGCAACCCAAGCGCTTCAAGAATATCTGGTCAAAGGTTTTGTGATAGACGATGAGCGGCTGAAAAATCCGCCTGTTGGAACGTCCGCTGTACCTGACTATTTCGATGAGATGCTCAAACGCATCCGCGACATTCGCGCCAGCGAACGCCGGGTGTATTTGCGAGTTCGGGAGATCTTTGCATTGGCCGCCGACTATCAGCCCTCGCTTAAAGAGACCACACAGTTTTTCCAGATTATTCAGAACAAGCTCCATTTCGCCTGTACTGGCCATACCGCAGCTGAACTTATTCATCAACGAGCAGACGCCAGTAAACCGCATATGGGTCTTACCAGTTACAAAGGTAATGAAGTGCATAAATGCGATATTAACGTCGCGAAGAATTACCTTAACAAGGATGAAGTCAGCGAGCTTAACCGCGTCGTTAATATGTGGCTGGATTTTGCTGAAGATCAGGCGCGACGCCGGCAGCAGGTTTTTCTGCGAGACTGGCAGGAGAAACTGGATCAGTTTCTGCAATTTAATGACCGTGATGTTTTGCAGGATGCGGGAAAGATCAGCAAAAAGATGGCTGAGGATAAGGCACAGGCGGAATATATACAGTTTGCTGAGCAGCAGCAGAAGCTAAAGGAGGCTGAGGGGGAAAAAGATATCGCTAAGTTATTACAATGGGAAAGGTTTTAAAAATAAATTAGAAATTGTTAGTTTCACTTAAAAACCATATAAATCATTAGCTATAGAAAATTAAAGGGATGATATTTCACCCATCCCTTATATGACATCAGATAAACGGAAACATCCAAAAAATTAAAAATCACCAACCATAAAATAGTTTATCATACAAACATGCCAGCTTTCTAAAATAACTAGCATAGCTTGAATTATCTCCATTTATTTTATATTCATAATGTGTAAGAAAATCCCTCACTACATCAAGATCTAATTTATCCCAAAGAAAAGGAAGGTATATTGCTGCTGATTCAGGAGTATTATGAGCAATAATAAAATTAGTATCTTTATCTTTGAATTTCTTCACAAAGGCTCTTAAATAACTTTGGCTTTGGTAATTGACTGCATTTCTTAAAACCCATTTATCCAACTTTAACCCTGAATAAAGATATTGTTCTCTATCAGTTATTCCTATTTCTCTTAAGTATTTAAAAACAACAACGTTAGGGGTGTATCTTCCTGCCGTAGGAATTACACTCTCAATTATACTTTTAGCATCATAATTGCGATTACCATGTAAAAGATCATTAAAGAGATCTGCGTTATTTATTTGCGTATATCCACAATCGCCGATATCAAATTCTTTTCTCTTAGCTTCAGCAACCCCTACACCAACAACAAACTCAACGTCTCCATGTTTTTCAACTTCATCAATATCAATTACACAAATCTTCTTTTCTGGTTCGTTTGATTGAACTAAGTTATAAAGTTGTTCTTTACAATAACGCAATATTCTTGCAGGTATTTTTCTTTTTGTTTCATCAATTGCTTCATATATTGGTACAAAATCATCTGTTCTAATTAGAGTAATAGGGATCTGAACACGATCAATCGAAGTATACGTATTAGAGATGGAGCAATCAGTTAAACCTTCTTCACGTTCAATAAAAATAAGATTATGCTGTAGTTGTTCAATGTTTTCCTTGCCAATACACGTCGAAATTGCACCCAGTAATGAAGTGATATTTTTGTCAGAGAGAGAATAGCCGATAAAAATCACTGGGTGCTCTACAAATATAGTAATAAGTTTTGCAGCAAGGTAGGGATTTTTTAAGTTAAACTCGTCATAGTCAGCATCTGTCATAATCAAAGATTTTGGCTTATGAGCACTTCCGTGTATTTTATATATTTCCGCAATTGACTGTGGGTTTGAAAAAAGCAACTCATTTTGTCCTGTATAAACTTTATAGTCAGGAAAAAGTTGCTCTAAAAAACAATCCCAATTCGTTGTGATAATACCATCGACATTAAGATTAGAAAGAGTTTTTATTTCATTGTAATATGGATTGTCAGTTAATGATACACTAATGGCTTCATTTAAATAATCACATATTTCAAATCTTAATGCTGAGGTGTTATCGGTGACTTTCTTACTGAATTTTTCTCGACTCGAAGTATATCTTGCATCCTTCCACCATTCCTTGTTGAAATCTTCAGCTATTAATCTAGCTGCCGTAGGGTATGTGGAATCACCAGAGGCCAAATAATACTCAAAGGGTTGACCAGCAATACAATACCTCTCAAGTAGCCTCTTCCAATCACATAATCCCAAATACCTCCTAGAAAATCCTGACCCGATAAATAAAAATGGACCAGCTGTTCTTGTTTTAAACATGTCGATCAAAGCTGTTTTTAATTCAACATTATTCATAATGCACCCTTATAACCGCTCTGAAAATTAAATTATTATTCATTAATTAACATAGAAC
>JAEYSJ010000324.1 GCA_023434855.1 Bacillota bacterium | reverse complement strand
ATACGGCTAACCACGGAGTACACGGAGGATGCGGAGTGATTATTATTAATACCCTTTATCCCTGCGAGATATAAATCGAGCCGTTCCACTCTATATCCTCTGTGGTTCAAAAATACTAGCACAGGCTAACATCCCAAGAACTTATACTTTCTAACATTATAAAAATCATTATCTTAAATAAGACCAATTGACTTCGCAATAATGTAAGCGATACCGCCCCCGATTAACGGACCTGCTACAGGAATCAAGGCATAACCCCAGCCGGAGTCGCCTTTTCCCGCAATCGGCAGGATAGCATGTGCAATTCTTGGTCCCAAGTCGCGGGCAGGGTTGATGGCATAACCGGTAGGACCGCCCAGACTACAGCCGATACCCCATACCAGGAAGCCAACCAGGAATGGTCCAAATCCCGGTGCAACGCCGCCTACAGGCTTAGAAAATATTGCAAAGATACACACTAAAAGAACGATAGTACCAATAATTTCACATAACAGGTTTGCCATTTTGTTGGGGATTGCCGGACTTGTTGAAAATACTGCAAGTTTCAACCCTTTATCCTCAGTAACTTCCCAGTGTGGAAGAAATGCGAGCCAAGTTATAACTGCACCGGTAAAGGCACCGGCAGTCTCGGCCAGCATGGTGAAAAACGCGTGCGGCAATGTATATACTCCCATCAACATTTTTGCCAACGTAACAGCCGGATTAAGGTCAGCCTGGGGAGCACCTGTCGCAATGGCCGAGAATACTCCCATAACAACCCCGACTGCCCATCCCAGAGTAATTACTATCCAGCCCCCGCCTTCGGCCTTTGATTTTTTTAATACACAGTTGGCAACTACACCCGCACCGAAAATGATCAATACCATGGTTCCAAAAAACTCACCAAACAAATTAGTCATTTTACAACTCCCCCTAAATTAATAATTAAATAATTCCAGGCCGGTCTTTCCTCAGTCCCTTAACCCTTATTCACCTCATCTTTCCCCGGAAAAGCAAAAAAGAAATCCAATGAACGACCCAACCTTCCTAACGGATGGCGAGCGTGCAAATCGGACTTCTCTTTATCTCTGTCCCCATATTTACTTATATACGTTCTTCTATTTTTATATTATTCTGCACAATTTAAAACATTCCTGCTAGTATAACTTTTCTTAATAAATTAACTTTTTCACATATTATTCCAGGGATCCGCGACAGCAACCTGTTTGCTTAAACGTCATATTCCATAATTCGCGCTTACTTGTACTGACAGCGCTAATTCCGTTACGGATTGCATTGATGACATCCTCTTTAGAGCGGGCAAGCCCTCCGGCCAGTATTGGCAAGCCTGTAGCCTCGAATAACTCCTTTACAACGGCGGCCGGTACGAAAACAGGCAATACCTCTAATGCATCGGGCTTAAAGTTCCGGAGCAGATTAATCCCCGTCTTTACAGAATCCGAATCCATTAAAAACAAGCGTTGTATGACAATCATTCCTTCTTCGCGGGCAACTTTGCCCAATTGGGGCTTAGTAGTAATGATTGCCTGAACACCAAGACGTGCCAGGTATTTTATTCCTACTTTATCTTTCCCCACCCCATCTAATAAATCCACATGAAGCAACAATCGTTTTTTGTACTCATTCGCCTGCGAAAGCAATTCCGGCAACGTAATTATATCACCAAATAACATGCTGATACCAGGCGTGGTAGTATTGGCCAGTGCATATTTATAATCCGCGATAGTTCTCGTGGCAGGTATAACGCATTCATCACATATCAAATTCATTACATTGTTTGACATCAAAGATCTCACAACCTTCACCGAGTTTACTCATTATTTTTCACTTCGACGGCCCCTGTCCGGGACCCTGCAATTATTTTTCTATCGAATCCTTTCTTTTAATCACTTTTCCCGAAAAGTGTAAATTCCTCTTCAGCACGTCTTTCCATATTGTTAACTCTTCAATAATAAGATACAATATAGCCAAAATGATAGGCTGACAATGGAGATGATACCATGAGTGACAATGTCATTGATTCTTATGAGACACTAGGGTTTGAAGAAACTGAAATTGAAGACGGGTTTACTGCCTTATCTTGTGAAATTGATCCGGAAGGCAACTATGCGCTGCTAACTAATGATGAAGGGACAATGCCTGCTAACTTAAAACAGCCGGTTCTGTTTAGTTATTACACAACGGATGGTTCTTTCCAATGGAGTACAGGCTTTAAAAATTTTTTTGTTTTCAAAGAGTATTGGTCTCAGGCGGAAACTGCTAAGGAAAAGCTTGCGGTTGTATGGAAATATCGCGAAAGCAAAGAATGGTATAAAGAACTTGAATAACCTGCCTGCGACCGCCGCGTTTGCCACTAATACGTAAACAATTACATACTTTTCGAAAAAGGAATTTTATATTATATTATCGAAATATGTAATTATTATCTCATACTACAATAAATTGCAAAAAGAAAGGTGGCAAATATTGTGATAGCATGGAAGGACGAGTACAGCATTGGTGAAGATTCTATTGACAACCAGCACAAAAATTTGTTTATTATTGCTAATGACATTTATGCCCTGTTAAACAATGATCTTATTATCGACAAGTATGACAAAATTGTAGCGATAGTTAACCAATTAAAAGAATATACTATCGAGCACTTTGCCGACGAAGAAGCCTTTATGATGAAGGGCGGCTACCGTAAATTTTTATCCCACAAGACTTTGCATACCGACTTTATCGAAAAAATTGATGCTGTTGATTTAAATCAGCTTGACAACGGCCAAAACGAATACTTACGGGACATTATGAGCTTTGTTTGTGATTGGCTGGTACAGCATATTCTCACAGAAGATAAATTAATTACAAAATCAGTAGAAAAATAATCCTAAGCCCGTAAAAAAACTGACTACTTCAAATGCTGAAGCAGTCAGTTTTTTTTATTTCATCTTTTTGACTACTTGTTTGGCGGGAAAAAACTTTTCAAATCATTAATAAATGCCAAAACGGCATCTTCTTTTGTAGCCCATGAAGTGACAAGGCGGACAGCCGAATTGTCAGCGTCAGCCTCTGCCCAGACATAGAAGGAGTAATTCTCCTGCAGCTTTTCAATCAGCTTTTTGGGCAAGATCGGAAAAATTTGATTAGATGGAGAATGTGTAAGGAACTTATAACCGGCCTGGCTGATTTCATTCCTCAGTAGAGCCGCCATAGCATTGGCATGTTTTGCAAGATCAAAATACAGGTTGTCCCGGAAAAGCTCCAAAAACTGTATGCCAAGAAGCCGGCCTTTAGCAAGCAGTGCCCCTTTTTGCTTTATGTGAAAGCGAAAATCTCCTTTCAGCGAATCCCGGCAAATTACCAGAGCCTCACCCATTAAAGCACCGTTCTTTGTGCCGCCAATGTAAAAAGCATCTGCCAGCATACCCAGATCAGATAGTTCCAGGTCGTTCTCTTCTGAACACAAGGCCGAACCCAGTCGTGCACCGTCAACATACAATAATAGATTATTTTTTCTACAGCATCGGCTTATCTCTTCAAGCTCGCATTTCTTATAAATTGAACCAATTTCTGTGGGATTCGAAATGTAAACAAGTTTCGGTTTTACCATATGCTCATCAGTGTGGCAGCCGACAGCAGCCTCAATATGGTTCGGTCCTAGTTTTCCGACCTTTACTTCAACAGAGATAATTTTATGTCCTGTTGCCTCAATAGCTCCTGTCTCATGGACCAGGATATGACCGGTATTTGCTGCAATAACCGCTTCGTGAGGCCTTAAAAAAGCCGAAAGAGCAGTTAGGTTGGTTTGTGTGCCCCCCGAAAAAAAATGAATGTCGATGTCGGTTCGCTTAATTCTCTCCTTTAACAGTTCAACTGCTTTTAGTGAATAACAGTCTTCACCATATCCTTCAACCTGCTCCAGGTTGGTTTCCTGCAAAGCGCTTAGAATCCTGGGATGCGCTCCTTCGCTGTAGTCATTCTTAAAACTGTACATTCCCTGTCAATATCCCCTTTGTATTTTAGGTATTAAGCATTTTTGATGCTTATCTTTTCATTATAACATTTTTATACAAGCGGGGAGGAAATAATGGTGGCATTTTCCCGTTGCATCCACTATCAGGAAGTTTTATTTCGAAAAAGACATCTTGTGTCCCACACCAATTAAATGGCACAGCCTGGCTGTTGACGCCTGAATTAATTCCGCCGCCCTTGCCATACATTCATCAAGCGCCATTGGCTGAGGTACTATACTCATTAGTCCGTCAATCCCTTGCCGCAATACTTCTTCATATCCACGACCCAGCCCACCGGAAAGACAAACAACCGGAATATTAAACTGTTTGGCTATTTTGGCCACACCTACCGGTGCTTTGCCATGGGCAGTCTGAAAATCGGTGCATCCTTCACCAGTAATAACCAGATCAGCATTCCTGACAATATTGGCAAAACCAGTTGCTTCTAATACAATTTCCACTCCGGGCCTTAACTGGGTGGGTGTAAAAAACAGCAAGCCTGCACCCAATCCCCCGGCAGCTCCTGCCCCTTTAACTTTGGCCACATCTTTACCTGTGGCCAATTTCGCTATGCCGGCAAATTTTTCAAGGGCCTGATCCAGTTCAGACACCATTGCCGCTGTTGCTCCTTTCTGCGGACCGTAAACAGCAGATGCCCCCCGCGGTCCACACAAAGGATTATCAACGTCGCAAGCTACCAAAATTTCAGTTGCAGCCAGGCGGGAGTCTATTCCGGTTAAGTCAATTTTATCTAAGTCAGCCAGCGCTGCTCCGCCATTAGACAACTCTTTACCGGCGGCGTCGAGGAACTTCACCCCCATCGCCCGGGCCATTCCCGCTCCGCCATCATTGGTCGCACTGCCGCCGATACCAATAATTATCTTTTTCAGTCCTTGATCAAGCGCCGCTTTGATCAGTTGTCCTGTCCCATAAGTTGTAGAAATACGCGGATCGCGCTTTTCCTTAGGTACAAGCGGCAATCCGGAAGCGGCAGCCATTTCGATGACTGCTGTTTCACCGTTGCCAAGAATTCCCCAAGGGGCCATTATTTCGTCTCCCAGCGGACCCATTACATTTTGCCGGATAATACGCCCCCCCGTGGCTGTCACCAAGGCTTCGACTGTTCCTTCTCCACCGTCCGCTATCGGTATCTTTATTACTTCTGCTCCCGGAAAAACCGATAAAATTCCTTGTTCAATAGCTTTAGCTACTGCCAATGCCGTCAGACTTCCCTTAAAAGAATCCGGAGCAACAACAATACGCAATATCTTCACATCCCTTTATTCAATAACACCCATGTCTTAATTCGTTTTATCCTTACTACGAAGCAGCATATGGATATACATCTTCATATAATCAGGCAAATCCGCCGGTCCGCGGCTGGATACAATATTGTCATATACAACAACTGCCTGGTCCAGCCAGGTCGCGCCGGCATTTACCATATCGTCTTTTATCGCCGGAGTGCTTGTTATGGTTTTCCCCTTTAAGATTCCGGCTGAAATTAGTACCCAGCCGGCATGGCATATTTGTCCAATGATTTTACTGTGTTCGTGCATTTGTTTTACAATAGTCCGCACTTCAGCAAATCGTCTCAGCTTATCCGGCGCCCACCCTCCCGGCACCAACAACCCGTCATATTCCTCAGGATTTACCTCACTGAAAGCAAGATCGGAATAAGCGGGAATTCCGTGTTTTCCCACATATTCCTGCTTCGCTTTCTCACCTGCTAAATGAACTGTCACATCAAGTTCTCTTAATCGCAAAACAGGATACCACAGTTCCAAATCTTCAAATTCATTGTGGACCAAACAAATAACTTTCATAAAACCACCCCGTTCCCTCATCATAATTTACTATAATTATGATTTCGTCCCGGGGTTTCGCAAATCCTGGCAATTAGAGTGAGTACATTATATTTTCGGTTGAATCATCCTATTTAATTAACGGCCTTTTTTACTTTTAACGTTTTATCCAGGTATATATAACCACCAGGCTTCCCCATGTTACTGTTAAAATTTGATATTGGCCAATTGTTTTAAATGTTGACAAGATATATATCAGAGATACAAGCACAGTCAAAGAGACCAGTCCATACAATCTTCTCCACAATTGCGAATTACTTATTGCGGTCTTCAGTTTAGAAATAAAATTAGCCCATGGCGAAGAAATTGATGCCGGCCGTTTAGTAAGATTTAGCTTGGTGTCGTCGATAACAGGCAAAGGGTTAGTATCTTCCGATCGTCCTTTTAGCAATTGACCGCAATGCCGGCAGTAGTTAACGTTATAATAAAGTTTCTTGCCGCAAAAATCACAATACATAACTATTCCTCGCCCTAATGCATCCTTTTTCCCTCTATAGTTTTCCCAAATATTCAGGACATGCTTACATATTTCCCAGAAATTTTTAGAAAAATGGTTCGCCTTCGAACATTTTAATTTTGGTTTATAAAATGCGCTGAATCTCTCGCAGTCAGATCGTCAATCTCCTAAGCATTTTTTATGAATTAAGTATATTAATAGCGCAATTAGTGTGAAGATATAGTACGTCATTACCGGTTGTGGCTTTCGATATGACAAGCATATCGCCAATGCTTTGGCCGATGCCATTTTTAAATAGGCTTGTGGCGAAGGGTTTAAGGTCGATATCAATTGTATTGCCGTTTACTTTGCTATCTACATTACCATTGAGCGGGTTGCCATAGATGCTGGTAATAAGACCTAAACTCATTTGGTTGAAGAAAAATGATTTGATTGAGTGGCCAACAATCTCTTTCTTTTCTATATATAGTTCCAGTGTTGCTTTGTCTTTATCGTAGTGGAGTTCTTTTATATTTAAGGTAAAACGATATGCGCCAGAGTCAGCTGTGTTTATTGTTAATGTGATTTTGTCGTTTTCAAGAATATTGATCGTTGCTTCTTTTACTTTTGGATTGGTTTGGGCGATAGTCGAGAAA
Source organism: Bacillota bacterium (assembly GCA_023434855.1). Next base: position 12,557 of record JAEYSJ010000324.1, on the reverse strand, counting down.
TAATCATTGAGTAGTTGGACCGGAATAGCGTAAATGCCGGATTTCATGTTGTCAAGTGTTTGGATTTTGCATAGTTCGTTAGCTAACGCAGTTTCATTAGGGGGTTCCGCTGCGTAGGTTGTTACAGTGATAGAGCAAAGGATTATTAGTACAAATAAGATAAAAGATTTTTTCAAAAGAAACATCAGAAACATCTCCATATACCCGGCCCCTTGTTGGGTCTGCGGTGTAAAACCAGTTTGTCAATTTTCCAACAAGTTCACATTCCTAAAAGGCAATTTCCACTCGCCCTCAACCCAATCCAGCACTCATACCGGATTATGCTTCCTTTTTAGGCTAAAGTGGCTTTGCGAGGATTGTTGGGATTGACGAACACTTCTAACTCTGTCCCGCTATACACTCCATAGGATAACATCCTTAACATGGCCGTCTCTCCGGACTGCAGGCGAACTGTCACCTTAAATTGCGGAACGCCGTTTATCCTTACTCCAGTTGACTCTGCTGAGACTACAACGGCTAACATTCGCACCCCCGTGCGGCGAATATGCCAATTGCGCAGTGCATCCACCACAGTCGGACCAAATGCCACAATAAGGACACCAGGCATAAAAATGTAAAGGCCAAGGCCTGTTAAAAATAATGCAATATCACCATCAGGCAGGTACATCGGGGCAAAAACACTAAAAAACATCAAGGCCATCATGACGAGAAAAGGTTTATCGACGCGCATTTTGATCACTCCTAACATGGGGGGTTTGCACAGTTTGACTATTCTTTAAGTTTGGACGCGGGAAACGCTTATAATCTGACTTTTTCAAGCCAGAAATGTCCCATAAATAATCGTTTTTGGTACTCAATGGAAATTAAAACAAGAGCATTACCACTCTTGTTTGGCAACTTTAAACAACAGATTAAACTCAAATATTAAACTTCTGAAATCCAGTATTTTTCTATTTCTACCGACTCAACATACTCTTGTTTTAATATTGTAAGTTTCCGATATTGTTCTGTAAATCCATGCACCTTTTGTGCCTGTTCATTTGTCCAAATTTCCATAAGACATATAGCATCATCAGAATCTTTTGGCACATAATAGTCATATTTATAATTACCTGGCTCTTCCTTTGATGATTGAATAATGCCTTGTTCTTTTACCTTATTATAGAATTCGTTTCGTTTTCCTTTGAGGATGTGATAACGGACAGTTACCATTAATAATCGTTTTATTTTTTCTAAAGCATTTTCATAGTCAGATGCTTTTATGACCGCAAAATATTTTCCGAATTCCCTTGTCCACATATCCATTTCTTCCTCAATATCATTTACTTCATTTAGAATAAAACAAACAATTTTACATGTTGTTTTTGCCATACGTGGTAATAATACAGAAAATCCCCACTCTACATCTGCTTTTTCATCTTCAAAACCATTTCTGGCATCGACAATAAACTTACTGCCCACATTTTCTTCAAGAAGTTCCCATGCAAATGTTGTTGGGTTTCTATAATCGTCCCCACAAGCAAACTTTTTCCATGTAAGTACAACTGCTTTATCCTTTTCTATATACTTTACATTGCAAAACTCAGAATCAAACTCTTTCATCATTCTTCCTCCCATTTATATAATCCCTCAAACAGACAACAGAGCAACAATCTAATTTGCGAGAAACATTCAAACAGAAAAGAATACCTATTTTGTTTTTGTCTATTAAGTCACTGCCTTTAGGATCGCAACTTGTCGATTTTTATGTTTGACTTTACCTTTCGACGGATGGACACTGGTACATAGTGGTTACAATTCCATAATTAGATTAAAATTCCTTTTACTATTGTTTTTTGGTCGAAATAATTTCCAGATGTTTACTGTTTTAACTCTCAGCTTATGGAGATAACATTAAATAATGAGCTAATCAACTTTGATATGGTTGTTAATCCCAGATTATGTTATAATAGGGAATAAATTGCTCTGATTTTTTTTGGTTCTGCAATTTACTATCATGCGCAGTATAATACTTGTTGTAACTAGACAAAGCTAAATAAATGGAGATGCATGCCATGACAAACGATGCAACAATCGCAAGGTTCGATAAGGGAAGTGAACATTATCAAACTGATTCCATCAAATACAGAAAACTTTCTGCCGATAGGGTCTCACAATTGGTGGCGCCTGCTTCAAGCGATGTCATATTGGACATTGGTTGTGGAACCGGGACCCAGTTAATCGAATTAGCAGGGATGATCAACATGGGTATAGGAATCGATATAAGTTCTGGAATGGTTCAAAAGGCCAACGATCAATTAAAAAAGGCCGGCTGCGCCAACTTGGAATTTCATGTAGGAGATTTTATAACCCCAGACAGAGAAATTTCCCTGAATAAGATGAAAATCAACAAGATCATCAGCAACTATGCATTACATCATTTAAAGCTTGTCGATAAAAAAAAGGCTCTGGAAAAGATGATCAACCTCGCTGGCGATAATTTGGAGATGATTGTTATCGGCGATCTCATGTTTTTTGATGATCCGGAAAACTATGCCGACCAGTACGCTCAAATCGGCTACGGCCCGGGAACCGACCTGCCTTGCTATGCCGATGAATTAGCCGGCTTGTTTGACACGGGTGTTTTTACCGTTACAATGGACAAGATTCACCCCTTGGTGGGTGTATTAAAGGCTATGAGGCGTATTAGCCCATAGTTATACTTCAGTCGGTTATAATTTGCGATTTTGGGGTTGTAAGCCTAAACCCCCAAAATTCGTGAACAGTATTTACGTCTATAACGTATAAAAGCCCCAGAAAAAATCCAGCAATCCATGAGATCACGAGAATGATGGATTTAAGTTAACTCTATGAAAGTTTATCGGACATAAACCTGAGTAAATTAAGTAGCTTAAAGAAAGCTACCGTCCTTTTGTCCACTAAATTAAAAATCAAAAGGAGAATAAAAATGATTAAACTATTTTTAAAAAATCCATACAGATTATCAATATTGGTAGCTATAATATTGGTTATGTTTGGAGGAATATTAATTCTGGAAGTAACTTCAACAAAGGACCATTTACCGCAAGTAACGGTAGATAAAATTGACTATCCATTTGTTAATGATGAAAAAGTGATTGGAAAATGGGAAACCGTTGATTTTGTCAAAGAAGTTGATGACTATGACGTAAAAGTAAAGTCATGGAAGGAGTCATTATATCTTAAAAGCATTACTCTGCTTCCGGATGGCAAGATGACACAACCAGTTATTGATGGAAGAACATCTGATGAAACAACTCCTGTTAGTTGGCTTACGTGGACAAATGGATATATTATCCACCATGGAGATAAAACTGCCGGCAAATATATTATAAAAGAAATTGATGGTACTAATTATATGTTTTGGGAATGGAAATCAGGAGATTATACATTACGAGGCCAGAAACCTTACTTCTATGTACTAAAGCAAGTTAAACAATAACAAAGATGTCTTTGCCTTTCCACGATTCTAGTTACGACCGATAAAAAATTTGCGTTATGTTAAAAAGAGCCATTCCAAAGTGGAGTGGCCCTTTTTTAGTTTTTAATCATCATTTTTGTTTTCCATAGATTTTCCCCTTATATAATTTAATTAACTAAGTAATTAACAAACAAAATTTGTTCGAAAATAATGTCTGTCATTGGTGAAGCAGGATTTTTTTAATTGCCGCCCGCAAAATCTGCTTTGTCTTTGAATAGTTCGCCCAGGGGTCCTCGACTGACTCCAACCGTTGGTGCACATTAGCAATAGTCCAATGTGCGCCCCCGGTTAAAGCAGAAAGTTCCTGCCAGGAGCATGGCATTGAAACACCCATACCTGGACGGGCCCGTGCTGAAAAAGCTGCCGCCGTAGTCGCGCCACGCCCGTTGCGGAGATAATCAACAAAGACCTTGCCCACACGGTTGCGGGGGCCGCTTAGAGATACGAACCGGTTTGGTATAACAGTGGCAAGATGCTGCACCACCGCCTTCGAAAAATCCTTTACCGTATCCCAATCATCGCGCGGTGTCAGAGGCACCACTATGTGCAGACCGTTGCCGCCACTGGTCTTCAGGAAACTTTGCAAATCAAGCTTATCCAGCAATGCGCGAGTCAGTTCGGCAGCTTCAAGCAGCATAGGCCACGTCAGCCCTTCTCCGGGATCGAGATCAAAAACCATGCGGTCCGGCTTTTCAATGTTTTTACCTGTTGCGTTCCAGGTATGGAATTCGACCACATTCATCTGAGCGGCGCCGATTAATGCTGCAGCGGAGTCGATTTCCAACAAGGGGGAATGCCCCGGGTCAAGGGTGGGATCCATCTGTTTCAACCCAGAAATTTTTAAGGTATCACTATGTTTCTGAAAAAACAACTGTCCGGCAATTCCTGAAGGAGCGCGCAGGAAGGCTACCGGGCGATCCGCGAGATGCGGAAGCATCCACTTCGCCGCAAGCTGGTAGTAGGTCACAAGATCCAACTTTCTAAGTCCAGTGCTCGGATCAATAATTCTATCTGGATTACTAATTTGCAAACCGGAGAATTCAGGTGATACTAATTTGTTATGTACCTGAATGACATTAGACCCCTTTGCTTCAGTATGCGGGGTTGCACGAACAGCCTCTCTGGTAATAGATGCAGCCGGCTTGTCACTGCGCAACCCATGGAAAACGGCATGCCTTACTTTGCCCTCCTTTGTCCATCCGGCGAAAGATACCTCAGCGACAAGTTCAGGTGCAACCCAGATACCCCGCGCTTCTTTTGGCTTTTCGAATAACGGTGTTTCATCAACAACGAGCAGCGAAAGTTTTTCTTTAAGCATACCTAAAGTCTTGGCATTAAACCCAGTCCCTACCCGCCCTGCGTATTGCAATCGGCCCGTGTTGTCATAATACCCCAGCAGCAATGCACCAATATCACTACTGCCCTGCGACTTGGTATACCCTACCACAACAAACTCCTGGCGTTGAGTACATTTGAGTTTAATCCAGCTTGGCGATCTGCCTGACACGTATGGTGAATCCTTTCGCTTGCCCACCACCCCTTCTAATCCCAGACGGCACGCGCTATACAGTATATCGCTGCCGCTTGCTGCAAAATCTTCGCTGAAGCTGACCTGATTTGAACCAAATTCATGTAAAAGATTTGCAAGCAGAGTTCGACGATCAGCTAAACCCGCATTCCTCAGATCAAATCCGTCGTAAAAGGGAATATCGAATACAAAGTACTGAATCTTATCAGTATGTGCCGCCTCAAGGGAGTCCTGCAGGGCACCAAAATCAGGAGTGCCGTCCGCGCCGAGAATAACAATCTCACCGTCCAGCCATCCGGAAGAAATGTTCAGCTTCTTGAGTGCCCGCGCCAGGCTGTTTAGCTTAGCAGTCCAATTATGCCCGTTGCGGGTAAACAATTCCACATCACCTTTGTTAATGCGCGCTAGAATACGATACCCATCAAATTTAATTTCGTAAGCCCGGTCGCCTTCTGCCGGAACATCGTCAACCAAAGTCGCCAGTTGCGGAGCAAGTAATTCCGGAAGTGGCGCAGGCTTGGCTCCTGCAGGGACGGCCGGATTTTTTGTGCCAGTCAGAACGCTGTCCGGCAATGCGTCGACCACGCTGAATTCTGCCTGCGGCCGGGCCTGAGCATCGCGTTCTTTGACAAGCAGCCAAGACTCTTGGCGCTCGTTGGGCTTGCCACGCATTCTCACCAAGGCCCAGGCACCCTGCAATTTCTCACCGTAAAGACGAAATTTCAATTGACCGGCAGCCATTCCCTCCCGGGGATCGCCAATCGGCTCCCATATTCCGCGGTCCCAGACGATTACCGTGCCTGCGCCGTATTGTTTAGGTGGAATCACCCCTTCAAAATCAGCATATGACAGGGGATGATCCTCAACATGTACCGCCAGGCGTTTTTGCGCCGGATCAAGACTAGGACCCTTAGGAATCGCCCAGCTTTTTAACGTGCCATCGAGTTCCAGCCGAAAATCGTAATGAAGGTTTCGTGCGGCATGCTTCTGGACAACAAAAGATAATACCGACGTTTTATTTGAACCGGCTTCTGCTGGTTCTGGGGTAACAGTGAAATCTCTTTTTTGTTTATATGTCAAAAGCGGATCAGTGCTTTTTTTCATACAACCATGCTTTACCTCCTTTTTCTGCAGCAGCAGGATTTATTATCTTTCGAAGAATATTAATCTTTGATTTACCGGGTGAAAATCAAGTTACTTCACAGTTTGAAAATGATATGTCTTTCTTAATCAAGATGTTGGCATCTTTCCCTTATTGTCAACGCTTCAGGGCTTCTTAATTCCCTCTTTCATGCACAGCACGCTTAGAGGGGGTTTCTCACCTTTTTCGGCGGATTTTCAATGGGGTTTGCTTTTTCGCGTTGCAAGCTGCGTCGCAGCAATTCCGTAATGTCAATAACCTCCGCCGTCGTTGTGCTTGCAGCCACGACTTCAGGTTGGATAAGGGATGCAGTTTGACCTGCCCTAACCTTTTCCTCAACCAATGCCATGACCTTTGCCGTGAACTGATCCTGGAATTTGTCAGGTTCCCACGGCGCCGACATCGCATCGACCAGTTGCGTAGCCATGGAGAGTTCGCGCTCGTTCAGTCCGGTCGACACAGATCCCTCCGGGGGCAGATTCAACTCACTCCAAGGCCGAATCTGATTTGCCCATCTGAGCAAAATCAGAATAAGTGCCGGTCCATCCGGTATAAGGGCGGCCAAATGCTGTTTAGTCTGAATTACTACTCTGGCAATCCCTACACGCTGCGTCTTCAACAATGCCTCCCGCAGCAAGGAGTAAGCTTTATCACTCCTGCCCATCGGAGCAAGATAGTACGGACGCTCGAAATACTCAAGAGAAATTTCCGCTGCGGATACAAAGGACTCAATTTCAATTGTCTGTGTACTCTTGGCAAGAGCATGCTTGATCTCATCATCGGTCAAAATCACATATCCGCCTTTCTCATAGGAGATTCCTTTGACAATGTTCGCGCTCTCGATTTCTTGCCCGGTCTTCTTGTTAATCCGTTTGTAGCCCACAGGATCCATAGTTCGCTTGTCAAGCCATTCAAAGTCCAGGCCGGATTCGCTTGTTGCCGGATACAGCGCCACCGGGATGTTCACAAGACCGAAACTGATTGCCCCATTCCAAATAGCACGCTTATTTGAAGTCACCATCATCATCTCCTTCCAGTCCTGATTACATACGGATATTAAACTATTATATTCTATTTTCTGCCTGAATCTCTGAAAAACCTCCAGTAATAACAGCCTGCAGACATTTAAGTGTTATTTCTATAATTATTTATCCTAATTTTTCTACAATTATTTGTCATATCTCTGTATTAGGCATAACAACCATAATAAATATTATATAAAACACGCTAATGAAAAAGCTTAAAAGAATTTTTATACAGAATTGCTAAGGTAATTTGTATAAAAACAACATAATTTTATTGCATAAACTGTATATAAACGCACATAGAAAAACCCAGTATGCCGCGAAAGTGCGGAAATACTGGGTTTGACAGTTTGCAGAATGGAAGATTATCGGACGCTAAGGTTCTTGTGTCTCTTTGTCGTCTGTTGGTTTGAAAGAAGGTTGCATGAGTGTGCGCTGTAGCGGACTCGGCTCATTTTTGCGGGCTTTTTCTTGCACTTGCACTACCAAATGAAACGCCGCACGCATTAAGGTTGCGGCTATATACATCACTAGGAAAGTATAGATGTAGTTCCAATGCATAAACACAAGGATATCGAGATTTGTTAATATGGGCATAATCACAAATGAGATAAAGCCAGTCCCAACTGCATTCCAAAGGAAAAATTGCCGCCAATTAGAGCTATATTGCTGTACTAGCATATAAGTTAGCGGCATTATTGTCCAGTCTTGGAGAAAGACGCTAGGTGAAAGCGCTAAAATGCGAACCTTGTAAACCCAAAGCCCCGATGTGACTCCGGCCAGGTCAATAAGACTTCTCACTACTGTAAATAAGGAGCCGTAAAGTAAGAGGTCGACTAATCGCCGTTTATCGGCGAGACGATACCATACTACATAGTAAAAAATGATAAAAGTGACAATACCCCAATATGTAATGGTTGTAATGTTCTGCATCCAGTTGATTTTTAATAGTTCCCACATCTCGACCCTTTTTTGGTAGAGTAAGAAATTAGTATCCATGTGATTCTCCTAAAGTACTTTTTGTCCGCGACGTGACTTTCTTAAAGAATAATTTCCCAGATCTCTTATTATTACAGTTGGGATTGGTAATAATAGCCCCAGCTTTTGACCACTCAATAAAAATTGAACTCGCTATTTCTAAATTGAGTAAAAGGGAATTTCTGAGGACAATAATAAACCAAATTGCTATCGAGAATAATCCCCCTTTTAACCAAAGAGCACGACTTGTCACTTGTGGCACCCACCCTACCGTGCCATCCAGTGGATCAGTCCGATAACAAACGCCGTTGCCATGCCATACACTAACACAGGTCCTGCAATCACAAACATTTTAGCACCTATACCGAAAACATATCCTTCCCGCTTAAATTCCATCGCCGGAGCAACAATTGAATTGGCAAATCCCGTAATAGGAACAATGGACCCAGCCCCGGCTCGTTTGCCTAATTCGTCATATACTCCAAGACCGGTAAAAAAAGATGCCAGGAAAACAAGTATGACCGCAGTGGGACCTGCAGCCTCTTTCTTCGAGAAACCAAGTCCTACAAAGTAATTTTGGATAAACTGCCCAAAAACACAGATAAGACCGCCAACTATGAAAGCCCAGATAATATTCTTAATAATAGGCGGTTTCGGGTTAACTTGGTTAAATTTTTTCTGAAACTGTTGTTGTTGCTGCTGTTGCTGTTGTTGTTGCTGTTGTCCACCTTGCTGCATGATGTTATCGCCCCCCGTTATCATTAACTATATCCAATCTTACTATCTGTCATCATTAATCTAATTTTGTCCCTTGAGTTCTTAGCGGTACCAGTTTGTTTTTTTTATTATTCATAACCTATACAAATATGGATTCCGGAAAAACTATCACTTTTGAATCGAAATTCATTCTAGTATTGGTTAAATACAAAAAAATAATTCGGACAATCGTCATTAATATAGCTTTCGTAGTAACTTATAGCAAGATATGACCAAGAAAACCGCTACGCGGCCTTGGGGATACGGCCAACCGCGGAGGACACGGAGAGACTTTCTTATTCTATAAAAAAACAGAGGCAAATATAGCCTCTGCTTTTCAATAATTTAAATAATCACAGCCTACGCTTTTTTCTTGTCAATAACAAGTTCACAGTATGGCTTTCCTTCAGCAATCACGCCATTAAAACTTAACTCATATCCGGGGAAGCAGCTTACAATACCATAGTCACCGCATTTTGCCAGCTTACACAGGTGAGCACACTCGTCCTGAGTACAGCCAAGTTTTTTCCATGCTTCTACCAGCGCGCAATGATGGAAGCGGTAATAACCGTGGTCTTCGCTAATTTCGCCTGGCTCCATCGCAAAGGCCAAAAACACATTTTTACTGGCGAAACGGTCAAAGAATTCTTTTAGGGAAGCAACGGGACCAATATTTTTCCCTTTCATCTGACCATATTGGAAGATGGCTTTTTGTGCCACGGCATCCGAATCACAGCCAGCCGCTTTCATTTCCTTAAGCAGCAGGTAGAACCAAACAGCACGGTCTTCAATGGCCGCACGGATGGCCGCTGTCAATTCCTGTTCGGATACATTCTTTTCAGCTTCCCGGGAGCAACATTTTTTGTTTTCCATAATTACTCTCCTCTCGTAGATACGTTTACTCATTGAATAAACTTTTATATGTTAAAAAATCCTTTACCAACATTATTCGCCGAGGTAGGACTTCCTAACCTCGTCGCACTCCAGCAATACCTCTGCCTTATCGGTAAGCACGATACGGCCCGTTTCCAGGATGTAGCCGCGATGCGCGATCATCAAAGCCATGCGGGCATTTTGTTCAATTAGCAAAATCGGCATACCCTGGCGATTAATTTCTGATATAAGCGAAAAAATATTTTCGACGAACAATGGGGAAAGCCCCAAAGAAGGCTCGTCTAACAGCAGCAGCTTCGGTTTGGCCATCAGCGCCCTGCCGATAGCCAGCATCTGCTGTTCCCCTCCAGAGAGCGTTCCAGCCTGCTGACTACGCCTTTCCCACAGCTTCGGGAACAGTTGGTACACCCAGTCGAAGGTTTCCTTTACGGCAGCAGTTCCATCGCGGCGAGTATAGGCACCCATCTCCAGATTCTCCTGAATCGTCATATAGGGAAACACTTGACGGCCCTCAGGAACCAGCGATACCCCTGTCCGCACAATTTTATCAGGAGCCATTTCAGTTAGGTCCTGTCCGTTAAACGTGATGAAACCGTCCGCTGAAGGCAACAGTCCGGTTATTGTTTTCACCGTCGTGGTTTTGCCGGCACCATTACTGCCAATAAGCGTTACAATTTCGCCGGCATTAACTTCTATGGATATACCTTTGAGGGCATGGATGTTGCCATAGTAGGTATGAAGGTTTTCTACTTTAAGCATGCTTCCGCCCCCTTGCCCAGATATGCTTCAATAACTTGTGGATTAGTCTGAATTTCTTTCGGCAATCCTTCGGCAATTTTAACACCATGATCCAACACAATTACTTTATTTGATATGCTCATAACAACTTTCATGTCATGTTCAATCAGTAAAATAGCCAGTCCGCTTTTATTAAGCAGAGCAATGAGTTCAATTAATTGACGGCTTTCCTGAGGGTTCATGCCGGCTGCCGGCTCGTCCAGAATGAGAATTCTAGGGTCTGTTGCCAAGGCACGGGCGATCTCCAATCGCCGTTGTTCGCCGTAAGCCAGGCTGGACGCCCGTTCATTAGCCTTGGCAGACAGCCCCACTAACTGCAGCAATTCCTGTGACCGGTCATTTATAGCTTTTTCTTCCGCCTTAGTTCTGCCATCACGCAGCAAAGCACCCAATATGCCGGCTTTCGTACGGCAATGACGACCGATGCGTACATTATCAAGTACTGTCATCTGACTAAACAGGCGAATGTTCTGAAAAGTCCTGGTAATACCTTTTTGCGTAACTAAGTGAGCCGGGCAATTGGTGATCGACTCGCCAGCCAGCACAATTTGTCCCTTCGTAACCGGATATATACCGGTAATTACATTAAATACTGTTGTCTTACCCGCCCCATTAGGGCCAATCAGACCTACAATTTGCTTATCATCTATCGTAAAACTAAGGTTGTCAATTGCTGTTAAACCGCCGAAGCGTTTGGTGAGGTTATTAATTTCGAGCATGCTCAACAAGTCCACCTCCCCGCTTTCTGGATCTTCCCGGACCCTTGCCGGATTCACGGCCCTTGCCCATAATTCCTTGGGGCCGGACAAGCATGACAACCATCATAATCAGTCCAAAAATAACCATCCGGTATTCTGACAGACCACGCAGCAACTCAGGAATAATGCTTAATACTACGGCACCAATGACGGACCCGGTAATACTTCCCGTGCCCCCAAGTACCACCATCGCCAGGATAGAAATTGACTCCATAAAAGAAAATGTATGAGGATCAATATAGGAGGTGTAGTGAGCGTAGAAACTGCCTGCAATACCGGCAAAAAATGCGCCAATGGCAAAGGACAAAATTTTATAGGCGGTAATATCAATACCCATTGTCTTAGCCGCCAGGTCGTCTTCGCGAATGGCGATAAACGCCCGTCCAATGCGCGAATTAATAAGCCGCCTGACAGCGAAGACAGTTAACAGAACTAGCGCAAGGATCAGGTAGTAGTAAGGAATATTGCTGTCAAATTCATAACTAAACAATTTAGGTGCCGGAATACCGGGTAAACCCATGGAACCACGTGTCAAATCAGTCCAGTTGAGCATAATTAACCGAATAATCTCGCCAAAACCCAAAGTAGTGATTGCCAGGTAAATATCCTTCAACCGCATAGTGGGAATGCCCAGGAGAACGCCAAATAGGGCGGCCAACAAGCCGCCAAGCGGCATAGCCAGCCAAAAGGAAAAATTTAATTTCATGGCCAGCAGCGCCGATGTATATGCTCCGATACCGTAGAAAGCAGCCCATCCTAAACAGAACTGGCCGGTAAAGCCAGTAACCAGGTTGAGGCTGAGGGTAAGAACGATAAACACGCCGGTAACGATTAAAACCCGCAATATATAATCATTGGCAATAATCAGCGGCAATACGGCAGCCAATATTATCACAGCCAAAGCCATCCACTTTTTGTACTGTTCTTTCATGGCCGCCACCTAAACCTTTCCCTGCAAATCGCGTCCAAATAAGCCTGATGGCTTAATTAGGAGAACCAGAATCAAGATGACGAAGGCAATCAAATCGCGGTAACCGGAAGAAATATAAGCAGCCCCAAGATTCTCTACTACCCCAAGGATCAGCCCGCCCAACACCGCACCAGGCACACTGGTCAGTCCGCCTAGCACGGTAGCGGTAAAAGCCTTCAGTCCGGCAACAAAACCCATGGTGGGATAGAA
>JAEYSJ010000229.1 GCA_023434855.1 Bacillota bacterium | reverse complement strand
GTGTTCGACTACTGCTTCACCATTGTAAGAGTGGCCGAAGTTGGGCAGACTTGCCGGAACACCGCCAATACCGCCTGCTTCAGTAGTAAGTGTCAGCAATTCCACCACATCTTCTTCAGCAGCGATTGCCGCAACGTCACTGGGTATACCAACCCCCAAATTTACAATAGTATTGGAGGTTAACTCCATGGCTGCCCTGCGGGCAATGATTTTGCGCTCATCCATCGGCAATTCCGGAATGCTGTTTAATGTCACTTTGATATCGCCGGCGAAGGCAGGATTGAAGTAAAGTCCTTCCGTCTGCCAGCAGCATTCCTGTTTTGTCGCGATAACAATATGGTCAACGAGAATGCCGGGAACTTTAACCTGTTTGGGGTGTAAAGAGCCGGCCTTGGCCAGATACTCCGCCTGTACGATAACTATCCCGCCGGAGTTCTTAGCGGCCTGAGCCAGCGGCAGTGCCTCCATCAGCACCCCTTCTTTGTCCATGGTAAGATTGCCATGCTCGTCAACTACCGTGCCCCGGATTAACGCTACATCAATGGGAAATGTTTTATAGAAAAGCCACTCTTCGCCTTCGAACTCGACAACTTTTACAATATCTTCTGTAGTGACAGAATTCATTTTTGCTCCATCGATCCGGGGATCAACAAATGTTCCCAGGCCGACTTTGGTAATCAGACCCGGCCGCTTAGCGGCTATTTCCCGGAACAATTGCACAATTACACCCTGCGGCAAACAATATGCTTCTATTTTATTCTCAGCCAGCAGCTTGGACATCCCGGCGGATGAGCCAATATGCGCGCCAATCCACCGCTTGATCAAACCCTCTTTGCCTAAACGGGTTGTACCCCGTTCTTTCCAGTCACCGATTGCTGATGCATGGGTAAGAGTTAAATTGCGCGGATGACCGATATCAACAAATCTTTTTTCAATAGCCTGCGCGATTTCCTCCGCCCAAGCGGCAAGACCAAAGCCGGTGGCAGCCACAGTAGCGCCATCCTTAATTAACGCTGCCGCCTGTTCTGCGGTTATTACTTTTGACACGTTAAAATCGCCCCTTTCAATTTGCACCCAATATGCTTTGCAATTATATAGAGCAAATTTCGTGCCAAAAAATTTAAGGATACGGCTAACCACAGAGGACGCAGAGGACACAGAGTGGTTATTATTAATCTCCTTTACCCTGCGATATCTTGGACCCGGCGTGTTTCTCTTATCACAGTTACTGTAGCACAATATCCCGATTTTTAATTGTGCTCTACTTGTTAGTCGTTCCCTCTGTGTCCTCTGTGTCCTCTGTGGTTCAAAAAATACCAGTATTAACTGCCTACGCCCGGGAACTTATACTGCACGTACCTTTTTTGCAACATTTTAGCAAAATTCTGAAAATAGCGATGCACCTTTTTAGGTACATCGCTATTTAATCCGCTTGCCAATTATGCTGCCGCTGAAACAAAAAACCGGATGTACCAATAACAGTACATCCAGTCGTCTATAAATTACTGTATTATATTTTTCTCCTGTTCAAACGATTTTAACTTCCGGTATAGTACAGTACGGTAAATTCCTAATTTATTTGCCGTCTCTCCCATTTTTCCGCCGCATTCATGCAGCACCTGGCAGATATAGCGATTTTCAAGTGTCCGCATAACTTGTTTCAGCGTCCCCCTGAGTCCTGTTACCTGCATACTGCTCTCGTCTGTGCCGGGAAGCTGCTCGTTTAAAACATTATGCCCGGAAGGATAACTCTGCAAACCGTTGATCGCCAGTCTTTCGATAACATTTCTTAATTCCCGCACATTGCCCGGCCAATTGTGTTGCTGCAACGATTTCAAGGTATCTGGTGTCAGTTGAATATCCGATTGATACTTTTTTTTAAAATCGGCGAGAAACTTTCGTGCCAATGCCTTAATATCCTCAGGTCTCTCCCTGAGAGGCGGTATGTGCACAGGTATAACATTTAGACGGTAATATAAATCGGTGCGGAAAGTTCCTTCCTGGGTCATCTTTTGCAGGTCTTTATGAGTAGCTGCAATCAACCGGAAATCAAGCTTCCGGTCTATATGGCTACCCAGCCGCCGCACTTCGCGGGTCTCCAGCACACGAAGAAGTTTGGACTGAAGAGACAGGGGAAGTTCCGCAATCTCATCCAGGAATAGCGTACCGCGATGTGCAGCCTCAAACAAGCCTATTTTACCGCCGGCGTTCGCACCGGTAAAAGCCCCTTTCTCATAACCAAATAGTTCTGATTCAACGAGATGCTCAGGTAAAGTGGCACAATTCACGGCAATAAAAGCCTCATTCGCTCTTTTGCTGTGACGATGCAGATATTTAGCCAAAATCTCCTTGCCTGTGCCTGATTCACCATAGAGAACAACAGTGCTGTCGGTCTGGGCAACAGTATGAGCCTGCAGTAATATTTCCCGCATTGACCTGCTCTCAGCTACCACCGCATCAGTATCTAATACATAGCTGCGTAAATACTCAACCTCCCGCTTGCGGCGGTTAACCATTTCCCGTTCTTCCGGACTCATACATTTGGCTGCGGTCTCAGCCGGCTTGCCAACGGTTATTACCAGGACAACGTTACCTTCCTCATCCATGATGGGTGTGCTGACAGATAGCTGTTTCATGTTTAGCTTGGTAGTCAGTTCACCCTTTACAACACACTTTTTTTCAACAGCTTCTAAAGCGTAGGATTTCGTATAATAGCCGTTTTTAACAAGGTCACCCACATTCGATCTGAGAAGCTGATCCAAAGACATATCCAACGTCAAAGCAGTTGTTGAATTGGAAAGCAACACATTGCCGTCAGAATCGGTAACAAATATTGGATCAGGTAACTTATCAAAAATCTGACTGAGGTTTCGTGTTGCCAATTGGTAATCCCGCCCCGTTTCCTTAGATCTACGCGGCATAACAACACCTTCTTTTATTTTTACAAGTTACACTAGGATTCGTTAATACATGATGATTTCCTGCTGGTAATTTATTACTGCCAAAACGGCCTTCGCTACCCGTTCACGCCAGTAATCCGGCCTGCAGTTTGCTTAGCGATCTATCAACTACCGTCGCTACCTCGCTCTTGCTATGACCAAAGATGAGCACATTGATATTCAGTTCCAGAACGGTAAATTTAGGGCACTGCGCATTGCCCCAGACGGCCGAGCGCTTCATATCTACAACATCGAGGCGTGTTACCGACAAAGCCACAAAGCTGTCTTCATGCAGTGGTTTTGCCAGGACTTTTATGTGTCCCATTATCTTCCCTTTATAGGAAAGGGTCTGACCAATGCTGCCGAGAAAGTTCTTCAGCCTTTCCTCAAGCTCCTCAATTGTCAGGGAAACTTCAATATCAACAGTATGAATTTTACTATATACCGTCGCCTCACTCACAGCGCAGCACCTCCCCGATAACTGACTGGGGCAATTGATCCGTTGCACTGGTAATAACTACTTTTACTTTACCGTCTATTTCCCGCAGCTGTCTGACTGTGCTATCAATACCGTTCCCGGCAAGATCGGCCTTGTTGAGGATGATAAGATTGCTATCTTTTATTTGTCCGACAATCAGCGGTTCCAGCATTTCCATAAGTTCCGCCCAACGTCCTCCGTCCACGAGGGTCACCGTTTTCAGGCTAGAATAAGACTGACAGTATTGCTCGATCAGCTTAGCCGTTTTCCCCGGGACAGCCAGGCCGGTCATCTCAACAATCAGCCAGTCGGGATTTACTTGTTGTTTAATTTCCTCAATCGCGGTAATCAGGTCGCTTGTTATCTGACAGCATACACAGCCGCCAAATAGCGGCCTTACCTGTAAACCACTGTCAGACAACAATTTATCGTCAATTCCGGCTTCGCCGATTTCATTTTCAATAATTGCTGCCGTTTCCTTTTTTACTTCGGTTATATAGTGTGCCACCTGCAAAATTGTCGTGGTTTTGCCTGAACCCAGGAAACCGCCAAACAAGAGAATATTCATAATATCTTTCACTCCACTCCATCGCTACGCCTGTTTATAATTTCCACTGTACCAGATTAATTGTAACGTCCATATTTTTCCACCGCATCAAAGAACGCTTTTACGTTTTCGTGCTTAGCGTTCATCGGCAAATTGCAGCCTGAAGAATACATCAGCCCTTCACCGTTGCGGAAAGTTGTAATCAGTTTCCTGGCATACTCATCAAGCTCACTGGGAGAAGCTACGGTAAACAGCGCCGGACTTACATCTCCCTTTATCGAGCAATGGCCTTTCAGAATTTCATGAGCCTTAAAAATATCAGTGGCGCTGTCCAGCTCCAGTACAAATTTCGCTTTCGGCAGATCAAGGAAATACTCCAGATTCCTTGTCCAGTCAGCATCAAAATGCAGAATAGGGACAATTCCTTGTCCAGTCAGCCGCTCGACCATCACCTTTAGCTGCGGCCAGACGAACCGTTCAAAGTGCTTCTTGCCAATAAACTGCCCGGACCCTCTCACCCCGCCGATAAACACCCGATTAATCCCGGTAGTTTTTACAGCTGCTTCGCAGCCGGCAATAACGGCATCATTGATAATCCACATCAACTCTTCCACCTGGTCGCCAATCTGAAACATATCTTTATAAAAACGGTCCATTGAACGCACGATGGAAAGGCCATCAAAAGGAATTGTTCCCATGATAGCTCCCCAAGTCAGGCTTTGGCCGCGGGCCAAAGAACGTTCAATCTCATTTTGCCGGAAACTGGCCATTTCTTTCATGCCTGCCAGCACTTCCTCCCGGTTGACCTGATGGGCCCGTTCCAGAAAAGTCAGTCTGAATTCCAGCCAGCCTTTTTCTTTGATAATGGCGTAGTCTTCGCGGGTCATAGTTTCGAATTCGTGGATCTGGTACTGGGCGTTGTCATCAAGCTCCCTGCCAGGCATCTTAAACCGTCCCGGACCACATTTTGTGGCGACCTGGCCGATTCGCCCGTGCAGCATATAAGCGTTGCTGTCCCATACCGGAAAAGCCTCCCACACTTTTTGCATTGCTGCCTGAGCCTTATCCCAGTTCCACATAAATTCTTTGTTGGTCATCCCGGCAAATTGCCCGGCATATTGTTCAATAATGGGAGCACAAACCACCCGGTCGACCGGCTCAAGCTTAATTGTGGCGACAATTCTCTCCTCAGCCGTCATTTGATCTGCCACTTAGCTCACCCCCGCAGTCTTTTTCGCCATTGCAACGGCTTCGTAGGCACTCTTACAATACCCGTCAGCGCCGCAATATTTAGCAACACTTTCATCCACCGGTCCACCGCCGACAAGTATCTTCGCCTTACCATCTGCGGCCTTGACAGCCGCGACGGTCTCTTTCATCGTATCAAAGGCGGTAGTAAGCAGGCAGCACATGCCGACAATCAGGGGCTTATGTACTTTTACCGCTTCAACAAAGCTGCTGATAGGTACATCTACTCCTAAATCAATAACTTTAAATCCATTACAGTTTAGAATGGTTGCAACGATATTTTTGCCGATATCATGGATGTCATCCTTGACTGTTCCCAATACGATGACGCCGGCAGACTTACCGGCCTGATAACCATCAGTTAAAGCTGCGTCCAGCAGTTTGGCTGCATTTGTAAAAACCTCTGCCGACATAATTAATTCAGATAAATAATAATCGCCTGCTTCAAACAGCTTGCCTACCTGCTCCATCCCTTTTTGCAACTGCGCGAGTATCTCCATTGCCGGTATTCCCGCCGCACTCTGTTCTTTTACCCCTTCTAAAACCAAATCCTCTTCCAATTCGGTAACAGCCTTAACCAAATCGACCTTAGCCACATTTATCCACCTCGGAATATATTAATTAAATTGCCTATACATTCTCGGCAACTTTTTGCACGTCAGCCGCCGTTGACGCCAGCTGCTGCATTGAAGCGGAAATCTGTTCTGTCGCTTCCGCCTGCAGGCTGCCCATTTCCACCGTTTTTGCCAATGTGCCAACTACATAATCAGTATCATGCTGGATATTTTTCAGAATAGCAGCTATATCTTTGACCGAATTTGCGCTGTTCACGGCCATTTTGCGAATTTCTTCGGCTACTACGGCAAAACCGCGCCCGTGTTCCCCGGCTCTTGCCGCCTCAATAGCGGCATTAAGTCCCAGCAAGTTCGAATTGGCGGCAACTTCACTGACGAACCGTAAGATATCTGTCGTCTTGCCGATTTCCGCAAGAACGCGTTCCCCGCCCTGGCGAACCTGCGTCAAATTTTCGGCTAATTGACCGGCAGATACGGCTAGATTTTCCGCTGTGCTTGTCAATTCCTCGGTAGTCGCAGCTATCGTTGCGGCAGCATTATGCAGCATTTCATGAGTCTGCATGCTGATAGCAGCGCCGACAATGCCGATAAACTCCCCATCCTCGTTAAATACCGGTTTTACTATGGCCTTTACCGGCAGGCCGTAAATTTCTTTGGGAACCTCTTTTACAATTTTTTGTTTTGTCTTGATGCATTCAAGGATGGCTCCACCTTTTGCCGTATCGCCAATTGTAACTGTGGCATGAAATGTGGCGGCAGGTTCATAGTGAAGAATTTTCGCTTCAGTGTCACACACCATAATTGAACAGTCGAAAACGTTTAAGTCCCGAAAAACTCCGGCAGCCTTAATGACTTCATCAATTGTCATTGATTATCCTCCTTTGAAAACGGTCTTACGCTTATAGCAAATTATTTTATTCACTGAGCAAACACTTATTTATTTAAACATAAAGTCATGTACCGGATTTGGTACATATCCTGTATAGCAACTATCAAATCTATGCTTTTTCCGCGACTTTCTCCACTTCTGAAGCGGACATAGCTAAATTATTCATGGAAGCGGCAATCTCTTCAGTAGCCGCTGCCTGCCGCTCCCCTAATTCCGCGGTGCTGATTACAGTTTTCACTACAAATTGCGTTTCATTCTGGATGGTTTGCAAAATTTTTCTGATTTCCTCAACTGACTGCGTACTGTTTGCCGCCATCTTGCGAATCTCTTCAGCGACAACGGCAAACCCCCGGCCGTGTTCACCGGCCCGGGCCGCCTCAATGGCAGCATTAAGACCAAGCAAATTGGAATTGGAAGCGACATCGCTGACAAATTTTAAGATGTCGCCGGTTTTATTAATCTCAGTAAGCACAGTTTCGCTGCCCTGCCGGACTTTATCCAAATCCTCGGCCAATTTAGCGGCAGTTGTAGCCAGTTCTTGCGCTGTTGCGGACATTTGCTCAGCTGTTGCTGCTATTGACTGGGCAGAACTGTAGAGAGAGTCCCGGGTTTTGGTGGTTGTAGAAGTAGACAGCATCCCGGAAACCTGCCCGTCCTCTTCAATTATCGGGATCATCGTCCCCTTGATTCTTGTGCCATAAATATGCTCAGGAATAACACTATCAACTTTTCTTCTTTCAGCAATAGCTTGTTTTACCGGGCCCGCCGCCATAACATCGCCGATCTTCACGTTGGTCTTAACTTGGGTGTCCGGCAAGTATTCGACTACTTTTGCATCAGCGTCAGTAACCAGAATAGATACATCGTGGACGCTCGCCTCATGGAACAATTTTGCAACCTGAAGTATTGCTTCAAGGTTTGTCATAATCTGTCCTCCTCAGACTAATAATAGAATCGTGTTTATGTCCCCACCGGATAAGCCTTTTACTTTTTAAATAATATTTATATCAAATCATATATGGACAGTCCCTTATGTTACACTTTGCGCAGCCAAAGAGCAATCATCGCCAGACAGCCGACGAGACAAAAAGCAACCAGACACATCAACCCGCCGACATAACTGCCTGTCATATCGATAAAGTAGCCAATGACAACCGGAGCAGCGGCTCCACCGGCACTGCCCAGAGCGCTTTCCAATCCGCAGCCTGTTCCCAGTGCCTTCCCTGGTACAACTTTTTGCACCATGGCCCAATGGCCGGGCAAACCAATGACCAGACCTGCAACAGCGATAATCAGCCAAACCATCGCTTCTAGCTGCCCGGCAGCATGAGCGGCAAAATAAATCCCGGCAGCTCCCATGAGCATATGCAGGATGCCAAAGGTTGCTTTCCGCTCAACTTTGTCAGTCAGATAACCGGAAATTAACAGAGCAATAATCCCGGCAGCGTAAGGAGCGTTGGCCCATATCCCCATGCTTTTCCAGGAAAAGCCCAAAACTTCTTTCAGGTATGACGGAATCCAGGTCATAAGCCCCCACCAGACCGAACTGCTGAAAACATAAAATGTGACGCACAGCCAATAATCAAAATTTACTAAAAACCCTTTCCAATTCTCCCAGGTCGAACTTGTATCAGTTGCCGTCATACAATCAGACAGCGTAGCAGCAACCGTTTGCGAATCGCCTTCGATCAGTTCCAGTTCCAGTCGGTTTACTCTCTTATTTTCCCTGGGGTGATCAGTAGTAAAAAACCAGATTAATAATAATGGTATAATGCCAATAGCCGCCAGGGAGAAAAAACTAACCCGCCAGCCCCAATTTCCAATAACCCAAATGAAAAAAGGCATGGCTAAAGCAGGCCCTGCCGTCAGCCCGAGCAGCCAGACTGAATTTGCCCTGGCCCGTTCCCGGGCCGGAAACCAGTTTTTTACAAATTTCATCTGCATCGGCCAATGCATACCTTCCCCTAAACCAAGAACGCAGCGGGCAACAATCATCCCGGCAAAACTGGTTACCAGCCCGCCATAGATGCAGGAAAGACCCCATAATATAATTGCCAGCGCCATTACCTTGCGCGGCCCCCACCAGTCTCCCAGCGGACTGAGCACACCGTTGGCAATGGCATAAGTAGCCAAAAACAAAGACATGAGCGATCCCATCGCCACAGCATTACCCTTGATACCCATCTCTTGTAAAAATGCCTCATCGGCAACTAAAATTGACACATTAACACGGTCAAGATACGCTACAAACAGGGTTGCTAATAGAATGAGTATTACTATTACCCGCTGTTTTGTCGGTTTTTCCATATAGCTTTCCTCCGTGATTTCAATAATGCAAAAAATATATAATTTCTAAAGATAAAAGACTCCACTTTTAAATTCCGATAGGAGCCCTGAACTTTCGTTCGGGCTCCTATCGGTCTTACATGGCCTGGGCGCCGGCAATGCCGGGATTCAGGCAAAAAGACAAGGGGAAAATTAGAAGTAGCAGTCAATCTTGGTCATGAAGGTTTTGTCAAGAGAGTCAGAAGTCAAAGCAGGAGCTATTGACCGGTTCTTGACTTTGGCGTCCTGCCATTCAAAGGACAGAACAACGTTTTTATCCACAACAGTCTGATAGACTAAGTAGAGAGTTTTCTGGTTATCGGTACCATGAAGGTATAGATTGTAAGGTCCAGTAGCATTTGCTATTGCCGTGGTATCAAAACCGCCGGCACCGTTGGGTATAGCACCTGGATCAACGCTGCGATAGATTATGGCCCATGCGGAATTCCCTATTTTCGTAGGCTGGACAAGCTGCCAGCTTGTAGGATAGTAAGCCATGGTCGCTCCCGGACCGGTACCATTACTCAGCTGAACAGACCAACCTTTCGGGCTGCCTGGTATATTAACAGGATTGACGAGGGTAGTGCCGATATAGTCCCCCAAGAGGGTAAGACCGCCGCCCACCTTATATTTTAATGAGACGTCATAACCTTTGGATTGAGTGAAAGAGCCAACAGTGCCAAGAATAGATACAGGTGTTCCACTGACTCCGGGAATATCAGCCCAGTAATAACCAACACCCATTTTAAGATCGTTTGATACTTTGAAGCCAACTTGGGCAGTAGTTAACTGATTAGACTCAATAGTTCCAGTTGCATCCTTGATATTACCGGTGAAGCCAGTGAATTTAACATCGCCCATGGTTTTGTATAAAGTAACACCATCAGCGTCAACAGGTTTACCGATAAGACCGCTGCCTATAAAGTCCAGGGCTGACCGGCCCAAACGAATGCTATCAAGACCTAAAGCATTTTTTGACGTAACATTGAAAGTATCAAAATAGGCGGTTGAACCTGGAGCGCCAGAGTCCGCAGAAGTATTGCCAAAATTGTTGCCGTAGATAGTAGATATGCGGCCTTGCACTACGGTATTATCGTTGATGTTACCGCTGAACTTAAGCCGAGCCCGCCAATCAGTGGTATTAGATCCGGCGAGTTTGCTACCATTAGGATAGCTGGGATGATCAGTATGATAGCGGAAACGAGCATCGCCGCCAAGCAGCCAGGTATTAGTCTTGGCTTCCACTTTGGCTATGCGGGCGCCCATACGGTTAAGCTCAGCCGCAAATTCGGCTGACAGCTTGTCGATGAGCTGCTTTTGCTCGTCATCAGCCTTGTCGAACTTGTCAAGGGCTCTGACGGTAGCAGTAGCGAACTCAAAGCGGTTCATGGGCCTGTCCCCACGGAAAGTGCCGTCACCGTAGCCGTCAATAATACCGGCTTTAGCGAGCTTGGCTACTGCAGCATAGGCCCAGTGCCCGGGAGGTACGTCGCTGAAGGTTTGTGCCGCAAACGCGCTGGCAGATAAGGAAAAGATGAAAATAGCTGCAAGCACAATTGTTAATAATTTTTTCACTTTTGTTGTCTCCCCTCATAATAATAAATCACTTTGTATAATGCCTTTCCTGCCTATTACGCCAGGCATCACTCCCGTCCGGCGGCGATAGTGACCGGTACCGGCCTCGCCCTGCCTTGTTTATTTCAGCTATACCCTTTTCAGAAATACAGCGGATGTTATACGTTACTCGGGACTACCGCTTTGCGGCGCCTTTGGCATCGTGGTAAAGATCAGCAGAATTATACCAATGACACAAATAGCGGCATTAAGCTCAAAAGCCGGAGTGTAACTCTTGAATATATCGAACAGTTTACCGCCGGCCACACCGGCACCGGAAACAATAACTGCCGAAATGGCCTGCAAGTTACCGTTAATTTTGGGGAACGCCGCCGGTCCGAAGAAATGGCCCAGCATCGTGTTTTGTGCCACAAAGGACCAGCCGAAACCGGCGCCGTAGCAAATTGCAGCGATATAGGCAACGATTAGCGTATCCGGACTTGCCAGCACAGCAAGGTACGATCCAAGGAAATAGCAGCAGATACCCAGCATCATCACATAGCGGGCAGCCATTCTGTCCATCAGCCAGCCGCTGATTAACCGTCCGAAAATTCCGCCCATTGTGAACAGCCCCATGGCAAAAGCAGCGTCCGCCGGACTGATGCCTTTCCCCTTAAGATGCAGGATCCAGTGGGCAGTGAAAAAGAAGAAGGGCCATTGACTGGCGGCAGCCGCAAGCACGGCCAGCCAGTAGGTAGTTGTGCGATAGACCTCTGACGG
The DNA here is from genome assembly GCA_023434855.1 of Bacillota bacterium. The sequence continues at coordinate 4,635 of JAEYSJ010000229.1, read as the reverse complement.
AGCCCAGCAATATTTGGTAACAAGGGCGCAGCCTGCCGAATTGGCCGCTTCCGCCGGGTCCGGCTCTTTCCCGTCAGGAATTTGTCCCAAATCCTGCGGGCGCTCTTTTACAAATAAGAAAGCAATTATTGCACTTACAATAGCTATCGCCGTAACAACCAGCCAGGCTAAACGCCAGTTGCCGCCGGTAGCCGCAATCAGTTGATTCATCGCCGGTGCGCCGATAAAACCGGCAAAGCCGGAGGCCGTCATGGCGATCGCCATTGCTCTGCCCCGGTACTTGACAAACCAGCGGGTAATGGTCGTTGACAAGGCAACGATAGTACTAAGCCCCATGCCTGATCCAATCAGCACGCCAAAACCTACCAGGTAATGCCAAGGCTGAGATGCCACTTGCGACAGCCATAATGTACCGGCAACCAGCAGTCCTGAGCCAGCCATAAAAGTTTTTCTTACTCCCCATTTGGCTATCGACATGCCTGCCAGAATAGCCGACAAACCGACACACAGGTTCAGCAACGAGAAGCCCAGCCCGAAAGTCGCTCTGTCCATAGGGATTTCTTTAAGCAAAAAGGAGTTGATAACGGCACCGCCATAGAGGGGAAATCCCATATTAAGCAAGTATATTATCCATAAGACCCCTACCAGTTTCCAACCGTAAAACTTTTGACCATCACCCATCAAATTAGCCTCCTAAACCAATTTTTTAACCTTAACGACAGATGCTTCATTTCCAAAGCATCCCGCAGAGTCAAACCTGATCTCACCTCCCTTAACTACAGGACATTTGACAAACAAGTGCCGCGGCCTTCTTGCAGACCGCCTTCTTGTAGATAATTCGAGGCCGCATCGTCAACCAGACAATTTTCTCGCTGAAAATACCTAATTTTCGATAAAGTTCATTTTTTTTTTGAAAATTCCTTTCGAATTTTCAAAAAATTATCATTTTTTGTCGATAATTGTATGGTAAGGTTTACTTATCATACCAATCCTTTACTCCTGCCTTAATCCGCAATCCTAAGTTTGCCAGAATTATTTCCTGATGGTTGAAAATCACTCCTTTCAAATGAAACGAATCCTTCCAGACCAATAGTAAAGCAATATCCATGCCATCATTGTAAAATTCAGAAAAATCGCTTGTTTCACTGTCACCAATGGCCCCTCCCCCGTTATTTGATACCCCTTTCGTACCTTTTTAGCAACACTTTAAAAATTAGAGCAGGTAGAGATGTACCATAGTTGGTACATCTCGAATTAAAATTAAATTTCCGGGAAAAATAGATCAGGAGGTGATGATGTTATGTGTGCAAAACATCCTGACCGCACTGACGAATGGAGAAGACAACAAGAGGCCTTAAAATATCCAAAAACCTTCAATAATCCATCACCTGGTGATACCGGCAAGCAAAAACACAAATAATATTCTGGTGGCCTAGCCACCAGAAAAAGACACAGGGACGGTTCTATCGTCTCACCCAAAAGACTAAGTAACAGTTCGTCCGTCTCGTTGGATTGAAACAAGGTCTCTTTTAATATCACTCATACTGGTTCATTTTTAATTATCAAAATAACAAATAAAAATAAGTGAGACAGTAGAACCGTCCCCAATGTCTTGCTTTTCTTAATTGGCTTGTACATATTTACGGCAGCCGGGATCGCCGGCTAATCGGAATTCATTTTGGCCAGAATTTCGCGGTATAGCTTAATTACTTCCGGTCGGGCATACGCGTATTTTTCACAGCGGATTGGCGGAATGCCAAACTCCTTCTCCATCTGAGTTATGAGCAATGATAATGTTTCAGGCTCAGCGTCGCTGATCTTAATAAACTCATCACGATACCACTCAACACGATCTAATAGTATCATGTTCAGCCCCCTTATAGTTTGTTCCGCAGTCAAAGCACACCCCTAAAAGCCGGCTGAGAGTAAAACTCCCAACCGACTTTATTCATTAGGCTTTGCTAGTCATCCATTTTATGTCCTGTCCATACATGCTTACTGTTTCTCATCCATTCCTGAACCTCATTCAACGTTTCGCCGAAACGTTGAAAATGTACTACTTCCCTTTGCCACAGGAAGCGTAGAGTATCTTTTACCATCGGGTCGTCAGTAGCAGCAATAAGATGTTCATAAGTAGCACGCGCTTTTTGCTCTGCCGCCATATCCTCAGTCAAATCAGCAATTGGATCGCCTAAGCATGCGATATATTTTGCCGACCAAGGTACCCCGTTTGCATCGCTCCAGAACAAGCCGCAATCATGCTGTGCCCATTGCCCTCCCCACCCGGCGGCTACGAAATCATCAGGGGTGGCTCCGTCCATTAGCTTATATACAAGGGCGGCGACCATTTCCATATGGGCCATTTCTTCGGTGCCGATAGAAGTATTGCAATTACACATTTAGTCAATAAACAGATGTACTATAAATGCTTTCCATCTATCGATAATTTCCCAGCTAACGAATCCCCTATCGTGGAATTATGCGCACATTTATTTCCGCTTTGGCATATCGTCCCCTGTTTTTATCTGTACGGGACACATATACTGCTGACAGTGCTTGCATGCAGGCATCGCGGCAGTTATGTTTCTGCTGCATGGCGGCAATAAAGTTCCCGGTGCGGACATCTACAGATTGCAGTTTGGCAGCATTTTGATGCTCCCGTAGTTGTTGCTCAACTTCGGCAAGCAATAATTGGATCTGCTTTAATGCTGCATCCAATTCATTATCATCGATGCGCCCCAGAGTAAATTGCTGCAATACTTTCTTTTTCCGCCCGGACAGTTCTTCCTCCCTTTTCCGCAGTTTGGTCAGATGATCAACAGACCCAGTGCGCAGCTTTGTTTCGACCAAAAGCTGCCTGATGCGGGTGGGCTTAAGCACCATTTCCGTCAACAGCTTCCACACTTCTTCGTCGAGTATTTCAACCTGTATCCCTCTATTGCTGCAGCCTTTCTCGCCTGTTTGTCTTCTTTTACGCTGGCTGGAGCAAACATAATAATGCTTACTGTGACCATGCATAGCAACATACATTGGCTGACCGCAGACACCGCATTTGATGATATTCTGCAGTAAATAGGCGTGCCTGGTATTACGGGGAGAAAATCGTTTATTTTGGACTGCCTTAGCCTGTACTTTTATAAAATCTTCACGGGAGACTATCGGCGGGCACTGGACAATTGTCCATTCTCCTTTATCTCTGATGTGAGTAACGTGCTTGTCATTTTCTTTTTCCCTCCTCTGGCGAAACTGTACTGCTTCACCGTAGTATAAGGGATTTTTCAGTATTCGCGAAATAGTAGCCGGCTGCCAGATAGAACCTTTCGGGGATGAAATCCCTTCCCCGTTTAAACGCTTTGTTATCTTGGAGAGACTCATACCCGCCGCAGCCAGATGAAACAATCGCCTGATAAGCCCGGCATCTTTATTGGGTATGTACATGCTATTTTCAGCATCCCAGTTGTAGCCTGTCGGCCGGGTATTCATAACAATTTTGCCGGCATTGGCTTTGCCGCGTTTGCCGCGCATGGAACGTTCTTTTATTTTTTCACGCTCAAACTCTGAAACAGCGCCTCTTAAAGCGTAGAAAAGCTTTCCTTCCGGTGTATTTTCATAAGTTCCTGAAATAAAAATAAGCTGGGCACCTGACTTATCAATCTGCTGGGTAATAATTAACTGATGGGTTAAATTTCTCGACAACCGGTCGGGATCATAACAAATAACAGCGTCAACTTTGCATGCTTCCACCGCTTTGCGTAATTCTTCCAGATGAGGCCGGTTCATATCCGCGCCTGAATATCCGTCATCAACATGTTCGACAACATGTGCAGCACCAATTTCCCGGGCCTTTTTCCGGCAGGCCTCCAATTGCGTCGGCAGTGAATATCCTTTCTCCGCCTGGGCGTCAGTGCTGACGCGGGCATATATATGAACTCTCATATTTTCCTCCAAAACGGGTTTTTACTTAAATATAATAAACATTGAATGCCAATTATGCCTTGGGATTTTTCAAATTAAAGCCTTTTTCAATATCGTTCTAATATCACCATCCAAAATCAGAAAACCCAACTTATAAGCAGCAAACAAAGCAGCATCCTGGCATAAAGCGCCGGAATGCTGCTCATTCTTTATGTATTAATGCGATTGATTCAAACAAATCTTAAGAGTGAGTTGCAATAATTTATTTTTTTAATGGCTTACCAATACCTGATGACAACAAATACGTTGTTAATTGGTTTAGACTTACATTCTCTTCCTTAGCTTTCCGAGCTAAATCCCTGTGCAATGATTTAGGCACCCGAACAACAAATTTACCGCTAAATTCTTCGTCGTGGCCGACCGGCTCCGGAATACCAATGCCTTCTTCTATGGCTGTTTCAATCCAAGCCTGTTTTGCATCGTTAATCATTTGTACTGTTTCTTCCAACGTCTCACCTTGAGTAATGCAGCCAGGTAATTCGGGTACTACACCAACATAGCCACCTTCTTCTGCTGGGATTATTTCAAACCGATAAGGAAGAGACAGGTAATACTCAACATTTTTTTCCATCACTAATCATCCTCCTCGTAGTAATCACCGATGGTGGCAAGTGCTTGCTCAACGTAAATCCGCTTTATGTACGGCCGGTCATAAGGTAC
>JAEYSJ010000224.1 GCA_023434855.1 Bacillota bacterium | reverse complement strand
TTTTCGCAGCCTGTTCTCCCCCGCGCAGGTGAGATTCCGCGCAACGGTCATCGCCACATTTGGTGGAATGAGTGTAATGTTCACAGAAACGGGTATAATAGCTGGGATTCGTAATGGGTTTTCCGTCTAAATCAACGGTTACACTGGCAATACCCATACTCTTGGCGAAATCATCCTGGAACCGCTGCAAAAATTCAACGTCAACAATGTCAGCCAATTTTATATCTGCTATGTTCATTATTAATGCACCCCTTTTTGGTAGAATATTTTGAGAATATTCTATATATGTTATTAGTTTTAGTATAATTATCTCTGGAGATAAATGCTATTATCTTATGGTTCTATTTTTTTCGACAAAAAAACAGTAATATATATCCTTCGAAGACAATATTGGAAGTGAATATGAGAACTGCTTTCAGGTTGAAGCGCCTGAAAGCAGTTCTTTACTATGCAGTCAATACAAGCCAGCCACCATTTCAGCGCTGGGCAAGCTGAGTATTTAATTTATGCAGCTTAATTGCCGTTGCAATAGCCAGTCGTGTCTCAAATTGATCAAGGGAAATCCCCAGAATTTTTTCGATTCTTTGTTTACGGTTAACTATCGTTTTGTGATGAAGAAACATTTCTTCGGCAACTTCTTTTAAATTGGCGCTTTGCAAAATCTTTTCCAAAGTAGCCAGGAAGTCTGTCTCTTTCTTACTGTCATATGCAATGAGTTTACCGATTTTCTCCTCAACAAAATCCCTGGCCCGTTCTTTTCCGCCATAACCGGCAAGCAACTGAAAAACTCCCAAATTCCAGAAGTAATAAACTCCCTCTGTGTTTCCTTCTTCAGATCGCGCCGACATTACAGCACTCCAAGCTTGCTGAAAGCTTTTGTACAAACTTTCGGGGCCGGTTTGTGCCGTACCCACGCCAATCATTATTGGCAGGCCTGAAGTAACATCACTGATTTTGTCCCGTATGCGGTTGGCTATGCGTGCAGCGTGCTCACGGCTTGCTTCCTTCAGATTCGCTGGCTGATATATTATCCCGATATCTTCGCGGTGAAGCCAGACGATAGATTGGGGTTCGTCATATAGTGCATTTATTATGTCGCTTTTAAGCTTTAACGGTTTATGCCCGGCACCATATTCATTATTGCTATTTACGGTAAATATTTCACTGACAATTAAGCAGCAGAATAAGGGACGCGTTAAATCTAAACCAAAAGTTCCGGCAAACGAAATGGCTTTTGAATCTACATGATTCACTCCGTTGATGATGGCATTAATAAAATCGCTTTTTCGCTGCAACTCATAGGTTGACTGCAGTATTCTATCAGTATGCTTTCGTTCGGTAATGTCATTTGCTACAATGGCTACCGTCTTCTTGCCATTGGCCAGATAAGTCATAGGTGCAAGCCGGGCTTCAATCCACCGTTTTACTCCTTTGCCGAATTCCAGTTCTTGCGCATCGTATTGGGGCATCCCGGAAAGAATAGTCTGTCGGATTTTATTCAGCAGCATATCGGCCTGTTCCGGCAAATATATTTGATGCAGGGTTAATCCGATTAGTTCTTCACGGGGTCTGAATAGTTGATGGTTATGACTATTGAATACTTCAATATGACGGCCGTCTTCGTCTATGATAAAACTGGCATCAGGAACGGCCTGAGCGAAATCTCTTAATTTTTTTTCGCTTTCCCGCACTATTTCTTCTACTTGTTTCCGGTCAGTAATGTCAATATTGAAACCGACCCAGCGAATTGGCCGTCCGGCCGTGTCACGGGTTATTTTGCCTGCAGTATATATCCAGCGATAGGAGCCATCTTTATGCTGCAGTCGATACTCCAGCTCATACTTGGCGGTTTTTCCCTGCAAATAATCCTGCATTGTCTGCCTGATCATGAGGATGTCATCAGGATGCCAGCGGCCTTGCCATTCTTCGGCACCGCCATTTGCTTCATGTTCTTCATAGCCAAGAATCGCCTTCCACTGTTTGTCATGAAATACACGGTTAGTGATCATATCCCAATCCCAAATACCGGCTTTGGCGCCTTCAACCACCAAGGAAAGACGCTCGCGGCTTTCGCGCAGTTCTTCTTCCATTTTTTTGCGGTCAGTCACATCAAAAACAATTGCATTTACTAATGTTCTGTCGCCAACTGTTACCGGACCGGCGTAAACTTCCACATCCCGCAGCGTACCGTTTCTTAATTTATGTTTAAGATAATACAGCTTGCCGGCATTATCAGCACATATCTTTACCATATTCTTATTCGTCTTTTCCGGCGGGCTCGGGTTAATTTCGAAGATTTCCATATTAATTAATTCTTCAATGGTGTATCCGTAAAATTCAGCTGCAGCCTGATTGGCATTTATTATCTTTCCATTGAGGGGATCAACAATAAGCTTAACCGCCGGGCTGCGCATAAATATTTGCCTGTACCGTTCCTCATTGGCTTGCAATGCCTTCTGTTCCGCCAGCTTGCAGTCAATAATCCCGTTGAGTTGCATCTCTGCATCGAAAAGTTTGGTCTCAAGAAATTTTATTCTGTTCAACAGCCTTTGAACGCTGAGTTTTCTCCCTTTAACTTGGTTACTTGTGACGTCCATTATTAAATCGCACCTCGAACTAAGATTGGGAACCAATAAGTTTTACTTATCTTAATTCGACATTGTAAGACATTATCCTTGAACTGAACAATGATATTCACCTAAATATTGCAAAATAAACTACCGGCATTTTGCCGGTAATTTATTTTGCAGAAAGGGTTTTAAGTTTTTCACAGCTTAAAAAATGATGATTTTTCTTACATTGAGATTTTTTCGGTATCAAGCATGATAATCAGCCGATCGTCAACTTTTCCTACGCCTGTAATATACTCGCCCTGGATTTTAGTAATAAAGCCTGGGGCCTGTTCAATATTTTCTTCAGGGATATGTACTATGTCGGTAACTTCATCAACAATATAGCCGACAGTCTGCTCGCCGGAATATACCATTATTATTTTGCTTTCGATGTCAATCTGTTTTTCCGGTAATTCAAAGAGCTTATTTAAGTTGTATACATAATTAACGTTACCCCGCAAGTTGATTACCCCTTCAATGATCGGCGGAACACTGGGTAATTTACGAATCTGAAAATTTTTCAATCGTAAAATACCGTTGACCGCGCTAACATCAATGCCATACTCCTCGCCTGCCATTTCGAAAACCACCAGCTGTCTATTAGCCACTGTATTTCCTCCTCATTATTAGGCTCCGTCTTGCAATATAAAATGACTATTTTTCATTGGCCAAAGTCATGAGCTGGCTGGCCATTAATGTAATTTGCGTAACACTGGCTGTGACTTCCTCAATGCCGGCGGACTGTTGTTCGACAGTTTGCATGGTGAGGTCGCTCATATTTACCGTTGTATTTACCGATTCCTGGATATGGGTCGTTAATTCTTTTATTTTTCCGACAGTTTGTTTGGAGTCGCCTGACAGTTTGCGGATCTCCTGCGCCACTACCCCAAAGCCTAAACCAGCTTCTCCGGCCCGGGCGGCTTCAATCGCCGCATTTAATCCAAGCAATCTGGTCTCATCGGCAATTTCTTTGATAAAGTCTAATACGCTGTTAATTTTCTCCGATACTGTACTAACATTTCTTATTTCCTGGTTAAGGGACGACTGGTTATGAGTTACATCTGAAGTAGATGCGGCAAGCTGCTCCATTGTTGCTGAAATTTGCGTCAGGTGATCATTTAAAGTTCCTGCTGTTTCTTTCAATCTTTGCTGGTAATACCAGGTTTTCGATAGATTATTGGTGACAATAAACAGTACATTTGCCGCTGCTTCGATTTGTTCCCGCGGCAGCTTTTTGATTTCTTTTACTGCGGCGACATACCCGTCTTCATCGACTCCGATCTCCCGCGCTATTCTCCGGTATTTGTCTTCATCAGGTAAATCGGTTAAAACCTGTCCGCCCAGAATTGTGCCGATAAGTCTTCCTTCCAACATAATCGGGGCAGCAAAATCAATAAGGCCGGCATGGCATTCATAAACATACGGCTTGCCGGTTTTCGCAGCTTCCTGTCCACCGCGCAGGTGAGATTCCGCACAGCGGTCATCTCCGCACTTAGTTGAATGGGTGAAATGTTCGCAAAAACGGGTGTAGTAGCTGGGATTAGTAATGGGCTTGCCATCCAGATCAACGGTAACGCTGGCAATCCCCATGCTTTTCGCGAAGTCATCCTGAAAGCGCTGTAAAAATTCAACATCAACAATATCGGCTAATTTTATTTCTGCTATGTTCATTCTGATAACTCCCCCTATGTTAGATTGTTTTGGATATATTCGCTAGGAATTACCCAACACCTTCATGTTTCGACAAAGTTATACAAATAACTTACTGTGTGTTATTTGTAGCAAAAGGATTCTAAGTCTTTTTACTGTATCTTCTACTTTGCAAAGTGAGCAAATTTGAAATTATTAAATGTTTTATATTGTTTAAGAAGGATTATTTAGAAGGAAGGATGAAATTAATAAATATAAATATATGGAGGTGTTATCAGTGAATAAAAATTGTTCGACGGTTATGGCTATTTTGCAAGAACAAAGGACGGAAACTGCTGTTAAGGTTCAGGATGTGCTAACAAAATATGGCTGTGATATCAGAGTCAGACTGGGATTACATGATGCTCAGATTGAAACCTGCTCGAATACCGGTATTATTTTACTTCAGATCTGTGCTGACAGTCAGGCTATTTCCCAGTTGGAGCGGGAGCTTAAAGCTATTCCTAACGTAAAAGTAAAATACATGGCTTTAGACTTCTAAGAACGGAACGTTACTAAGTATTTATCCGGCCGTGCAATAGTGCACGGCCTTTCTCATTTGTTGCAACTTAGTGTTGTTGTGGCAGCTATCATCTGCAGGCGAAATGTGTTATGGAGAAAAAAGGTATTAAATTATCAAACAAGAACAATATATATAACGAACTAAATAACTTTAATACTATTAGCGAGTCTCAAAGATATTCATAACATGTATTATATAATTGACAGCTTATGGTCGACTGGATGCTGTGGCGAGAAGCTATGTATCTGGGATGGGGGGATACCGTTGTCTTTAGTTTCGCATAGAACCCGCTATGTTATAGGGATAATTATACTTGCTGCACTTATATTTTTTATTTATATAATGAGTTTAGACTATCGCGGTGTTCCGGTACTGAACTATCATCTTATAAGCAGCCGGGAAATGAATGCCTTGGCAATTACTCCGCAGGAGTTTGAAGAGCAGATGCTTTATCTAAGGAACAATGGGTATACTGCTATTTCGCCTGACCAACTGGTAAATTACATTCAATATAACGAACCACTTCCGGAAAAGCCTGTACTGATTACCTTTGATGATGGATATAGGGATACGTTTTCTGAAGCCTACCCAATATTGAAAAAGTATAATTTGGTGGCCACTGTGTTCTTAATCACTGATTATGTAGGGGATAATGACAGGTATTTAACCTGGGAGCAAGTAAAAGAAATGCATGCTAATGGCATCATTTTTGGGTCCCATACATTAAATCATGTATCACTTGTAGATGCTTCACCCGAATATGCCGAATACCAATTGACTAAGTCCCGTGAGGGTATAGAATGGCGACTCAAAGAGCCGGTAAAATATTTCGCTTACCCGGGCGGCTTTTATAACCAGGCAATTATTCAACTGGTAAAAAAAGCAGGATATAGCGCCGCTTTTACCACAAATATGGGGAGAGCCAGATCTGACAGCAATCTGTTTGCCTTACCGCGTATCCCTATTTTTAAAGCTTTTCACACCTTTACCAGTTTCCGGCTGCGGCTGAAATTTACCCAGTTAGTTATTGATGCTAACGCGCTAAGAAAATTTTTAACTTATAAATAGGAAGATGTGTTTTTGAACTGTGAAGATAAGGATATATGAACGCAAATGACCTGAATCCCCCCAAAAAAGGATTCAGGTCATTTGCATTTTATGGAATTCTATTACTTTTTTACATCCTTGCCATACTTCGTGATTATATAAGCGGTAAATTCATCAATACTGCGTTTTGCCTCTTCCGGCAAATTGGCAATTTGCGTTTCCGTTTCAGGTGAACTGACAGTATAAGGTACTTTTTTTTCAGCGATTATATTTTGGAAAAGACTGGCGGCAGCGGAAAAAGGCAGGCTATAAAAATCTAATAAAGCTTTTATCACGTTTACTGTAATATTTGTTCGCATGCCATTTTCTATCATGCTCAGATAAGGTGCCGACAAACGAATGGCATATTTTTTTTCGATCATTTTCGAGGCATCGTCCTGACTGAGATTCATCGCTTCTCTTGTTTTTTTAATAATTTCACCAAATAACATTATATCACCTAAGAAGTATCTTCAACATGAAACGACACCAGCCTGTTAACTGACAGTAAATTATAATAACTGATAGTTATTGACTTTCCAGATATTACCGGATATAATATTTGTTAAAACATGTAAAAAATATTAATTATATTGAGGAGGTATTATGATTATACATCCACTGAATAAGATGCTAATTACAATGAGGAGCATCAAACAAACAGAAATAGCTATTACTAATATGATAAAATTATCACTGCCACAGAAAGCTCGCGAAGATTTTACGTCAGAAGAGTGGAACTTATTTGTTGATTATTTTCAGGAATTATTACAGTTAGAGTATTCCCTGGGCAAGTTGAAACATACGATCAATAATTGGTACAAGATGGTTGACTGACTGGCGAACTGGTAAAATCCAGGCCAAGCCTGCGGCAATATTCTATATTTATTGTGCTCCAACTACAGCCTCGTTTAACAGTTCACACAATATATCCAGTGCCTTTGGTAAATTATCGTCAGACAAATTGGTCCAGCAAATACGAAGGTGGTTGGATTCCGGTTCTGCCGGATAAAAGATTGATCCAGGCAAAAAATGAATACCGCGGTGATGAGCGACGGGAATCAAGCTATCGGCGGACACGGCTGGCGGCAAGGTCAGCCATAAGTGCATACCCCCGGAAATCTCCGGAAAGCGAATTGCCGGACTGAGCTCCCGCGCAAGTTTGGCAGCAACCAAACGGCTGCGCCGTACCAGAATCTGATTTAACTTCTTGATGTAGCTGTAAAGCTGGGGACTAGCAAACAACCGGATAAGGGCTTTTTGCAGCCATAACGGAGAACCTAAGTCGGCGATGGATTTAGCTGCAAGCAGCCGGTTGTATACGGAACCGTCGGCAGCGGTAACGCCTAAACGCAGCCCGGGGAAAAGAAATTTGCTGAACCCTTTCAGATACACTACCCGTCCGGTTTTATCCATTGATTTTAGCGGTGGCGGCAATCTTCCAATGTCGCCATTGCCTGACAGAAACAGCTCACGGTGGGGATCGTCTTCCAATATAAGGACATTATTAGTTTCGGCGAATTCCAGGATTTCCCTGCGCCGGTTTAAAGACATAATAAGTCCGGTTGGGTTCTGGAAGGTTGGTACAGTATAAAGGGCTTTGATTTTCATGCGGGTGGACAACTCTTCTAATATGTCCACCCGCATTCCATTGTCGTCAATGGGGACAGGCTGTATAACGGCAGGGCTTAGCCGGAAAATGTCAATTGCACTGGGAAAGCAGGGAGCCTCAACGGCAACTACGTCACCTGGTCCGAGAAATGTGCGGGCAAACAAATCCATACCCTGCTGGGTTCCATTGGTAATGATGAGCTGGTGGGGGCGTAATGCTATATTACTTTGCTCGGACAAATAACAGCTGATTGTCTGTAAGAATTCCAGGTCGCCCTGATAGGGCGAATAACTGCCGTGGGACTGGGAATATCTATCCAGCGAATACCTGATGGAAGTCTGCAAAAGATCAAGGGGCAACAAAGTGTAATGGATAGATGCTGTCGACAAATCCAGTATTTCCGCAGGCAGCCGTACAGCGCTCTGACTCCAGAAGCTAGCCCGGGGGAGATTATCCGGAATGGACAGCTGCCAGGCAAAAGGGTTAGAGCCAAAGGATATGGTATTTTGGGTATTCTTATTAATACTGATTTTATGAAATCTGACAAATGTCCCCCTGCCGCGGATGGATTCTATTAGTCCGTCCTGTTCCAGAGTTTTGTACACCTGGTGAGCGGTAACCAGGCTGATTTTTAACTGAGCGGAAAGCTGGCGAACAGAAGGCAGCCGCTGGCCATCTTCAAGCAAGCCTGACCGGATGCGTTGGGCAAGTTCCAGTTTGACCTGTTCCTTAACAGATATTCCCGCATGTCTGTTAATGGAAATGTTCACTTACATCACCTCTGCATAGTGTTATACAACAACGTTGACTGTTATATATAATTGATGATTATATATGTATAATACGCTATAAAAATATAACACTGCAATGCTTAAGAAAAACGTTCCGTTTTCGAACAGTGAAGAATTTAAGTTATTTTGCGGTGCGGCAGGGCAAGGGGGATGTATAATGATGCAAGAAGGGTTTTACAAGATTATTAATTTTTTTGACACGATGAGAAAAGACTGTTCCATAGGTGCGGTGATTGCTGGTTTTATCGCGGTTATGGTATCTTATTCCGGGCCATTGCTGATAATCTTTCAGGCGGCAAAAACTGCGGATTTAAACGCGGCTCAATTATCTTCCTGGATATGGGCAATATCGCTGTGCAGCGGAATTAGCGGAATTATGCTGAGCGTGTGGTTCAGGGCACCGATTATTACCGCATGGTCAACACCAGGGGCGGTATTGCTGGTTTCAGGCTGGTCGGCTTATGCCTATTCCGACGCCATCGGCGCGTTTGTGTTCGCTGCTGTAATAGCTGTTGCATTGGGGCTTTCCGGTTTCTTTTCCACTATTATGGAACGGGTCCCTCAGGCAATTATTGCCGCAATGCTTGCGGGTATTTTGCTGAAGTTTGGTGTTGATGTTTTTGTGTCTTTGAAGCAGCTGCCGTTACTATCTCTTCCAATGTTGCTGTGTTATTTACTGGCTAAGCGCTTGGTTCCCCGTTATGCGGTGGCAGCAACTTTGTTAATTGGCCTGATGATGGCATACAAGCTTCAGACTCTGTTTTTAGGGAGTGTGCATATTTCACTGGTGCAACCGGTATTTACCATGCCGACTTTTTCTTTGGAGGCATTGATCGGTCTGGGGATTCCCCTGTGTATTGTTACCATGACATCGCAGAATGCCACCGGCATGGGGGTATTAAAGGTAGATGGCTACAATATTTCTGCCAGTCCGCTAATTACAACAACAGGTATTGCTTCACTTATATCCGCCCCATTTGGTTCTCACGGTATCAACTTAGCAGCAATTACAGCGGCTATTTGCACAGGCAGGGAAGCCCATGCCGATACTGCCAAACGTTATATTGCCGGGGTGTCCTGCGGTGCTTTGTATATATTGGTAAGTATATTCGGCGCAACTATTGTCTCTGTTTTTTCCGCTTTTCCGGGAGAATTAATAGCAGTTGTCGCCGGCTTAGCGCTGTTTGGAGCAATAAGCTCAAGCCTTACAGCGGCAATGAAGGGGGAAAAACAGCGGGAAAGTGCTCTGATAACATTTCTTGTCACTGTTTCCGGTGTTTCCATCGCTGGAATCGGGGCTCCGTTTTGGGGTCTGGTTGCCGGAATGACGACAAATTATATATTAACCGGGAATATAACATTGATAAAAAAACGTGGCATCACTGAGGGTGAATAAATAACCAAATTCCTCCATTTATTATTTATTATCAAGCAAGAGTAGTCATAAAGACTGGTGATTCTCTGACTATATTTTGACAAAAATTCTATATTTCCTACAAAAATAGGACCAAAGCCCTATTTTTTACTCCCATAAATGGGTTTAAAATTAATTATGGTTACACTAAAAAAATTTCAAGGGGTTTGGGCTGATGCTAAAATCTTGCTTTGATAATGTTGGTGATATCAACAATGAAGAATTTAACCGCATTGTAGCAAAATTCAGGAAGATAATTTATTCGTATGCAAACAAGTATTATCTTCCGGGTGGGGATATTGACGACCTTTATCAATGGGGGCTGCTAGGTCTATACAATGCTATTTTGCATTTTGATGAAGATGGAATTTACACCTTTGATTTCATAGCTAAAATTAATATAAGAAATATGATTAAGTCGGCGATAACAACAGCTAACAGAAAAAAGCATATGGTGGCAAATTATGCATGTTCGCTATATTATACAGGCGATGACAACAATGCAGGCAATAATGTCAGATTGATCGACCGGCTGGTCACGGAGAAACGAACACAAGATCCGCTTGAGGTAGTAACTGATAAAGAATCTGTACAAAAAATTCTGAGATTCATTGAGGGCAACTTATCAGATAATGAGCGCCGGATAATGAAACTATATATTCGTGGATTTAAGCAGCGGCATATTTCTGAACAATTGAATTTTGACCCCAAGGTTGTAGACAATGCCATACAGCGTGCCCGGAAAAAGCTATCCAACTATCTTTATACCCAACGGGTAGCTGCCAGGTAGCTTGAGAAAAATTGATTCATTAGTTTTTTGAACTTATAAATATTTTAAATGAAACAATCCTGCACGGTTCAACTGCGCAGGATTTTATATTTGTTTAGATATACAAGGTGTTTAACCGCCAAGGGCGCCAAGAACGCCAAGGGAATCCTATTGTTTTCAGGCGAGTTGCCTCTATGGCAATATGTCACTAAGAGAACTAGTGTCAGGAATTCACAAAATAAAAATTCCCATGTTTTCTTGGCGCTCTTGGCGGCTTTGGCGGTTAAATGTATGTCCAGTCTTACTTATATTTCAAAGGGAGGCGGACAGTGAAGGTGGTTTCCTTTCCCGGAATACTGGCTACGGCGATGGTTCCTCCGTGGGTTTCAACAATCCACTTGGCGATTGACAATCCTAGTCCGGTGCCGCCCTTGGCCCGGGCAGAATCCACCTGATAAAAACGGTTAAAAATTTTATCTAAATGCTCAGACGCAATACCTTCACCTGTATCAGTTACAGATAAAACAGCTGTTTGATTTTGGCATTTCAGACTGGTAGTAATACTGCCGCTTTCCGGAGTGTGTCGAATGGCATTATCCAGCAGGATACCGATTACCTGACGTATCTTTGCTTCGTCGCCAAAATAATAAATCTCTTCAGCGGCCCGGATAGACAGGCTGATATTTTTGACCTGGGCCATGGGAAGAAAGGGGTTGGCTGTCAGAACAACAGCTTGATGGAGAGCGAAATATTCTTTTTGTAATAATTGCTGGCGAGAGTCTATTCTGGCGAGAAATAGCAGGGAATCTACCAGTTTGGACATGCCAAAGGTTACTTCGGCTATATTGTCTAACCATTTTGTCTGTTCCTGCACCGTCTCTTCCGGGTTAGCCCGCACTGCTTCCAAATTCATCTGAATTATCGACAAAGGGGTGCGAAGTTCGTGAGATGCGTCAGCTAAGAAATCTTTTTGTTGTTGCCAGGCTTGCTGTATGGGATACATTGCCTTATTAGCCACAATAAGACTGCCAAAAAAAGATAGAATGACGCAAATTAATCCCGTAAAGCTTAAGGCCGTAATCATTAAACGCAGGGCGGTTTTATCATGCGTAGCGTCCTTGTAGATAATAAACATGCCCTGATTTTTCGGCAGAGGAGCTTTCAAATAGGAATACTCTGTTTCCCGGAATTCAAAGCTTCCTCTTACATTATCGATATCAAGTGTCTCCTCCACCAGAGCGGTTAAATACGAATTGGAAAGTGACAGAAAAGGTGAAAAGGAAACAATATCTTCATTTGTATCCAACCTAACGAAAAAAAATAAAGGCATTGGACCGTTGCTGGGATGTCCGGCCAGCGGCAGCCCTCCGGGAGGCGGCGGTCCGCCTGGCAGTGGGC
>JAEYSJ010000214.1 GCA_023434855.1 Bacillota bacterium | reverse complement strand
TACCAGAAAATAAACAAAACATTAGGGAAAGAACAGTATTTAGTACCATATTTTATGTCTAGTCATCCTGGCTCCGGACTTAAAGAAGCGGTAGAGCTAGCGGAATTTATCCGTGATATAGGTTATCATCCTGAACAAGTGCAGGATTTTATTCCAACTCCCGGCAGCTTGTCTACATGCATGTATTATACCGGCATTAACCCCTTGACTGGAGAAAAGGTTTATACGGCCAAAGACCCCCATGAAAAAAAACTGCAGCGGGCGTTAATACAATATAGAGATCCTAAGAATTATCACTTAGTATATGAAGCACTCCAGAAAGCCAAACGTCAGGATTTAATCGGCTACGGTCCTAACTGCTTAATTCGTCCGCTAAGGAAAACAATCATGCAAGGGACGCATAATAAAGAGCGTAAGCTAAAACCTTCACGTAATAAAGTTAAATCTCCAATAAAAAAACAGACTAAGAAAACTTAGCCTCTGGACTGTATGTCATTTCAGTGGAATATTTGTTTACACTCATTAGTTAACAAATAAGCGGCAATAAGCCCATGCGTAATGACAATAAAAGCACCGATTGCAACACTATAAAATAGCATTAATACTGTACCGAGCATTACCAGTAAGATTGACAGGGCAAGTTCAGCAATGCGCGCCCATGGGCGAAGTTTAAGTAAGCCATATGCCGGGATAGCGTAAATTAAAACAGATACAAGTGAGTTTACAGCTTCGGTTATATTTTGTTCAACAATATTTTCATATACACCGAAACCATTACCAATCGCAATAAGCGATAAGAAAATAATGATAATTATAAGCTTAAACGTTAGGTTAGGGTTCAGCATATACCACCTAAGCGAATGCCGAGACATTCTAACAACTCCTCTCCATATCACTAATATTTTAACATATTATAGTCTAAGATTAGAGCATGTACTAAAAAATTGTACTAATAACGAATTCTCCCTATGGTCATACTACAAGTAAATTGATCAAATGGAGGGTAAACATGGAACAAAATAAGATCCATTTACAGGCAGCATTGCTGTGTGAAGGAGTAACAACCGACGGACAAGGGCGTCATAACATTTATAACGAATTTAGTCAATATACAATGGGCTATTCTCAGTCATTTACCGTTTTGACGATTTGGCGGGGTGGAAGTGAAAATCAAAACGAATACTTTAATGAGAAAACCGAAATAATAGCACCAGATGGCAGGGTAGTAGCTAGTGGCGAAAATGGTCCTTTTTCCTTGCCTGATAATACTTATCGTCAAGTTAACAGTATTTTATTAGATAATGTTGACTTTACTAATGAGGGAGTATATGAATTACGGGTTAATTTGTATGATTCGCATAACAATGTTGTTAGTTCTCATAATGATCCTATAACTGTAATATAACACGGGATTTTCCCGTGTTTTTCACTGTTGCAAATTTAAATTCTTTACAATTAGCAAACGAATCATTTTTCTTATTATTTAATTATTATTTAGTAGGAATTTTATCTTATGTAGCGAAACAAATAAGAAACACTATTTTGTTGCATGTTAGAGGAGGTTAAAATGCGCCGTTATTTACCGTTGCTGCTGATAGCTTTTTTTCTGATTGTTGTTATATTAACAGGCAGCATAACCCAATTGGCTGGCAATGCAGGCAAGCAAA
This sequence comes from Bacillota bacterium, assembly GCA_023434855.1. Next base: position 10,393 of record JAEYSJ010000214.1, on the reverse strand, counting down.
ATCCTGCTAATATAAAAAATATTACCGTTTATACAACACTTCCTATTGAGCAAGTTGCGGTCTTAGCCCAGGAATACGAAAAAACTCAAAATGTGCAGGTTAATGTAGTGCCGTTATCCGGTGAAGATTTATTAGCACGCGTGAAGGCCGAGTCAGCCAATCCAAGGGCTGATATTATTTTGGCGACAGGCTCAATATTGGAACAAGTTAAAAAAGCCGGTGTTTTTGCTCCTTATAGTTCAGAACAAACTGATATAATTCTTGACCGTTTTCAGGATAGCAGCAATTATTGGACCGGGGTTTGGTATGACCCTATTGTTTTTGTGGCTAATAAGGATTATTTAAAAAAATTACCACAATCCCCTGCCAAATGGGATGATTTAACGAAAGACAGTAGCATGCGTATTGGTATGACCGATTTTTTGGCAGCAGAAGCTTCAGCAAATTTGTTATATTCCTTTACAGCAGTAAAAGGAGAAAATTCAACATTAACATATTTGAAAAAACTTCATCCACAGATAGTTCAATATGCCAAATTTTTAGCCACACCTGTCCGTATGGCTGGCTTAGGTGAGGTTGACATTGCCATTGCAGTGCAAAGCGAAGCCATTCGTTACATCAATAATAATTTTCCTATTAAAATAATATATCCAGATGAAGGCACAGCTTTTTTGCTGACAGGCGCGGGTTTAGTTAACGGTGCACCCCATAGTACTGAAGCTAAACAATTTTTAGATTGGTTGACCCAAGATGTTGCCCAAGCAACATTAGAAAAAAATAATTTTTACTTTATTCCTACCAATCCGGAATCCCGCATATATAAAGAATATGCCGCCAAAAATATTAAACTGTTTGATGCAAAAGATACTCTTACCGATGAACAAAAACGCCAGTTACTTGATAAATGGATACAGACTGTAAGGTTTAAACCCTAGATAACGTGACTAATTAGGAGGAAGTTTCAGATGCTCAAAGCCGGGTTTATTAGCCTGGGCTGTGCCAAAAACCTGGTTGATACTGAAGTGATGTTAGGTATATTGGCCGCCAATAATATACAAATAACTGCTGAACCCAACGAAGCAGATATCTTAATAATCAATACTTGCACCTTTATTGATTCGGCTAAGGAAGAATCAATTTCCACAATACTGCAAATGTCCGAATACAAACTGCATGGAAAATGCCGCGGATTAATTGTGGCAGGTTGCCTGGGGCAGCGCTATCAGCAGGACCTATTAAATGAATTGCCGGAGGTAGATGCAATTATCGGTACTGGAGCTTGGCACCGTATAATTGAAGCGGTAGACGCGGTGCTGGCAGGTGAACGGATAGCAATCATAAATGATATTGATACTATTTATGATGAAACTATGCCTCGCGTCGAAACAACGCCCTTTTATAGCTCCTACGTGAAAATTGCCGAAGGGTGCAGTAACTGCTGTTCATACTGTATAATTCCATCAGTAAGAGGGAAATTTCGCAGCCGTTCCATTGATTCTATTGTAGCAGAAGTAAAAAACCTGGCGGCAAATGGTGTGAAAGAAATCAATCTTATTGCTCAGGATACTACCAGTTATGGTTGTGATTTATACGGAACACCTAAGTTAACTGAACTTTTACAGGAACTGATAAAGATTGATAGAATAGTATGGATAAGATTATTATATTGTTATCCTAAATATTTTTCTGATGAATTAATTGACCTGATTGCTAATGAGTCAAAAATTTGCAAATATGTAGATTTGCCGTTGCAACATGCCCATGATGATATTTTACAGGCTATGTGTCGTAAGGATACCAGACTGGAAATAGAAACACTATTAAGCAAATTACGTATTAGAATTCCTAATGTTGTTATCCGAACTTCATTTATTGTCGGTTTTCCCGGAGAAACCGAAACTCATTTTGCCGCATTACGTCAGTTTATGTTGGATCAAAAATTTGAACGTGTTGGTGTATTTACTTATTCACAAGAAGAAGATACACCGGCAGCTGCTTTGTCAAATCAGATAGCGGATGAGATAAAGCAGGAACGGTATCATGATTTAATGTCTCTTCAGTGTCAGATATCAGAAGATTTAAATCATGAAATGGAAGGGAAGACATTAGAAGTACTCGTTGAGGGAAAAGGTGAAGAGCAATCGAATCTTGTATCCGGGCGTTCCTATCGGGAGGCGCCTGATGTTGACGGACAAATTTATATAGAAAATGCCGCAAACAGCAAACCAGGGGACATTATCAAGGTGAAAATTGTTCAAGGGTTTACTTATGATTTATTAGCAGAGATTTCCGAATCAGCAGTATAACGCAAAAAGCTAAATTTCCAATAGTAGTGGCTGTTATGTCCTACTATTTTCTTTTTAATGTATCAGAATTCATTATTTTCGAAAAAGAGCAAAAAGTTAGCGTTGCGATTAACCGAAAAGTATGCTTGAAGATGAAGAGCTTTTTCTAAGCATTTAATGAAATAAGTGAGGAGAAGGAGGTAGGCTTGAAATGATAGTAGAAATAATAAATACCGGAACAGAACTATTGCTTGGCCAGATTATCAATTCTAATGCCCCCTATTTGGCTAAAAAGCTTAATGAATTAGGCTTTAGCGTATTATTTCAAACTACGGTAGGCGATAACAGAGAACGTATGTCCCAAGCTTTAAAAACCGCCTTAAACAGGGCTGACATTATAATTACTTCCGGTGGGCTGGGGCCGACTCAAGGCGATATTACCAAAGAAGTGACCGCCCAAGTTGTAAACCGGCCGCTGTATTTGCACGAACCCAGTGTGAAACGCATTAAATGCTTTTTTGATGAACGGAATATGGAGATGACTGATAACAATTTACGCCAGGCAATGATGCCTCAGGGTGCAAAAATTGTGAGCAACGAATGCGGCACAGCACCGGGAGTTATTTTAGAAGTTGGTGACAAGACGATTATTCATCTGCCGGGGCCGCCTCATGAGTTGAAATGGATGTTTAAGCATTCCATCATTCCGTATCTAAGAGAACGGTTTGGTTTTCAGGGAACAATAGTATCCAGAGTATTACATACATATGGTTTAGGGGAGTCGGCGCTGGAAGAAAAAATCAAACAATTTATTATTGCTCAAAATAACCCGACTATTGCCTTATTAGCACGTAATGGTGAAATTATTATCCGACTTACTGCTAAAGCTACGACAGAAAGTGAGGCTTGCCAACTAATCGCGCAGCTAGAAAAACAGATCCGTGATAACATTGAAGAATATATTTTTGGCGTAGATACAGAAACAATGGAAGAAGTTGCAGGACGAATATTAGCGGCCAAAAAATTAACGATTTCGGTTGCAGAGTCTTGTACCGGTGGTCTGGTAACAAGCCGTATTACCGATGTACCAGGAAGTTCAGACTACTTAATCGGTTCAATAGTATGTTACAGTAATAAGGCTAAAATAGAAAGCGTCGGAGTGCCTGAATCTCTTCTTGTACAATACGGGGCTGTTAGCCAAGAAACTGCTATTAGTATGGCAACAAATATAAAACAAAGATTTTCCACCGATATTGGCATTGGTATTACTGGTATCGCCGGTCCCGGAGGTGCCACCAGCGAAAAGCCTGTCGGCCTGGTTTTTATTGCGATTAGCGGTCCGGCCGGCACTCAGTGTCACCAACATAATTTTACCGGTGAGCGTACTTATATTAAACAGCGTGTTGCACAAACTACGCTTAACATATTAAGGCAGTATATATTAGGTCTATAACATATAGGGAGGATATATAGTTGAAAGACAGTAATTTTTTTGGAGATATTCAATTAAGTAAAAAGATTTTAACAGCAATCACTGAAATGGGATTTGAAGAGCCATCGCCAATTCAAAGCCAAACAATTCCGATTGTACTTGAAGGCCATGATGTTATTGGCCAGGCTCAGACAGGTACTGGTAAAACGGCAGCTTTTGGTATACCAATTATGGAACAAATTGCTGACACCCGGCAAATTCAGGCGTTAGTGCTTACCCCGACCCGTGAACTTGCTATTCAGGTGTCAGAGGAATTGGCCAAAATTGGAAAATTCAAACGTGTTAAGACATTACCTATTTATGGCGGTCAGGCAATTGACAGGCAAATACGGGCATTACAATTTGGCGTGCAGGTAGTTATTGGTACACCGGGACGTTTATTAGACCATATCCGCCGGAATACGATAAAACTTGGTGCCGTAAAAATGTTAATTCTTGATGAAGCCGACGAAATGCTGGATATGGGGTTTATTGAAGATATCGAAACCATTTTGCAGAATATTCCTGCTGAAGAACGTCAAACTTTATTATTTTCCGCCACTATGCCTAAACCGATTGCGGCATTGGCTGAAAAATATATGAATAACCCTAAGACTGTAACAATTAATAAAGAACAACTTACTGTTCCGCTAATTGATCAAATCTATTATGAAACCCGCGATAAACTTGATGGTTTGTGCCGGGTGCTTGATGTTGAAACAACTGATCGCTTAATTATTTTCTGCCGCACCAAAAAAGGGGTAGATGAACTTGTAGCCTCGTTGCAGGCGAGAGGCTATATGGCTGACGGGTTACATGGAGATTTAAGCCAGGCTCAGAGAGACAGAGTAATGAAGAAATTTCGTGACGGCAAGCTTGAAATATTAATTGCTACCGATGTCGCTGCCCGAGGTTTAGACATTGAACACGTGAGCCATGTTGTTAATTATGATATTCCGCAAGATCACGAATCTTATGTGCATCGTATAGGACGAACAGGACGCGCAGGAAAGAAAGGCGTTGCTATTACATTTATCGGACCCCGGGAATACCGTCAACTAAAACTTATTGAAAATCTGGCAAAAACACGCATTATCCGCAAGCAATTACCATCATCCGCAGATATTCTTGATCGTCAACGGGAACTTATTAAAAGCCGGTTAGTAAGAACAATTGAACTTGGTGGTTTCAGTGATTATCATGCCATTGTGTCTGAGATGGTGTCTGACTATGATCCCTTAGATATTGCTGCTGCGGCATTAAAACTTTCGCAAGAAGGATTTAAAGAAAAATCCAATAATGAAAATAAATCCGTATTTAGCAATACTGGCGCACAAGCGGGAATGGTACGTCTTTTTATTAATGCCGGCAAAGCTCAAAAGATACGCCCGGAGGATATTGTTCGCACAATAGCGTCTGAGGCTGATATTCCAGGAAACCGCATAGGGGTAATCAATATTTATGAAAAATTTACTTTTGTTGAAGTACCTGAAGATTCAGCGGAACGTGTCATATCTGTAATGCACAAAAATACAATAAAAGGTTATAAAGTAAATGTTGAGCCAGCTAAAGGCCGATAGGTAAAAAAGAGGGATTTGTCCCTCTTTTTTATTTGACTGTATTAGAATTTATAATGAACCATAACAACTCTTGACAACGCGAACAGGTGTTTGTAAAATATTAAATAGAAGAGATCATGGGGAGAGGATATTTATGATTGATAAAATAAAAGCAATAGAAAATGCAATGAAACAAATTGAGAAGGATTTTGGCAAGGGTTCTATTATGAAGTTAGGTGAAGCTGCAGCCAAAATGAATGTAGAAGTTATTCCCACCGGTTCCTTATCGCTTGACATTGCACTAGGAGTTGGCGGTGTACCACGTGGCAGAGTGGTAGAAATATATGGGCAGGAATCTTCCGGTAAAACAACCGTAGCGCTGCATATCATCGCTCAAGCTCAAAAATTAGGAGGATTTGCCGCCTTTATTGATGCTGAGCATGCCCTTGATCCTGTATATGCCAGAAAACTAGGGGTAGATATCGATAATCTTCTCATTTCCCAGCCCGATCATGGTGAGCAGGCACTGGAGATTGCCGATGCCCTGGTGCGCAGTAACGCCATAGATATTGTTGTTATTGACTCAGTCGCTGCACTAGTTCCCAAAGCCGAAATAGAGGGAGATATGGGTGATGCTCATGTGGGTTTGCAAGCCAGGCTTATGTCTCAGGCACTGCGTAAATTAACAGGTATCATAAGCAAATCCCGTACCACAGCCGTATTTATTAATCAAATACGCGAAAAAGTTGGTGTTATGTTTGGTAATCCGGAGACCACAACTGGCGGACGAGCCTTAAAGTTTTATGCTTCTGTACGTTTAGAAGTGCGCAAAACGGAAAGTCTTAAGCAAGGCAATGATGTTGTCGGAAATCGTACTAAAATAAAAGTAGTTAAAAATAAGGTTGCTCCACCATTTAAGCAAGCCGAATTTGATATTATGTATGGAGAGGGTATCTCCCGTGAAGGCAGTATCGTTGATATTGGTACAGATCTTGAAATAATAAATAAAAGCGGTGCATGGTACTCTTATAACGACAATCGTTTGGGACAAGGCCGTGAAAATGTTAAAGAGTTCTTAAAGGAAAATCCGGATATTGCCAACCAAATTGAAGCTGAAATTAGGGCGGCTCTTTTAGTAGATTGTGCTAAATTACCCAGCTCTAATACGGATGAAGAGGGAGCTATGTCTGACTGCTAATTGCAATCGCCGGCATTTTAGTGATCCCTGTAATAGAGACTTTAAAGTCCGGGTTCTACCTTCTGTTGATTTTTCACCAGCCAGGTGAAGCAAATATATACCTGTGTTCTGCATAATAAATTCTGGCTAACTTGACACTACTTTGAAAAACATTTAAAATTATATTAGCCAATCGTGTAATCAGATAATATGTGATCAATTAATCTTTTAAGAGAACCTGTTGCTGTAGGGGAGCAATCGGTGAAGGTGCTTTTAAAAGCCGAGTAAACATGCTCGGCTTTACCCTTAATATATCTTAATTTTAGAAGGAGGTGGAAAGAACATTTTTGAAGTTGTTTTGGTCGCTGCAGTTGTTGGATTATTAGGCGCTGGTATTGGATATTGGGTACGTAAAAGTTTTGCTGAAGCCAGAATTGCATCAGCCGAAGAAGCTGCGAAAAGAATAGTCGAAGATGCAGAACGGTCCGGCGAAGCGAAGAAAAAGGAAGCGTTAGTTGAAGCCAAAGAGGAAATTCACAAGCATAGAAGTGAACTAGAACGTGAAACTAAAGAACGTCGTGCAGAATTACAACGCCTGGAACGTCGTTTAGTCCAAAAAGAAGAAAACCTTGACCGAAAAATTGACTCTCTTGAGAAAAAAGAAGAGATTCTCAGTCGCAAAGAGACTGAATTAGATAAAAGTCAAGAAAAGATCAACGACCTTTATTCCAAACAATTAGCTGAGTTAGAAAGATTGTCTGGACTGACCTCAGAAGAAGCGCGTAGTTTACTCTTAGCTAATGCCGAAGAAGAAATCAAACATGAGACAGCAATGCTGATCAAAGAATTAGAGCATCAGGCTAGGGAAGAGGCTGACAAAAAAGCCCGTGAGATTATTTCTCTAGCTATTCAACGTTGTGCTGCCGATCATGTTGCTGAAACTACAGTATCAGTAGTTGCTTTGCCCAATGATGAAATGAAGGGCCGGATTATTGGCCGTGAAGGACGTAATATTCGTACGTTGGAAACTCTTACTGGCATTGATCTCATTATAGATGATACTCCAGAGGCGGTTATATTGTCGGGATTTGATCCCGTGCGTCGTGAAGTAGCAAGAATAGCCCTGGAAAAGCTTATTGTTGACGGCAGAATTCATCCGGCGCGCATTGAAGAAATGGTTGAGAAGGCTCAAAAAGAAGTTGAACAAAAAATCAAAGAAGCTGGAGAACAAGCTACTTTTGAAACAGGAGTACACGGTTTGCATCCGGAATTGATCAAACTTTTAGGACGTTTAAAATTCCGTACCAGTTATGGGCAAAATGTACTTAAACATTCTATAGAGGTAGCTCATTTAGCTGGTGTAATGGCAGCCGAATTAGGTGTTGATGTAATGTTAGCCAAACGGGCAGGATTATTACATGACATTGGAAAAGCTGTCGATCATGAGGTTGAAGGACCTCATGTTACAATAGGTGCTGATCTAGCTAAAAAATACCGGGAGTCAGCAGAGATTACCAATGCTATTGGTGCACACCATGGTGATGAAGAACCGAAGACTGTTCAGGCGGTACTAGTAGCTGCTGCTGATGCAGTGTCGGCGGCTCGCCCAGGTGCTCGTAGGGAAAGTCTTGAAAGCTATTTAAAACGTTTAACACGATTGGAAGAAATAGCTGAGTCATTTGAAGGTGTGGATAAATCATTTGCTATTCAAGCCGGACGCGAAATCCGCATTATGGTAAAGCCGGATAAAATTGATGATTTAACTTCTGTCCGTGTAGCACGGGATATAGTAAAGAAAATTGAAAGCGAACTTGAATATCCCGGTCAAATAAAAGTTACAGTTATTCGGGAAACACGTGCGGTTGATTATGCAAAATAGTTGTATTTAAAAATAAAAACGACCTTTTGAAGGTCGTTTTTACTTTCTTCCAATAATTAATAGCAGGAATTGCGCAATATCTAGAGAATAATAAATTTAAATCTTAATCTGTTTTTATTTTATACTAATGGATGGTGAACCTAAATGCCAAAGTATCGACAGGATGACGAACAAATATCGGATGGCGTCAATTTACTTATCTCTATATTAGTGCGTTATCCGGAGATTGGAACGATTAGCTTTGATCCCGAAAACAATACACTGAAATTTACTTTTATGCTTTCTGGTATACCATCTCAGGCTGAATTTGCCATTACTAAACAACTGATTCTTGAAAGTGCCGCGGCATATCATTTTCTGGAAGGGCTGACGGTAAGTGCATCAGATGTTCAGCTTAGCACCTATGATCAAGTAACGCTGCTTACAATTTTACGGGATGTACATACCCTATCAAAAGGAGAAATTGACTTAGTAATTACTTTATTACGGGATAAGTTCAAAGAACGTTTGGTAACAGACCATAACGATTCTATTCTGGAAGAAGATTTACTCATTCAAGAAGAACTAATAGATAACATGTTGGATAATATGAAACGGCAACACGCTGATCATTGTCTTATCGGTATTAGGGAGGATGGTCGGGTATTAGTATTTAATAAATAATTTGCAATGCGTATAAACATTGCTAAACCAGGGTAATTTTAGAGATATTACACTGGTTTTTTATTTGTTGTGGAGGATTTGGGATGATGAATATCATTAATATTATGATGATCGGCGACATTTGTGGTCGTCCTGGCCGACAGACTGCGGCACACTATATTCCTATTCTTAAAAAAGAATATGACCTAAGTCTAATCATTGCAAATGGAGAAAATGCTGCGGGTGGCATAGGTATTACCGCCCCTATACTGGATGAATTATTATCTCAGGGAATAGACATTGTTACTACGGGTAATCATATATGGGATAAAAAGGAAGTATTTGATTTTATTGATAGTAAAGAACGGATAATTCGCCCAGCGAACTATCCGCCGGGAACGCCTGGTAAAGGTTATCATATATTATCTGTCGATAATCACAAAATAGGTATAATTAATTTAGCCGGGCGTGTATTTATGCCGCCTATTGATTGTCCATTTCGTGAGGCTGACGATATTCTTCAACGAATAAAATCTCAGTGTAAAATAATTATTATAGATTTTCACGCGGAAACCACATCGGAGAAAATGGCTTTAGGCTGGTACCTTGATGGCAATATCTCTTGTATCGCCGGAACTCATACTCATATCCAAACTGCGGACGAACGTATTTTACCAAAAGGAACCGCCTATATTAGTGATCTCGGTATGGTTGGTCCTTGGAATTCAGTCCTGGGAGTAGATAAGGAGCCGGTTATCCAAAAATTCATAACAGGGCTGCCGGCTAAGTTTAATGTTGCCACAGGGCCAACGGTATTTTGCGCTGTTGTTATTCAGATAAATACAGATACAGGTAAAGCAAATAGTATAATTAGAATACAAAAATATTTAACTATATAAATTTATTGTAATTATTTGAATTTTTTTTAAGATAAAAAAGGAATTTTTTGGTGAATAACGAATACTGATACTATAAGACTATTATTGCTTTTTTAACTTAAAGGAGGGTACTAAAAAACATGGAAGTCTTAAAAGTATCAGCAAAGTCCAATCCTAATTCTGTAGCAGGTGCTTTGGCTGGAGTGCTCAGAGAACGTGGTGGTGCGGAAATACAAGCCATTGGCGCCGGTGCACTTAACCAAGCGGTAAAAGCGGTAGCAATTGCAAGAGGGTTCGTAGCTCCTCATGGTGTTGATCTTATTTGCATCCCTGCCTTTACAGATATTTTGATTGATGGTGAAGAACGAACAGCAATGAAGTTAATAGTAGAACCTCGTTAATCTTTAAGCAAAAGAAAAGTAAGTGTTTTTTGGAATTATCAGAGTGAAGTAAGGTATTTAGGGTTGACCCTAACAGATATACTTTCCGGTACTAGTAAACC
>JAEYSJ010000161.1 GCA_023434855.1 Bacillota bacterium | reverse complement strand
CATCAACGCATAATAACGACCAATCTTGTCAGACACGGCCCCCCAGAAAATACGGCCTAAACAACTGCTCAGGGCATATAAACTGACATAAAATGCCGCCACCGTAGCTGACAAACCATACATGGTTTGACCAATACGCGACAGATTTGACACAATCATCAACCCAGACAATGTCCCAATGCCAAACATGACCAAAATCATATAGAACCGCATTGTTTGTATCATCCTGGTCCACGGCAGACCTTCATTAATAGCAGGAGCACTTTGGACAGATACCGACGGCGTCCAGCCTTTGGGGATATATCCGGTCGGCGCGCTGGTTACACTTAAACCAACAATTACACTTACTACGATAAAAACAGCCCCTAAGGATTGTAAAGCAGTAAACACTCCATATTGTTGTATTAAATACGATAAAGCAGGAGCCATAAGAATAGCGGCTCCGCCATTGCCGGCCGTTACCAAGCCTACCGCCAGTCCACGTCTATCCGGGAACAAGCGAACGGCGTTACCTAAACAACCCGAATAAGCAAACGCTTGCCCGATACCGCATACAATTCCATACGTTAGATAAAACATAGGAATCGTTGTTGCCATACCGGATAGGAAGTACCCGATACCAAAAAGTGCTCCGCCAAACAATATACACTGTTTGGCATAGCCTTTATCTACTATTTTTCCGCTTAGAATCATAGGAATGGGAGCAATGGCATTATTGATAGCAAAAGCCAAAACCGCGTCCCCGGCCGTCCACTCGCGCAATGTGCTCAAAGGCCCTATGAACACGCTAAAAGCATAGGTCGAGCCGGTACAAAGCATAACAAAAATTGTGGCAACTAACATTCGCCAGCGGGGTAACTCCTGTGTATTCAGAAGTGTGCTTTGATTCATCTGATTTTCTCCTCCTTTAAATTGTTCCATCTTGGAAACATGGGGAAGAACAATACGAGCGTACTCAAAACTTTTTACTGCAAAAGAGAATAATTTCGAGTAGAATAGTACTAGAATAGAGGTGGTACCATGGAGATCAGGCAATTAAAATACTTTGTGCAAATTGCAAAAGATCAAAATTATACGGTTGCCGCAAAGAAGTTGTATATTACCCAACCTACCTTGAGCTGGACAATTAAGCAGCTTGAAGAAGAACTTGGCGTAAAACTGTTCACCCCCCATGGCAAAAAGTTACTACTTACCCCGGATGGAGAAGAGTTATTACAGCATGCAAAATATCTTCTGCAAGAGCACCAAAAGGTTGTCGAACTATTTCAAAGCCGCAGCGGGCAGTTAACCGGTTATATCCATTTAGGCATACCGACACTATTCGGCACCTGCTTTTTTATGAATCAAATTATGAGTTTTATGGACCATTACCCTAAAATCAAGGTAACCATGTACAATTCAGGCTCCATAGCCATTCAGGAAATGGTCGAAGCAGGTACCGTTGAACTGGGCATTGTATCCTACCTTTTCCCATCCGCCAATTTGGAAGCCATCGAACTGCCAAACATAAACTATCCCATCGTGGTTATTACCAGCAAGAAGCATCCTCTTGCAGCCAAATCTTCGTTATCTTTTGCAGATTTAAAAAACGAAACCTTTATTTTACTATCCGAAAGTTTCACCATTGGCGAACTGCCGCTGCAAGCCTGTATGAAGGCCGGCTACTCTCCCAATGTTGCCTTCAGAAGTTCCGAATGGGATGTGATTTGTGAAGCCGTAGCCAACAGCAATAATATTTCAATTCTTCCTTATCCTTTTTTACAAAAGTCCAAAAAAGATAATATTGCCATCATTCCGCTGGATGATGTGGAAACTCTCATACCAATTGCAATAATCACAAAGAAAGACCGCCAGAAATCATTACCACTGCAAAAGTTTATCCAATTTATGCTTGACAATATATTAAATTCAGCCATGTAGATAACAGGAGCCGTGATTCGATAACCGGCTCCCTTTTTAATTGCCTTAGGAATTCATTATTTCCACCATTTCTACGAAAGCCTGTATCCGTGTTCTGGCCTGCTCATCATTTTCCATTTCCAGGTCGGTTTCGATATATAAATGAGGGATATTTTCCGCTTCCAAACGTTTCTTGAAAATCGGATAATCAAATTCTTCCGGATCACAGAACTTCGTCATACAGAACAGAACTCCATCGGCAGCGGTTTCTTTTACATCCGCAATGATCATGTCACACCGCTTTTTCTCAGCGTCAAACAAGAGCGAGCAGCCTTCCATGGTTGACCAGTATCTGGCCAGGTTTTCCAGCGGATTGGCTGATGTTTGCAAAACGTCGCTTCTAAATAGTCTGGTTTCCTGCGCTAAATCATCACTGACAACGGCTACTTTATTTTCCTCAAGTGCTCTCAGCAAAGCAGGCGAATCCATTTTTATACCGCTCACAACCAGCTTTTTGCCATTCCATTCCTTTACCGGCAGGGCTTTAAGTTCCTTAATCAATTCTTCTACCAGAGCCGTATATTTTTCTTTGTCCATAAAGCAGGCGCTTTTGATAACGGCATTTCTTACTGAAGGAGTAATAATGTCAGGATAATCCCGTGCTACCTTGGTAAATGTCCGCATAGTATGACGGTATTTATTAAATACATTAATGCTGTTAGCCATCGCCTCATCGGTAATTTTATTGCTGGATATTCTTTCCAGTTTCGTTTTGATGTCTTCATATTCCGCCAGCAAATATTTTACGCCCGCTTCCGTTTTTCTGTTAAACGGCGGAACCAGCGAAATAAATTCCACCTTGGGTACGGCGACCTTCCAGTTCTGCCCCATGCCCCGTAACGCGTCACAGTTTGCGGGCATAATGACACCATCAAGGATATCGAGAGTGCCTTTAATGCCCATTTCCAGCGCAGTCTGTAAAATACCGCAGTAAAATGAAGGCAAATAGCTTCTTGCCGCCGACAACTCGATATTTCCGCCCCAAATGCCTACCGGCAGCATGCCTGCCGCATGAATCAGTTCCTGGGGGGCGTAGTATAAATAACCAATTGCTTTATTGCCTGTGTCGGCAAGATATTTTTTCACATAGCTCCCAGGGTTATTTACAACTTTCTGAAATTGCGCAATCGCTTCATTGACGTTACTCATTACCGGCTTCCCTCCCCGGCTGCTGCCGCTGCTTTTTTTTGCTCCATGACTTCAGCAAAGCTCTGTACGCGGGTTTCATACTGCGCCCTGCTGAAGACGCGCGGATCGGACTGGTCGCCGTCAAAATAGCATGTTGCAATTCCAGTTTCTTCGGCAATTCTTCTTTCCATCTCAAACATAAAGCCATCCCACTTTTTGCAGCTACGGTTGTTATGAATTAACATCCCTTCGACATTATGCTCTTTGATTATCTTGATCCGTGATTCAACTTCTCTTTCTAAATTAACGCAATTTGGCACTTCGGCATAAGCCAGTGCATATTCATCCAGATTGCTGAAGGCTTTGGCAAAAGCGTCGCAATAAATGGCGCCAACTACATTGATGCCATGTGACATTAGGGTTTTCATGTTATGTCCCAAGGAGGGCCAGCAGGCAATCCCTTCAGATAAAATACGGAATTTTTCTTCTGCTTTAAAGCTGGTTTCGCCTTTTTTAACTCGCTCTTCCAATTCTTCAGCAAGCTTGGTTAAAGCAACTACCGTTTCTTTTTTGCCTTTGCTGCATACTAGGATACCCATGTAAGTGAACATTTCAAAACCATTCATTGGCGAAGGGGTAGCGCATAGGGTGTCCATCGCTCTTTTCCAGGCGTGACCCGAGGCCGAGGAAATTTCCATAACTTCCTTGAAACGCGCTTCGCTGAACTTTTTGCCGGTGAAGTCTTCCAGTTGCTTGGTAATAATTTTAAACTGATCTTTTATATATTCGATTCTGGCCGGTGTAACGGTGGCATCCGTGTTGAAAGGCACATCCAGCATAAACAGCGGAACATTTAATTCCAAGGCCAGATTCTCATACCATTTCACCATACAGTCGCAAATGTTGTTGCAGCACAATACATAATCAGGCAACGGTATTTGTAAAGCCTCACATTCCTTAATGTCTTTAAAGGCGAGATTAATTCTGGCATAACTGCAAATGTCGGTCGAATATCCCTGTCCTTCCGCATATTCCAGAAAAGGCATGGACGCTTTTTTCGCGGAAACAGCGGCTGCATGATTTTCGGGATACACCAAAGTAAGGCCCATGCACTCCGCCAATTCCTGGGGGAAGTTGGATGACGCCCAGCCAACGAACTCCCCCTTTGCCTTGGCTTCAAGCGCGTCCGCATAATGTTTATCCATTATATCTTTAATGAGTTCTGTGGCTTTCTTTTCTTCTACCACGATTAACACCTCTTTTTAGATTCTTTCTCCGCTTCGTCAAAGGCATAGATTGCAGCACCGATTGCACCGGTGTATTGCGGATAGTCGGACACATTAATCCGGGCTTTGATTGTTTCCTCCAGGGCTTTTACGACACCGGCGTTCTGTGCCACACCGCCTGTCATAACCACATCATTTACGATTCCCAGTTTAAACGCCAGCGTGCCTACTCGCTGCGCCACCGAGCGATGAATGCCGGCAATAATATCCGGCGTGCGCGTTCCCCTGGACAAATGGGAGATAACCTCTGATTCTGCAAAAACGGTGCATACCGAGCTGATCGTAGCTATCGTTTCCGCTTGCGCTGATAATGTGCCCATATCATTTATGTTGATTTCCAGTACGCGAGCCATAACGTCCAAAAACCTGCCGGTTCCCGCTGCGCACTTATCGTTCATGGCAAAATTCAACAGCATGCCCCGGTTATCCAGCTTCAAAGCCTTAGCGTCCTGCCCGCCAATATCGATCACTGTTTTTGCGCTAGGAAAAAGGAAATGTACCCCCCGCGCATGACAGCTTAATTCACTGATTTGTTTGTCTGCCTCTTTTAGAGCCATTCTGCCATACCCGGTTACGACTGTTTTTTGAATATCGCCACGTTCGATGTCTTGGTTTGTAAACAATTGCTTAAGCACCTGTGACGGACCGCTAGTCCCCGTTCCGACTGTCACCAGCGCCTTGTTTAGAATTGTTGTACCATTATACAAAATAACAGCTTTAGAAGAGGTAGACCCAATATCAATCCCCAGCGTGTACATCGTATCGCCACCTGTCAGATTTTTTAAACTAACAACTATACAGTTACCTTGGCGTCTGACAGTTGTTGGATCTCTTCCGCAGAGTATTCCAGGTTTTTTAGGATCTCAGCAGTGTTCTCACCAATCAGCGGGCCCCGCGTATACTCCACTTTGCCAATGCTGTCAAATTTAACGGGCAGCGTGATCAGGGTTCTTACATTGCCGGTCGCATAGTGGATTTCATGTAAATAATCATTTACCCACGCTTGTTCGTCTTTAAGAATTTCATCCCATAACAGTGCTTTTTCGCAAGGAATATCAGCCTTTTCGAATATGGCCATCCATTCGTCTGCAGTTTGTTTGATTATTTGAGCTTCGATAATCTCGATTATTTCGATTGTGTTGCCAATGATATTCTTAAACTTGCAATACTTCTCATTGCCGATCAGATCTTCACGGCCAATCGCCTGCATAACTACCGGGAACAACCGGTCATATTCCGGCGCTGCCAGTTGCAGCCATCTGTCATCCTGGGTTTTATAGGTATTCAAGAATGGATTGCCAACTTCTTTTCTGCTGACCGGATAAGAAAAACCATACTGTGCTGCGGCAATAGCGGTATTCAGTGCAAACAAAGCAGTGTGATAAAGGCTTACTGTTACTTTATCGCCGGCGCCGGTTTTAGTTCTCTTATACAAAGCAGCTAAAACCCCGCTTGTCAGCGCAATTGCCACTTGATTATCGCCAAAACCTGGCACTGGATTGACCGGCGAAGTCCCCTTCTCGTACAACGTGCCGGTTATTCCGCCCCTGGCGTAATATGACGTAAAATCAAAGCCGGGTTTGTCCTTTAACGGTCCTTTTTCCCCGTAACCTAATACCTGGGCAAAAATCAAGCTGGGGTATTTTTCTTTAAGCTGCTCATAACCCAGACCCATTTTTTCAAGCGCTTTGGTTCTGTTATTGGTAATGAATACATCAGCGTTCCGCAGCAATTTATGTAAGATTGCCAGACCCTTTTCGTCTTTTAAATTGAGCGCGATACTTTTCTTGCTGATATTGCCCAAGTCAAAATTCGGATTCTCTTCCGGCAATGTTGGAAATTTTGTATTCCCACCAATATGCCGGATTGGGTCCCCGCCGAGACTCTCTACTTTGATTACTTCGGCGCCCCAATCAGCTAACGCCCTTGCACAGGTCGGCGCGGCAACAAATGTTGCTAATTCAACTACCTTTACCCCTTCTAACGGTTTTGCCACTGATATGCCCCCTTTGTAATTTTTGTTGTAATGCTCAAGTAAATATTAATAAACTGCCGCCGTTTTTGTAAAATACACATAATTTTAGATAATCGATAAATTCTTTGTATAGAACTTTTTAATATATATAATTTTAAATGTTCTATAGATTTTTTTTATAAGACAGTTTTTTAGGTCCTGAATTTTTCATTATCTACATTCCCCCAATAATTCGCACACTAAAAATTAGGCATAAAAAAAACCTCTAATCGTAACATAAAATAATACGACTAGCGGGTTTTACCAATATCCCCATATGAATTGAAACACTTTCCCTATCCCCCTGTTTTCTACAAATTGGAATACGCATTATTTTAGCAATAAGGATATTTTCTTTGCTAATACCAAAAAATAATAATAAGATATTTTAATATGGATTTTAGCCAAGTATAACTTTATGTTAATCATGTGAAGACATCTAAATAACCTGGAGGGAAATTATGTCAGGTATATTATGGTATTGTAGTTTCATTGTCATTGGGATAATAATATTCTCGGTTACTGTATATAAGAAGAAAAACATTGTTGATTTATTTTCATTTTTTTAGCTGCTTCAACTTTGTCTTATATAGCTGAATTATTCATTCTCTTTTTTTTTGAAGCTTACAGATACAAGCTTGGAGTATCTACAGACCCTTTTTATGATAACATTATAGGACATACTATACCCAACACGTTTTTATGGGGTTGTACATCAGTTCTGGTAGGGGCTTTCTCATTACGACACCGTTGGATTTTCTTGATATCTGTAATTTACATGTTAGCTGAAATATTATTTCTAAAATTGGGAATATACGAGCAATTTTGGTGGAGAAGATACGGACTTTTCTCTTTCGCTAAGTGATTGGTAAATTTGACTGCATAAATTTCACCTCTTCCTTATTTTCATTAGTATAGTAATTTGCCAGTTGGTTGATTTACATGCATGTTGACAGGGATATTTGTTTTCCTCTAACAATTAGATTCCTATTTTTTCATGGTAAATCCTGCTTTGTAATGCATAAAATAGGTAATTTTTCCGGTATATAAAAAGGAACCAACTCAATAAGAGTTGGTTGTAAGTTCCGTTTGCCGAGTTTTTATAAATATGATAAATCATTCAAAAAAACAGACCTTATGACTATGTCTATTAAACTGCGAATAAGAGCCGCCTAAAACCCCCGGCGTACATAATCAATATGGTTCTATTAGACTATTATACTAATCCGCAAGATATCAATGGATTTATTTTAAAACTTATGCTTTATTTTCAGCCATTCTAATACGTTAACAAGTCTAAAAACCTGCTCTTCTGTATGATGAGCATTTAGCATGATTCGAATAAGAGCACAATCTGGTTTAACGGCAGGATATCGAAACATCGGAACAATAAATCCTTGTTCAAGAAAGTCATGATAAACATTAACTGCTTTCTCATCCTCGCCTATTAACACTGAAGTGATATAGGAAGGCGTTTCGCTAAGAGAAAAACCCTTTTCCTCCAATATTCTTCGCAACCCCAAAGCTCGATTCAAATAATTGTCCATTATTTCAGGCTGCGAAGTCAGCTTACCCATTATGTAACGAATTGTACTCGCAGTTGGTGGCTGAATGGCAGCAGTAAAAAGTGACGTTCCTGATAATACTTCAAAACTATGGATGTATCCTTTGGGACCCGCAATGGCACCCCCCTCTAATCCTATAGCCTTGGAGAATGAGACCATGATAAAGGTGGCGCGTTTCATAGCCTCAAATTCGTCAGAAAATAGTCGATTTTCGGGACCATATATAAGAAAGCCATTTGCATCATCAATGAAACTAAGGGCCTGATATCTTTCACATACATCAATTAGCGCACCCATAGGAGCTACCGTTCCATCGGCTGAGTAAATACTTTCAAAAACAACAACAATTTTTTTATGGCGCACAGATACTTTCGATAAAATACGTTCCAAATCTTCCACATCATTGTGACGAAATACAAAAAGTTGTTTCCCAAACTTTAAGTGAGACGCCGCTTTCCATAGACTCCAGTGACAATCGCGATCAAGTATAAATACGGAGTCACTATTATCTATATTACAAGTAGAGCTGAAACTAAATTTGCTGCTCATAGCATTAATAAACCCAATATTAGCTAAAAGTCCAGTAGCAAATGAAATCGCACGTTCTTTTCCTGTAATGCGACAAAGCTCACTTTCCATATCTACATGGGCTTTGCAAACACCTTGCGTTACCCTAGAACCACCAGTAGTCAGACCATAAACACCACATGCTTCCCGAAAATGCTCCAACACATCAGGTTCTTGATGTAAATTTAATATATTAATACTGGCAAAATTAATCATTTCCATGTTGTCATAGAAAATAGTCGGCCCAACGGGCTTAGCTGTTGTTAACAATTCGTGGAAAAAGCCTTCGTTTACAGCGTTATTGGCAAATAGTTCGAAACCCCAACGTGAATCAATATCCTCGTGTAGTGAGGTATCTTTTGGATAGGCATGATTACTTATACTCACTTCAGCACTCCATTCATTTTTATTCTGGAAATTGTATCTTGAGACCGATAACACCGACGATTATAAGAAGCACACAAAGAACTCTACCTACATCCCGAGGTTCACCTAAATAAATCATTCCTATAACGGTTGTACCAACTGCGCCGATGCCTGTCCAAACAACATAGGCAGTACCTATAGATAATGCTTTTAATGACTCCTCAAGAAAATAGATACTACCTAACATGGCGGTTCCTGTAAAAACGGAAGGCCATAAACGAGTAAATCCTTCTGTATATTTTAGTCCAACAGCCCATGTCACTTCTAAGATTCCGGCAATTACTACACATAACCAAGCCATAACTTCACTCCGATCTTAGATGGATAAATATGCGGTAAAACCTTCCCATTGCTCCGAATAAATGTTCAATACTACTCAGAATATTAGAACTAAACTTTGAACTCGCGAAATAATATATTGCTTCTTATTCGCTTCTTCTCCCAGATAAAAACTGCCAGTTTTGCATATACATTGCAACCTGGCAATCATAGGACCCCTTAGACCCATGGCTTTGCGTCCGAACCTTTTGGAGAAGTTGTCCTATTTTATTTTTTATATTTTGTTCGACAACAATCTGTATAATCCTGCCGCTTGTGCATCTTTTACGTGAATCAGAATCACCCTAGCTACCCAGAAGCACCTGTGACAGTCTCGTCAATAGTAATATTTAAAGGGCGTGTCAGGGGGACGGGGTTATGTAGTGTTTCGAAGATATTTAGTCACTCAAAGGAGCCATCCCTTAGTCATTAATTATGGCGTGATATTCTAATTATATAGAAAAATAAAGATAAACAAGGGCATAAGCCTGCTATTTATTAAGAACTTGCTACTCTTAGCTTCAACAATGGAATTTCCTGTATAAATTGGCACTTAAGAAGTTATTGGAAACTATCGATGCTTATCTTAGAGATATTCATTTTCTTATAAGGAGCTGGTGATAATCATGAGCATTTCTGGTATTTCTACAAATAATCAAACTCTGTGTGGACGAAATGAAAGCCCTTCATCGCAAAATGGGAATAATAATTCGACAGGGTGGAAATATGTTACTGTTACGGACGGAGACACAGTATACACCTATATAGTCATTGGAAAAAACATGAAGGTCTTGATTGGCAAGTCTACTACCAAGCAGGATAAGGATAAGGATAAGAATGATGACAAAGAGACGGCGAGCAATAAGAAAGATACAGTTAGTAATTCTGATAAAACACGTGCTACAGAGCAAAACAATAACAATAAAAAAGCAGCTGAAAAGAATGATTTTCTTATAGATGAACGTATGCTCGCCCTAACGGGATATTATCAGAAAAAAATGCGGAAGCTAGTGGATAACTTGGAGGATAAAATTTCCCGTAACAACGGTGATGGTGTTGATTCTCGTGCGAAAGTCGAACACACCATCTACCAGACTACTAATAAAGAATAGTTAGTTAATTCTCAGTCATACTGTTCTTTCGAAACTATCCCGAAAACTGTGTAAACCTCTAAGTTGGTGTAAAATAGAAAGCATCAACTTGGAGGTTTTAATTATGGTTTCCATTACATGATAAAACTGCATAGCAAAACCTTAATAATAGACATTTGCCAATATTTGATCAAA
This sequence comes from Bacillota bacterium, assembly GCA_023434855.1. The sequence continues at coordinate 11,824 of JAEYSJ010000161.1, read as the reverse complement.
GTATGCGGAATGTGTCTTTACGCCTGTCCATATGGGTGTAAGTAACGTTCATAGGAAATCTGACAAATGTACCTACCTCTTTTATCCTCCCCAGACCAACAGATTACCTATTCATTATTCTTAAATAACGGCGCAATTTTATCAATACGATTTGTCCATATACCCCCTGTATAATTAGGTGGTAAACGTTTCACATCTTCAAGTGTATCGAAACCTGCCGAGAATTCACCTTCTCCGGCCACGAGTATTACACGCGTATCGGCGTCTGCCATTCTATTCAGAAAACGGTTAGGCCAGCCCCACAACCAGGATGCAATTTTTTCAGGTATAAGTATTTCGGTATGCCTACAGGATGGCGGAACATAGCCTGTCCATCCTATCGCAATATAGGAAAGCACGTTCTTTTTCAGGGTAGCCCTCGACATAACACGAAGATTCGGAAGAATTTTGTGAACATCAGCAACGGGTTTGTCGCCTCCGTAAACAGTCAATTGATTCAAACGTTCCTCGGGAAACTTAGAAAGGTATTGAGCGAGCATTTCACCCTCCTGTGGATCATTGCTTTTAACATGGATCAAAAAATAACGATCTGGAAAATGAGACAGCACTTCATCAAGCGTAGGCATCAATCCTACTCCCTTACCGCGAAAAGGAAATGTTTTTCCGCCGTCGGCACTATAACCGTAACCCACATCAAGCGACTTCAATTCGGCCATTGTGTGATCCCTTGTAACACCTGTCCCGTTGGTTCTATAATCAAGATTCCAATCATGAAAAACAGCGAATTGCCCGTCGATAGTTGGCTGGATATCTAATTCAACTATGTCGGCCCCAGCCCGAAAGGCAGCTTCCATAGATGGAATAGTATTTTCCAAATACGGATGCTCTGGTGGATAAATACGTTTAGAAGTGTCAGTCTCATTTGTAATTCCCTCCATATTGAAGGTTTGAGCAAGGCCCCGATGGGCAAGAAGTAAAGGTTTCCCGGTTCGTTTCTCAGCAAAATAAGAGCTGTTATTAAAATAAACAAAAACAATTAGTGCAAGAAACATCCAGAATATTTTCCTTTTCATTATTACCTTCCTACCAGCAAATGGTAATTTAATTACAGTCCCCACCTCCAATGTTAGCAAACCAAATATCTTTAGGTAACTGTTGCATAAGCGATTCTTTCAATTTCTGACACTTCTAAATTACTTTATTTATTATAAATTAATTCCTATTTTAATGATATCCTCCAGCAATTCAATGGTATGTCCTTCGGAGGCCTGGTATTCAAAAAGCCCCAAACCAATAATCTTAAATTCCTTATCAAGTTTCTTTAACAATTCTTTAAAAGTATTAACCTTCAACCCTGAAGGTGCAGGAACTGGAACATGTGGGAATTCGTCAGAATCAAGTACATCTAAATCTATGTGAACATAAATATTTTCATAACCCTTTTTTTTAACTGCTTTTATTACTAAATCTATCCTTTGCTCGATATCATTTACAGCAAACATACTTATGTTTTGCTCGACAATATATTCTTTTTCCGCTTCATCTAAATCCCGTATCCCTAACATTATCAATTGCGAAGGCAGCAGGCTCGGATACGCCAACTTTACGATTGCTTTCTCACCATCTCCCAGTAAAGTCCTTAAGGGCATTCCATAGAAGTATTTGCTTACGGATGATTCTGGTGTATTAATATCTCCATGAGCATCAAACCATAACACTGTCATTTCGCCTTTCATTTTCTCGTTTAAATACGAAATAGATGCAACATCAGCGTCACAGCCTCCCCCGATAGTAAATACCGTTTCTGGTTGTTCTTGTATTATCAATGCTTTTGACTGCACTAACTGTTTAAAAATTTCAGCATATCCTATAATGTTATTTTTAGACTTACTTACATCTTCTGTACTGACTTCCACTTCTGAAAACGTTGTCTCTTTACAATAAATTTTCTTTAATTCCAACGCTCCTTCATAGGTTGATCTGTCTTGTCCTCCACCTTGCCATTGAGGATAAAACAGATTTAAATGTCGTTTCATAATGCGTCTCCCTTTCGAATTTTAAAAGCAACTACACTATACAGCTACACGTAGTAAGCTATATATAACGTGCTAAAGGTTTGCAATCGAGTTTAATTCTTTAATGCGTTATATATATTATAAAAATTCAAAGCAAATATTAGAATTCCTGTCCATCTGTGAGAATTCGCAGAAGTTCTCACTATTTTCATCATTATTTATCTGGTGAACCTGATACCGAGATGCTAAAAATTATGGCCAAAGTATCTAGTGTATCTGTTTCCCGCAGGCAAATGCCCGAAGGGAATTAGCCTGCTGGCATCTTTATGCTTCCTCAACTCTTCAATCCACAATTACCGGCTTAGTCACTCAAGGAAGGTTTTTGTTATCTTCGTAACGCATTGTAAAGTTTTGCTGATACATTTGCAATAAAATCACTGGAATAGCTATGGTCGCCTGTGCGGGTGTAAAAACTGATTAAAATTGGATCATGTCCATCCTGAATGACACCCACATCACAAAGCACATCATCCAGCTCACCAACTTTATGAAATACCGGTACTTGCATATAGCGGGGAATTTCATCATGAAAGATCGTGTTGGCCAGATCATCTTTCAATCGCCGCACATTTTTGGGGTCGATATATTGTTCCTTGTATATGGACTCGAAAACCTTGGACATTTCATAAGGCGTTGTTATGCTATGATAACTGTATTTCGCAAACGCCTTTTCATCATGGATTTCCGTCTTACTTAACCGTAAATCCCGCTGGACTTTATCAAACTCGTCATCTTTTGTTGCATCAAACTCATTCAATAATGCATCAAATGTATTGTTATCACTTACTTTTATCATCATATCAATGTCTTGATCATACTCATTCTGCTTGTAGGGCGGTGCTTTTGGATAAAGATATTTATATGTAGCCAAAGCCACAATCAGCTTACTTGTGGAGGCGGTAGGAAAGACAGTATCCTGGTTATATTTTATCGTTTTTCCCGTTTTTAAGTTTTTGGCGAATACGCCAACTTGTCCGTTAAACTGTTTTAAATCATTGGTTATTTCTTTTTCTAAAGCCGGTGATGCACTAGCTGTTACGCCTGACAAAGCAATCATAAGTGCAGTACATGCCGGAATAAGTTTTTTTAGCATAGAATTCCTCTTTTCTGCTTGGATATAGTCATTTTATTCTAAAATTAAGAGCCATATTATGGTTTTTCCTCTCATACTATACCTTTTAATTGTGTCAGAAATATGACAAAAATCCGAAATTCTTTCCATATTTAGGGGACTCTCTTCTGCCAGGACAGCTATTTAAAATGTAAAAAAACAACCTCTGTCAAATTATTGACAAAGATTCTATCTCCTGTTGATCAATATTCATCTGGCAATAACATTATACAATAGTCGCCACTATCCACCGCTCTTACAATAATAGATAACGGGTCTTCCCATCACACTTACTCTTACTTCCTTTGATCACATTTTCGTCTTAGTTTACATATTATGTATAATAAAGATACCATGCGAGTAAGGGTGATGTTTGTATGTCCCACTGCAAAAAAACCGAATTGACTGGACGTATCGTTTTACCTGGGGAACCACAGTACGATACAGCCCGCCAGGAGTTCAACACTTTCTTTAACAGGTTCCCGCTGGTTATCGTCTTCGCCCAAGAGACGCAGGACGTAGTCAACGCCATACGCTGGGCGCGTTATTGGCACGTACCAATCCGCATACGCTCTGGCCGCCACAGCTACGAAGGCTTGTCTGTAGTCGACGACGGTATCGTGATTGACGTCAGTGATATGACACAGGTGGATATTGACAGAAAGGCTGGTACCGTCACTGTTCAAACAGGCATACGTAACTCCGCATTATACGATGCCCTTGGGGCTGAAGGGTTGGTAGTGCCGAGCGGCATTTGCCCTACTCCGGGAATCGGTGGTGTAGCCCTTGGGGGTGGCCACAGCATTCTCTCCCGACCTTATGGTTTAACTATTGACCACCTGATCGAGCTGACGATGGTCGATGCTAACGGCTCGGTACTCTTTGCCAATGCCGACCATAATGCTGACCTATTCTGGGCCTCGCGCGGTGGTGGCGGCGGCAACTTCGGCATCTGCACCTCATACCGTTTCCGTACGCACCGAATTAATAGGGTGGCTTTTGCCGAAATCAGTTGGAACCTGCAGGACCTGGAGCCGGTGCTACGGACCTGGCAGGAATACAACCTTCCCGAGGCCGATGAGCGGCTCACCTCCACCCTCGGACTCTCTTCAGGAGCGCAGTCGTCGTCGATGCTTATGCAAGGGGTCTTCCTCGGCTCGGCTAAAGAACTGCGCCACCTGCTGCGTCCCTTGCTACGAGCTGGTTCGCCGCTTACAGTAACAATTGAAGAAATACCCTGGCTCAAAGCCGTAGCCCTAATAGCGGCCCGCCAGCCTGCATCTCCCCAGCCATTTAAAAGTGTGGCCACATATATCTATGATCCATTACCCGCTGATGGCATATCCATAATCCGGCACTTCATCGACAAGCCGCCGGCCTCCTCGGTTGCAAGTATCCTTTTTCAAAGCGTAGGCGGAGCGGTAGCCAAGGTACCAAATGAAGCTACAGCCTATTTCTACCGCAAGGCCCAATCGGTAATGCAACCATGGGTCACCTGGACCACACCAAACGGGGTCGAACCCGGTATTCGCTGGGTAGAAGACTTCCGCCGGGCGATGCGCCCCTTTACCAAAGGCGTTTATGTCAATACACCAGACCTTTCGATCAAGAATTGGCCCAAGGCCTACTATGGAAACAACTTTGAACGGCTAACCCAGGTGAAGGCCAAATATGACCCGGAGAATGTCTTCAATTTCCCCCAGAGCATCCCGCCCGCCTGAAAAGTGCATAAACGATTACTATTTTTAACTGAAATTCAAAACATACAAATCCGGTTAGACTGTGGCCACGCAACAGTTATTATAGGCTATAAATGTACAAAATAAAATTCCAAAGCTTCTTGTAAATCCGTATAATCAATTTTTTTCAAGTCATCAAAATTCTTTCTGAATAAGTTGTAGTCAAAATTATCCCTCAGCTTTTCTCTAACCATGTTTTCATACCTTAAAAACAATCTATTATTGATATTAAAGTTATGAACGTCTGGGCATTCTTGATAAACATTAGGGTCAATCGGATTGCTGTTAGAAATATTCATTATATATGTAATATTACGTTCAATTAACGCATTATCAATTATACCGGAATGTGAAGATACCTTAACTTTTGCCGGAAAATTTTTAATAAAATCTAACGTTTTTATGTATGCATCCAAGTCATCAAAATCCAAATACGGGATTGGGTATTCGACTAAATCCCCAACAAACAGCACTGAGTCCTTCCTGTCAAAGCAAACCGAAGAATCGATCGTATGCCCCGGTGCATAGATAAATTCTATATCAGCTTCCGCAAATGTTATTCTATCGCTAAACGTTAAAGATGGTAACACTAAGTCTATCTTTCCACGGTGATACTCAGTCAACCGCAGCAAATCAAACTGCCCAATTTCTTTCATCCTGTTTCGGCACGTTTCATGCCCAATGATGATTTCTCCCCGGAACGCGCAATTCCCCCATATGTGATCCCAATCCGAATGACTGTTAAATACGATAACATCTTCCTTATTCTTATTTGATTGCACCGACATATAATTTTTTACATATTTCATGGAATGCGGTCCTAGGTGAGTATCACATAAAAACCAATTTTCATCTGCATGGATTAGGTATACTGATATATCATCATCGAACGTAAAAATGACTCCTCTGTCACCAACTTTACTAACGTCTTTCATAATCATGCGCTCCTTTAAAAAATAGTTTGTCTGCTTTTTGGGATTAGCACTTAATCTCCTTATGTTCTTTTAAATACATTCAACAAAAATCGACATCGTAATAAAGCAAAAAGAGAGAAATCATTGTAGATATCTCTCCCCAGGCTTTTACCCTTCCGTATACACATTTTGCTGTGCGTTTTCTCTCGGACCAGACTTTTTATGCGCTCATTTTATTTTTCAAACTGACGCTATCAATATATTTCCAATTATTCTTTAATTGTTGATTAAGAGTATTTGTATCAATAACGCATTTTGCTTTTACCCAGAAAGTTAATGTTCCTTCCTGGTTATAAATGCGTTTTTTATCTAATACAGTAGTTTGGATTGATTCTTCTGCAATAGTTCTTATTTCTTCTTTTGTTATTTTGGGGTTAACTGTTTTTGAATAACTTTCTATGTAAGTTTTGGCTTGTGCAAATGCATCATGTTTAGCTGCCGCTAATGCTCTTTGCTCTGCAATAGCAGGAGTATCGTTTTCGCCCATAACATAAGTTCCTTCTGTAATAATTTCCTTAGTTTCTGCATAGCACGTCCCGCAAAGCAATAATAGTAACAGAGTAACAAAAATAATATTTCGTGAATGAATCATCTTATCCGCTCCTTTATGGTTTTTAATATCTAGTGCTTCATATAGCTTTATGGTTTGATATTCTATATATTGAGTTATTTCCCCTTTAAATTATCTAGTATTTAAAAGATTTTGTTACTCATTTTAACGTCTCCAATTTTGTATCTTTATTTTCTTTTACTTGTGTCTTAAATGAAGTCATAAGTAATTGAATACCTATAAGGCCAAAGAATATACTGAATACTTTCCTTAACATAAATTCATCAAGTATATTAGCCAGGTACGCACCAAAGAAGCTTCCAATAATGCCTCCAATCGCCAAATAAATACCAATTTTATAATTTACTAAGCCGTTGCTATGATGTTTAACGACTCCAATAATCGCTGTTGGAACAATGGCTGCCAGTGCCGCAGCTTGAGCTCCATGTTGAGAAACATGGAGTATGGATATTGCGATAACAACCATAATCGCCCCACCGCCTATTCCCAACATGCCGCTAAGTATACCTGTAATCAGACCTGTCATGATCGATAATATTATTATGACCATTATAAACCAACTCCCATCTTTACTGCTGTTAATATGCATACTACAGCAAGCAAACGTTTTAACATGTTGGGATTAATGTAAGGCATAAGTGAAGAACCAATATATGCTCCCGCCATTCCACCAATTGCAAATAATACGGCTAAAGAAATATCTAAATTCCCATAGTTGTTATAAATAGCAGCACTTATAATTGCAAGAGGTGCAATAGCTGCTAGCGAAGTAGCATGAGCGATATGCTGCGACAAACCTAAAAAGGATACCATACATGGAACCATAATAATCCCTCCGCCAATCCCAATCAAGCCGGCAGCCACTCCTCCGGATATACCAACAAATATGGCTATAATTTTGTTTACCATATTAACTACTCCTCTCATGCTCTCAAGGCTCAAAATGAAAGAAAAGCGACCTTAAGATCACATACAAACTTTTACGTCCGATATAAACGCATCCATTTCTCTATAGTAGCAAGAGCTATAATTCGTTTAACCGCTTTTCGGCAAATTGTAAAGACTGTTATGATTGAGTAATTTCATTCTTTTTCTTTGATTTTTTTAAGATATCAGTTATACTAATAATAGTAACCACTATAGTTACAACTATATTATAAATATTCATTTCCCACTTTGTCAATATATAGAATATGAATGGCGACAGAAAATAAGAAAGGAAAATAAAGATGATAGATGAATCATTATTAGCTAATTTGCAAAACTTTGGATTAACCCAATATGAAGCTAAAACTTACACTGCTTTATTAAGTCTAGGAACAGCAAATGCCTATAAAATAAGTAAAAAAGCAGAGATACCCCGCACAAGAATCTACGACATCTTGGATTCCTTGTCCATGCGAGGGATTGTGATGTTAGAAGAAACAAGTAATGGTATAAAGAATTATACCGCATTACCGGCAAGTGTTTTTTTAGAACAAGCACGTGAAACGTGGTTTACTGTCTATAACTATGTAGACAAAGAACTTAAGGCAATAGAAGCGCAAAATTCTCAAGACATTTATGTCTCAACAGTAAAAGGAGAGTCAAATATATTAGCTTTTTGCCGTAACTTGCTGCGGAAAGCGAAACACAAAGTAATTATCTCGATTTGGAATCCAATGTATTCAACTTTGCTCGCTGATTTACAGGATTGTCAAGAGCGTGGTTGTGATATTCACGGTATAACATTTGAAATACCCCAGCCGATCAACACATTAGACAAACACCGGGTAAATAAATTCCATACTAGTTTTGATAAAAAAAATTGGTTTATTCTTTCAATAGATAGTGCAGAATTATTATATGGTCATTCCGCAGAACATAATAGCAATGCCTTTTACACCGTTGATCCTATTCATATTTATTTATTAGAAGACTACATATTTCATGATGTATTAGTTAATCGTCTTATTGAAAGAGAAAGCAAGCAAAATATTGCTACACAAATGATTTCTGAGATATTATCTGAAATGAAAACAGCTTTTTAACGAGACATTACTACTTTTATTGTAGAAACAAAAAATTTCCCTGAAAGAACTACGGTTCGACTATGTTTCATCATAATTGTCGTGCTTACTGACATTGTCAGAGAGTTTGTTTCAAATAAGTCAATATAATGTAAATCAAGCCTGAACATCCCTTATGTAAGACCAGATAATCTTTTTTCGATTTAGCTATGTGCTAATTCTTTGATGCGCTGGCTAGCATTATCCTTATATAGTCCGCCATGATAACAGATTACGGTTTCAATATCATATTCTGTCAGTTTTTTCAAAGACTTTATATTTAAGTCTATATCAAAAGTAGCAGAATCAGAGGTTTTAACAAGTCTACCTCCTTCAACAGTTAAAACATCCCCGGCAATGAGTGTCTTACTTTGCTTAAGATATAGACAAATATGTCCTAAAGTGTGGCCAGGTGTGTAAATGACAGTAATTCCGCCACACCACGGTAAATCCTCGCCATCAATTACCGTTTCATCAACGCTGACGGTGTTGTTCTGATAAAACGCTCTTAGCTTTTCGCAAATCGCTTTCATCTCCACCGGCAGTGATTCAAGCTTCACCTCAAGCTGAGCCACTTTAAGGGGACGCTTCTCACCTTGAATATACGGTTTTTCTTCTTCATGGGCTACAACTTTGACGTTTTCAGGCAGCTCACTCAGAATACTTGAAAGACTGCCAATATGGTCCACATCATGATGTGTGATAATTATCTTGTTGAGGTTGACAAATGGTACACCTGCATCTTCTATTGCTGCGCGAATTTGGCCTAGCTGTCCGGGATATCCGGCATCTACTAAAATTACTGTTTCATTATCGTAAATCAACGTTGGATAAACGATACTTGGCATTCCCATGACATTGGCTGGTATTTCCAGCATCTTGACTCCAGCGGCTATCTTCATTTAGTTTGCCCCCTTTAATCTTTCTTCCGCACTAATTTATCCGGCGATACCAATTGCCTCAATGTTTGTTAAGTTCGGCCTTATCAAAATCGGCTTTGGCCAAATCATATTGCCCTTGTGCCTTGTATACCAATCCCCGATTGTTATAGGCAGCAGCAGACTTTGGATCAAGTTCAATCGCTTTGGTATAATCAGCAATTGCTAAATCATATTGCCTTTTTCCAGCGTATGCATTTCCCCTGTTGATGTATGGCTTTTCAAATGCAGGGGCAATTTCTATGGCCGTGGTACAATCGGCAATTGCCAAATCATATTGATTTTTATGGTTATAAGAGTTTCCCCGGTTGTTGTACGCATTCGGATCCTTGGGATCAATTTCGATTGCTTTGGTATAGTCTGCAATGGCTAAATCGTATTCTCCTTTTTTATCGAATATAATTCCGCGGTTATTGTACGGATATGGATCGCTGGGATTAAGTTCCACCGCTTTGTTATAATCAATAAACGCCAAATCATATTGTCCTTTTTGGTCATAGGCATTTCCCCGGTTGTTAAATGCATCTGCGCGTCGTCTGATTGTCCGTTCCATATTAATTGACGCATTGCGACCGGTGTAAGAACGTTCTATGGCCTGGGTATAGTCAGCAATGGCCAAGTCATATTGCTGCTTTCGGTAGTATGCCTGCCCCCGGTTATAAAATGCATACCAATCTCCGGTTTTATTTATCTGGTCCGTATAATAAACGATTTGTTCATCATCGCTGAGTTGGGCTGGATCACGTTGCTTGTCGCAGGCGGAGAATACCATAGTTAATATAAGTAACGCCGCTAAAGAGACAAAGAATCTCCTTGGGGAGATCATAAATATTCCCTCCTTCACTACCGCAATCATATACTAGCATGAATTTACGCGAGATATCGGCCTTATTATGCCGTTGCGAATTCAATAGTAATGCTAATCATCAGTTAGTTGTAACTCCCAAAGCTTCTTTCCTGACGACACGTCAAAACCTAAAACGCCGAAGTGCTTAAATGTAAGAACAAAAATATTTCCCTGTCTTTCACCTTTCAAAATCCATTCCAACGCACTAACAGGCATTGGATTACTTTTTGTAAGCTTCAAGTCCGGAAATAGCTGGTCTTGTTGGACAACCCATTTCTTTGTCCCTGTTGAATCTACACAGGTCAACATTCTGTCCGATTCTGCGCCGGCCTGCTTTTGCGAAAGAATAAAAGCGATATCTTGATCCTGATATACGATCAAAGGTTCGAGATAAGTATCTTGCGAACTTGAGGGTACTGCACTTATTTCCTTGTCAGAGCTCAGCTCACCATATTGCAAACCGGCAAACCGGTGATGATCCCACATAACAGTATCAACCAACGCCGGAACAGTTCCTTTGATACTGTACAGCTTTTCTCTCAAACTATTTGATGACTCTTTCAGCAAAGCCAAAACACTATTTAGTTTTATATTCTCATAATGCTGATAGACTTTTTGTGCGACTAAATCTGCCTCATCAGGTATAATAAGATTTTCATCGATAAAATAACAAAACTTGCTGGAGTCTCTCGTTTCTATAATAAAAGTGTTAGGAAAGTATGTAAAATCCGTATTAGCTATCCCAGGACTAAGTTCTTTGTGATTACCTATAAAGCTGTCCGTATTTTGGAGCTCTTCACCAGTCTTTGCATCATAAACAGCAACTGTGTCCGGGCCAATTTGCCAAAGCCTGTCTTTGTCTTGACACAACTTAATACGGTCAGGCGGCGGAGCATCATAACTAGTGGTAATAGTCTTTAAAACTGTTTTTTGAATGGGGTCATACAGATATAAATTCGTTTTGCAAAACATAAGCTTGGTTTTATTAACATAGTTTATAGAATAATTAAATTTATAAGACCAGTCGGTTAAAATCCAGACCGTTCCGTCAGAATTTAAGCTTGAATCCATAATTTCACCATAGATTAATTTTTCGTACAGAAATGAAGGGTACTTTGTCCAATAAGATATTAGTCCAAAAACGAGCAGCCAAAATATCCAAAACTTTATATGACTCTTTCCCGAGCCACGGATCTTATTTCTTACCTGATCGTTTTTTGCTGTGTCTATCAAAATCTCCCGTTGTGCTCCCGCTGCCACGATCTCGGCCTGAGCGCCGACATTTACCAATCGCAAACGACTGTCTTCGGCCACCGCATAAGAAACACCCCTCTGGATAACAGACGGTGTTGTATCGATTAAATCTTTAGCTTCTTTGAGATCAAAATGGGGGGCTAGCTGGCGAATTACTTTTATTACAGTAATCTTGTTAAATCCAACGCCGGTAAGTATTACATCAAACCTGATATTATTTTGCTGCATTGCCTCCCGCACCATGACCTTATTTCCACAGTACAAGCA
>JAEYSJ010000112.1 GCA_023434855.1 Bacillota bacterium | reverse complement strand
CCCGTATTGGCACGGCCCTGGCTGATGCGTTGAAAACTCAGCCCCGGTCCAGGCACATTGAACGGCAAATGGTAATGCTGGGATCAGCTTCAATTTCTACTATTCATTCTTTCTGTCAGAATATTGTCAGGCAGCACTTCCATCTGCTGGACCTGGACCCCAAATTTCGTATTGCCGGCGAGGCGGAAATCAATTTGTTAAAGGCAGATGTGCTGGAAAGTTTGTTTGAAGAAAGGTATGCCTGTGGCGATCTTGCATTTTTGCAGTTTATAGAACATTATAGTGATGAACATAATGATGAGGCCTTATATAGGCTGGTGCTGGGTTTGTACGATTTTTCCCGCAGCCATCCCTGGCCGGATCATTGGCTGAACGGTTTAAAAGACGCTTTTCTTCTGCCAGCCGGCACGGGCATTGACGACACTCCCTGGTCTGAACTTATACGCGAAAAAATAATACTTGAGTTGGAGCAGGCCCGGGATCTTATTGATGCTTTAGGGCAGGAGGCAGTAAAGCCAGGCAATCCGGCAGTGTATAGTGAAACTTTTAATGCCGACAGGGTGGTCTTAGATGACCTTATTGGCGCAGCAGGTCATTCCTGGGGGCAGCTGGCCGGAGTGGCAGCCTGTCAGGAATTTGGCAAGCTGTCTTCAGCCCCTAAAGGAACGGCCAAAGAGGTCAGGGAATGGTATCAGAAAGAGCGACAGAAGGTAAAAGACAAGGTAAAAAAGATTAAAGAACTGTTTTTTTGCCGCCCTGAGGCAGAAATGCTGGCCGATATGCAGTCAGTAGCTCCCTTGGTGGAAACACTCTCCGGACTTGTTATGGCCTTTGGCGAAAAATTTGCCGGTACTAAGCGTTCTAAAGGTCTTGTAGATTTTAACGATCTGGAACATTTTTGTCTAAGAATTCTTTTGGCAGAGGACGTGTTGCCGGGCGAAGTAAAACCTTCCGCTGTGGCCGGTGCTTTACGGGAAAAGTATGCCGAGGTAATGGTAGATGAATATCAGGACACTAACGGGGTTCAGGAAACTATCCTCCAGCTGGTGGCCAGATCAGACAAGCCCAACCTTTTTCTGGTAGGGGATGTTAAACAAAGTATCTATCGTTTCCGTTTGGCAGAGCCGGAACTATTTATGGATAAGTACTGCCGGTATCCCAAGCTGGGGGAACAATATATTCGCATAGATCTGGCCCAGAACTTTCGCAGCCGTGCCGGGATATTGCATGGAGTAAACTTTTTGTTCACCCAGTTAATGTCACCTAAAGTGGCCGGATTGGGTTACGGCGATGCTGAACGCCTTAATCCCGGACCGGAATATCCGCACAGCGACCAGCCGATTCTGGATGGTCCGGTTGAATTATGCCTGATTGAGCGGGATGACAGAAAAGAAGCAAGAGAAGTAAACGGCGATATGGACGGCGACGATGCTGAGATGCCCGCACCTGCTGACGGCAGCACCGCCACGGAGTTAGATGAAGCAGAAATAAGCAGCTTTGAACTGGAAGCCCGCTTGATTGTCCGGCGGATTAGTGAACTGATGGCCGGGGGCTATCAAGTTTACGATAAAAGCACCAGGCATTATCGCCAGCTAACTTGGCGCGATATTGTCATATTGCTGCGCTCGACAAAAGGGAAAGCAGGCATTATGCTGGAAGTTCTGCGGCAGGCAGGCATACCCGTGTATGCTGAGGTGGATTCCGGCTATTTTCAAGAAGTTGAAGTGCGGGTTATGCTGTCTTTATTAAGCATAATAGATAATCCCAGACAAGATATCCCTCTGGCGGGAGTAATGCGTTCGCCGGCAGCAGGTTTTACAGCTGCCCAACTGGCCGAGATACGTCTTTGCCGGCCGGAAGCGGATTTATGGAGCGCTTTGCTGGCTGCGGCTCAGGATGAGCGCGCAGCCGGCGGTAGCGCAGAAATTGCGTTGCAGCAAAAAGCCTCTGCTTTTGTCATTCAACTCAATCAATGGCGAAGCTTCTCCCGGCGCAAAAGTGTACCTGAACTTATCTGGCGGATTTACCGGGATACAGGCTATTATGACTATGCAGGCGGCATGCCGGGGGGAATGCTGCGCCAAGCCAATTTGCGGGCGTTATATGATCGTGCCCGCCAGTATGAGGCCACAAACTTCCGGGGGCTGTTCCGTTTTATACGATTTATCGACCGGATGCAGGACCGGGGATCTGATCTTGCAGTGGCCAGAGCCCTGGGAGAAAGTGAAGATGTGGTACGGGTAATGAGTATCCATAAAAGCAAGGGCTTGGAATTCCCTGTTGTATTTGTGGCCGATCTGGGAAAAGGCTTTAATTTACAGGACAGTAACGCGTTGGTATTATGCCATAAAAAACTGGGAGTTGGTCCTTTTGTCACCAATCCGGAATTAAGGTTTCGTTATCCCACTCTTGCCCGGCACGGTATTGCTCATAAACTTAATATGGAAGCAAAAGCGGAGGAATTGCGCATTCTCTATGTAGCTTTAACCAGGGCACGGGAAAAACTCATATTGGTTGGATCGTCAGGTAAATTGGCAAAAAAAGCGGCTGAGTGGTGCCAAACAGCCGGAAGGGTACCACCGGCATTGCCTGATTCAGTTGTCGCCGGGGCCAAGTGCTATCTTGACTGGCTGTGCCCGGCAGTAGCGCGCCACGCAACGGGTAATGCTCTCAGGGAATATGGAGGTTGTGGTGAGGAAGCAACTGGGCCGCTGGCTATTGATCCATCCCGCTGGGCAATCACAATCATCAAGCGGGATGAACTGGTCCAGCCGGCTGAGGATATTAATACTGATAGGCCGCTGCTTGCACAGGTAAGGCAGCTGGAACCGGTAGCTGCCGGAGAAAGCTCCGGCTGGGCGGAAAAGGTACTGGGGTGGCAATATCCTTTTGCCCAGGCTGTCGGTAAGCCGGCTAAATTGTCAGTTACGGAAATAAAACGACGGTTTGAAGTATTGGCCGAAGAAAGTTTTGTGGGTGGGCAGCAGCTTTTTGAGCGCCCTTCTGCTATTACCCGGCCGCGCTTTATGCAGGAGAATGACGGAATGACGGCCGTTGAGCTTGGTACTGTAATGCACACCGTAATGCAGCATGTTAGCCTGACAGGTGATCTAAGTGAAGCGGGTCTGGTAAAGCAACTGCAAACTATGGTTTCCCGGGAAAAATTGCTGGCTGAACAGGCCGCAGCGGTAGATGTTGGTGCCATCGCGGCATTTTTTGCCGGCAATCTGGGTCAGCGCATGTGCTGTGCTCCACAGGTACGCCGGGAACTGCCTTTTAGTTTAATGCTGCCGGCCGAGCGTTTTTATCCTGAGCTTTATGGAGCAGGTGAAGGTATTTTCGTTCAAGGGATTATCGATGTATTGTTTGCCGAAAAAAATGGACTGGTGCTGTTGGATTATAAAACCGACAGGGTTAAAACCGGTGCCGAATTAGTTGACAGATATGCCACTCAGTTAAATATTTACGCCGAAGCGGTAGAAACTATCTTACAGCAAAAGGTGATAGAAAAGTATTTATACGTATTCAGTACCAGGGAAAGTATAAAAATATAAAAGCACTTTGCACAGCGTCCTTCAGGCTTAACAGCACTGAGGGACGCTTGCTTGTTGTGGATAAGACTGGCGTATATATCGGATAATATGATTAACCTAAACGATGTCTATATATTAGCAAATGGAGGACTGCATGTGTGAAGGTATCAATTTTTATTACTTGCATCTGTGACAGTTTTTATCCCCGGGTGGGGGAAGCTCTGGTTAGGGTTCTGAAAAAACAAGGCGTTCAATTGGACTTCCCGCCTGACCAAACCTGTTGCGGTCAGCCGGCAATCAACAGCGGCTACTGGGATGATGCCAGAACGGTGGCGACAACAATGCTGCATGCATTTAAAGACAGTCAGTATGTGGTTACTCCGTCCGGTTCATGTCTGGCGGCAATGCAGAAATTTTATCCTGTACTTTTTGGCAGGGACGCGCAACATTATGAGATGGCCAATGACTTGCTTAAAAAGACACATGAGTTTAGTCAATTCTTGGTGAAGGTATTGGAAGTAAAAAATGTGGGGGCCTATTTTCCCTATAGGGTAACATACCACTCCAGCTGCCATGCACGGCGGTTTTTAGGTATCGATGAGGATGTCCGCACCTTGCTGAATAATGTCAGAGACCTTACGTTCATTCCATTGCCACATGAGGATTTATGCTGCGGTTTCGGCGGTACTTTTTCCGTAAAAATGCCGGAAATATCAGAGGCAATGGTAGATGAGAAAGTGGCTGCCATTGCCGGGACCGGCGCGGAAGTACTGGTAGGGACCGACCTCGGTTGTCTGATGAATATTGGCGGCAGACTTAAGAAACAAGGTTTAAAAGTACGGGTAATGCATATTGCCCAACTTCTTGACGAGGGGATGAACGCATGAGTCGCAAGCCGGCATTACATTTTCGCGATAGAGCATGCAAGGCATTAAAAGACGAACAGATGCGAAGAGCAGTCCGCAAAGCGGTCGATCTGTTGTCAGGCAATAAAGAAAAAGCCAGTAAAGAACTGGATCATTGGGATGACTGGCGGGAGCGGGGTAAGTGCATTCGCCGGCACACGCTGGAAAATTTGGATTTCTATTTGAGTCAACTGGCGGAAAGTGTCCGTAAAAACGGCGGCCATGTACATTTTGCCCAGAATGCGGCTGAAGCCAAGAATGCAATTGCCTGTATATGCAAACAACATAAAGCCAAGCTGGTCGTAAAAAGCAAGTCTATGATTACCGAGGAGATTCAACTTAATGAAACCATCCGGCAGGGAAAAATTGAAGTTTTGGAAACCGATCTGGCCGAATATATTTTGCAGTTAGCCAGGGAAAAGCCTTCCCATATCATCGTGCCGGCCATTCATAAAAATCGCAATCAGATTGCCGAATTATTCAGCAAAGCAGCCAGAGGAAAAATGGAGGCAGATACTCCTACGCTGACTGCCTTTGCTCGTAAGACACTGCGCGGTGAATTTCTGAAAGCCGATATAGGGATTACCGGTTGTAATTTCGCAGTTGCCGAAACTGGGGCCATATCGCTGGTGACTAATGAAGGCAATGCCAGGATGGTTACTACCATCCCCAAAGTACTGATTTCCGTAATGGGCATGGAGCGAATAGTACCTACTTTTGCAGACCTGGAAGTCTTTTTAAGTTTGTTGCCCAGAAGCGCCACCGGACAGAAGTTAACCAGCTATGTATCAATAATTCATGGGCCGCGCCGGACGGGAGAGGCTGAAGGACCGGAAGAATTTCACCTGGTAATCGTAGACAATGGACGGTCACGTATTTTGGCTGACCCTGAGTTTCACCAGGTGCTTCATTGTATTCGCTGCGGCGCTTGTTTTAATGTTTGTCCGGTATACCGGCAGATTGGCGGACATGCTTATGGATCAGTATACGGAGGACCAATCGGCGCTGTGCTGACACCACTTCTGGAAAATGACCTGAACTTTTGGGGAGAACTGTCCTATGCATCTACTCTTTGTGCCGCGTGCAGCAACGTTTGCCCCATGAAAATTCCCATACAGGACTTGCTAATAAAGCTCAGACGAAAACGGGTTGATGCTGGATACGCCCAAACTCTGGAACGCCTCAGCTTTGGCATGTGGCGGCGTTTTTTCAAGCTGCCTGGCAGGTATAAATTTGCCATGAAGGTGGCTGCAATTGCGCAGAAGCCTTTTGTCGATAACTGTTACATCAAAGCGGGACCGCCGCCTTTATCCAACTGGACAAATTCCCGGTATTTCCCGGCAGCGGCGAATAAGACCTTCCGGAATGTCTGGCAGGAAAAACCCTAGAATCTAAAAAGTTGGTGGTGGCTAAATGTTCAGGGACAGAGAACAGAAATTTTTGCACAATGTTGCCGCAGCAATAGGCCGAAAACACCTATTGGCTGATCCTCCGGGGCGCGACGAGACTGGTCCGCCGGTTTTTTGGAAAGATCAAAAATTTGAGGACGATCAGATTTTTGAGATGTTTAAAAACAACCTGGAGGTCCTGAGCGGCCGGGTATATCTTGCCGGAGACAGTAAGGATGCATCAAGGCAAATTAATATTTGGCTGCAGGAGCTTAAGGCTAAAAGGGTAATTATATGGGATCATCCAGAATTGAAGGAATATGTTCATATTGAGAATGCAGGTATAAAAATAGATTATTGGTCTCCCGGACGGCCGGGGCGGGAATTAATTGAGGCTGCCGAAAAAGCCGATGTCGGTATCACCTGGGCGGACTATGCCATTGGCTATACCGGTACACTGGCTTTATTTAGTCAGCCATCCCAGGGGAGAGCTGTCAGTATTTTGCCGGCGGCACATATTGCCGTATTTAAGAGGGCTAATCTTGTTGCCACTATGAGCACAGTCATGCGCGATCTTAGTAATCGAAAAGGTGGGAACAATCTACCTGCTTCAGTTGATTTTATTACCGGTCCCAGCCGGACATCGGATATTGAAATGGATCTTTCCATTGGTGTTCACGGCCCTTGCCGGGTGTGGACGATTATTCTTGATAACTAGTTTCATTTTAATTCCAAGACCCCACTTCTATAAGTGGAAGTTCCAATTTGCTGCTTCGATGGGGGTTAGAGTCCCCCATCGAAGTCCCGAATGTTCAGCGTTAGCTGGAAGAGTTCACTGGCGAAGCGTAAGAGAGTCTAACCAAAATCCGGAAACATATATTTTTCCGTTGCTTTCGCTCAATACTGTCCGAACAATAACATCATCAGTTTCTTTGGAGAATTTAGCTTTATAAATTATTATCGAATACGAATCTTTTGTCTCAGTATTAAAATATTCCTTGGAAATGTATTCACCGATCTTTGCTTTAATTTCCGCATTGATATTTTTAAACTTTTCTGCTGTAAGCGTGTCTTTCATTTTTTGGTCGAAGTTTGCGGAAAACTTTTCATAGTTATCCTCATTCATGCCGACAAGTATTTCTTCAGTAATTGCATCAGCCGAATTTTTAATTTCGGCGTTGCTGGCTTGTTTTGCGGAACATCCTGAAAAAAAGGTGATTAACAAAAGTAAGACAAAACTTAAGCATATACATCTTGGCTTCATTTGACTACCTCCTTTCGGTTTATTTTAAATTTTCAACAAACGGATTTTACATAAGTCTACAATAAAAACGGGATTAAGGTCTTTACTTTCTGTTTATATTCGGGGTACCTTATGGGATATTGCTGGCATAAAAGAGCTTCTTCTTGTTGCAGCTTATTCCAAAGTCCCCAAAAAGTTATCACTAATGCCAAAAAGCCTCTTGCTTCGCCAAGGGTAATGGCTGATCCGAGCCAAATCAGTAGCAGTCCGGTATAAATGGGGTGGCGGACTAACCTATATGGTCCTTGCTGTACCAGTTTATGCCGCTTTGTTAAAGCAGTAGTATCGTTCCAATTTGAATTTATAGTCCGTCGCGCCCAGACGGCAAATAGTAGTCCTATTGCACAAATGAAATTGCCGGCCAGACCTGTCGCAACACCTTTTACTATTAGTTGATATCCTAACCAGCCTAGGGAAAATTGCGGCATATAAACTAACGCAAAACAAACGGCTAACCTGATGAGGATAAAAGCTTGTTCTTTATGATTTTGACGACGGACGGACTTAGGATTTTTTGCGGCGGTAATCCAATATATCCAAAATATAAACCAGAATATTCCTGTAAAAGCGATAAAGTTGATATGATCAAATGATTGCATGAAATGACTTCCTCCTATGTACTGCCTACTATTTATCCAGATTATCCGCAAATACGCAAATTAATATTCCAAAATGGCCTGCGACTCATCCATCCAGGGGTTAAATAATCCAAGGAAATTATTTATATGGCTTTGGCTGCAAGCTTTGGGTATCATTGCATAAAGCATAAACAACATGGAAATAATTTATGTAGACATTGATTTTGAATTTTTTGCTTGTACTCCGCCTAACCCAGCCGAGGCGGGGTATTTTATTATAAACTACGGATTACTGGCGTGATAACATTTTATCTATGTATCATCAGCTCATTTGGAGCACTGGCTATATAAAAAATTTTTAAATTCGAAGATTTTGTAACATTATTGTCACAATTAAGTGGTAAAATAACTGTACTTATCCACCATATATTTACAGTCTTTATCACCAGCAAATAAAATGCTAAACAATGCCATAGCAATTCGGGATGAACAACTAAGAAGGGGTGTATATTAATAATGGAAACGGAAGTCATCTTATTTATCGGTTTAGTTGTAAGTGGTCTCGCAGGCTTGTTATGCGTAGTTGCTGGTAATGAAGATGTACGTATTGAAGCATATTGGCGTAAAGGCATGTGAATATGCAAATAATCTGAAATCACAAGAAAAACTGCCTCGTAAGAGGCAGTTTTAATCTTTTTTTAGCAACATTCTTCACACTCCTCGCAGCATCCACAGTCTTCATAACAGCAGGATTCAAAGCACCCGCAACATTCTTTCATTTCATAATCTTTATAGCAGAACATATATCTCAGCTCCTTTAGCTGGTCAATTTATTGAGTTGTTAGTAAACGATAATTATTATCATTTACTAACTTAAATATACATTATTTTCCTTTAAAGGTCAATACTTTTTTGAAAATATTTACATGAACCATGAAAAAATAAATTTCCCAAACTTAGAACGTTCGTGTTTTAAATTTAATTTTGAGGGATTTTTTGCTTAGAATAGTTATTGTGCCAAACGAGATGATGGAACCGTCCCCTTGTCTTGCGTAGTCCTGTTATTGCCACAACTGTCATATTTTTGTCACATATGATGGATATAATTAGTTATAATAAGGGAGGAGGATAGCAAAATGAAAAAGGTATTATTGTTTGTTTTGGCGGTGTTTATCATGGGTACGGCTTCGATAGCAAGTGCTGCGCGTTATGATGACTCAGACCGTGACAGGCATCGGCAGGAAGATTCGCGAGATCACGATTCCCGGTACAGGCACTATCGTAATCACGATTGGTCACACTCTGCCTACCGGGATGGCCACTGGCGTTCAGCAGGACATTGGGCTGAAGGTATGCCTTTTAGGTGGCATGATCGCCGTGATCGATTCTACCATTATCGAATGGAACGTATGTATCATCATGGTTGGGGAGAGCGTTTTCCAGGGCTGCATCCTTACCGGTGGCATGGTGAAGGACGGGAATTCTGGTATCGTGGCCATCGTGTAACAGATGGGGTAATGTTCTATGATGACTCGGATGAACTTGTCAGTGTAGGGTTTTGGCATGATGGCGCATTTATCATGATCCGTGATGATGGTTCCAGTTATGAAAATCATGATTCCTTCTTCCTTTCCTGGCATAATTAATATTTTAAAAATTGGATTCGGTTTGGCCCGCTGGCATATGGTGGCGGGCTTTTATTTTGCTAATTGGTTGCCTGGCGGGTTTTATAATTGACAGGAGTTATATTATAATTAAAATAAACTTATTGCGAGGGAAAGATGAAGCGAAAATTCTGGGGAAGTGTCTTTGTTCTATCATTTCTTGTACTTGGCAATTTTGTTGCTATTGCCAGTGCAGCCGCGGAATTGCAGTGGAAAACTACAGATGTTTATTTTGACAAAGGCGATTCCTTAGTTATTGAAGGATACTTTATTAATGTCGGCGATACGCGTATTAATCACATAAATCGTATTGATTTTCATGTGGATGTGCAAACAGACAGTGGCAGCAAACGGCGCTTAACGGATTTTTCTGTGTATGACCAGAACGTAAATTTAAATCCTGGCGAACAAAGACAATGGAAATTCCGTAAAGACAACATAACCAATAATCATTATAATCACTGGCATGTTGACTGGCATATTGATTTTCCGATTGACGAAGACAAGGAACCAATTGCCGGTAAGGTTTCACTTTCTCATAGTAAAGATGTGACTTTGACTTCGGAGGAGCAAAAGGCGCTGGAGCTGCTTAATGCGGACCGTACCGCAAATGGACTGCCGCCGCTTAGACTCAATGCAAGGCTTGCGGCAATCGCCAGGGCACATGCAGCTGACATGATTAACAGAAAATTCTTTGCTCATGACAATCCTGATGGAGAATCGCCATTTGACCGGATGAGCAGAGCTGGTCTGAGATATAGTTATGCCGGAGAAAATATTGCTTATGATCAAACGGTTGAAAAGATAGAAACCGGCTGGATGAATAGTCCACCCCATCGGGCCAATATTTTAGACCCTAACTTTGTTGAAGTAGGCATTGGGATGGTACGCGACCCGCAAAGCGGCAGTTTATACGGAGTGCAGGACTTCTTCACTCCTTAAATCAGCAAAAACACAGATAATAGCTGTCTGTCTTTGATAGATAGCTTTTTTCCTTTTTACAGAATTCGCAGGATTGTATTGCCTTTCAAAGAAAACAATAATATAATGTAATTACTAACGAATAATCGTTACTAATAGAGAGGGTGTGGCATTGCGAAACATTTGCATATATATTCTGCAATTTAGGAAGATGATTAAGAGAAAAGGTTAACAGCATTTGAGGAAATTTTGAAAGAATATTAGCATATGAAGGGGGCCGTTTATAATGAAAAAAATTTTGTTTTTTGCTATCGCGTTGTTTATTATGATGTTTTCTTCGGTTGTAAGCGCGGAAAGAGATTATCGTCACCATGATTGGTCACATCAGGCATATCACCATGAAAGCTGGCATCCGTCCTATTATCATGAAGACGAGAACTTGCCTTTTAGATGGCATGAGCGCCGGGATGTTCATTTAATAATTGATGACCGCCGGTTTATGCATGAGCGTGGCTGGGGGGAAAGGTTCCCGGGATTACATCCCTATAGCTGGCATGAAAGCCATGGTTTTTGGTATCATGGCCACCGGATAAATGATGCGGTGCTATTCTATAACGACTCGGATGAATTGGTTAGTGTAGGATTCTGGCATGAAGGAGTATTTGTTTTTATCCGGGACGACCATAGAAGTTTCGAAAATCATGATTCCTTCTTTTTATCCTGGCGCCGTTAAGATTGTCCCAAAATTACATACATTCAGCCTGCTAGGTATAATTTCTGGCAGGCTTTATTTTCTGGTATAATTAGCTAGATAAATGAACTTCCTTTATTATTACTATGAACGATATTTTACCGTCTTTCCTTGGATTGGCGGTATATTTTTTCAAAAAGTCTATTGCTTTTTGGAGAAAATAGTAATACAATATAATTACTAATTAAGAATAATTACTAATGATTTAGAGCGTATAAATGCTCTAAATTTATATTTTAACAATTTAGGAATTGGTATTTTTACTAAAAATTTTTGAATAAGGGGTAATAAATAATGAAAGCTACCGGAATTGTTCGAAAATTGGACCAACTCGGCAGGGTGGTTATTCCTGTTAAATTGCGTCATACACTAAAACTTAAAGAAAAGGATCCACTGGAAATTTATGTGGATAATGACCGGATAATTTTACGGAAATACGAGCCTTCACTGGCTTGTGTATTTTGTGGCAGTGTCGGCGAAGTAACTAATTTTAGAGGCAAAAATGTTTGTCAGGAGTGCCTGGCGAATATTAAACAAAAATAGCCGGATAATTTCCAATAGTTGTCTGTCGATTGTATTACGCATGATATTAACCGATCACTGTTCATGTGAATATAATATATTAACCAATCACCCTTGGCCTTACCCGGGAAACCGGGATTTTTTATTTAATCAGAAAGTTTAAGTTCTTGGGCAGCAGCTAGTTTGGTCTAGTGTTTTGAACCGCGGAGTACGCGGAGGACACGGAGTGGAACGGCGCGAATATATATTCGTGCAATCAGATCGGGATATTATATGATGAGGTAAATATAAGGAGGGTCATTCATTTTACCCTCCCTTTTTAGTGTCCTCCTCGTCAGGTATTGGTTTATATATTCATTTAGCAAGGAATATTTTGTGACATAATTGTAATAAACCTGTCACATATTTGTCATAAATCTTTTGTATTATAAATACAGAGAAAATTCATAGGGAGGTAATACTCTCTATTTATATATAGATTTTCTCCCCTATTAATAACCACTTTGCATTGCCCAGTGACTTAGTGTTGCCGGGTATTATTTTTTTACAGTTCAGACTGGCGCAAAGCTTGAAAGGAGATATTTGGATGGTTAAATATATTGTATACGGTATTGGAGCAATGGCAACTTTGGCGGCTATATCAATAGGATTGTTTTTACATACATATTCTATGATCCAGTAGACTGGAAAGCTGCAAGATAAGGCTTTACAAAATATCGCACCCGGTGTAGACCGGGTGCGATATTTTATCGATTATAGTCTGTAGCAACTTCACGTTCACCGATAATATTTTTGATTCGTTCAAATAGTACATGGGTGGTATCGCCTGTAACAAGTGTACCATTAGCTATCGCACTGTATTTTTGATCACTGGCACTGTTTTCACAGGGATCAACCGTAATTTGGACATTTGTAAATTCTGTCTTGGCTTTTTCAACTAGTTCCCTCAGTTCTTGACTCATAGTAGTGCTGCAGAATTTTAACGTATTTATGCTATCATCTCCTTGATAATTTTTAAGTTCTATATCTATTTTGGTTTTGAACAATTAGAGTTATACATATATGCTTACGCCTTGTCAAATACACAGGCAATCAAATACCAGAGCAAAGCACAAGCCATTACCCACGGTGTTAACGTGGAAGTAGTAAGCAGTAAATCGACAAAGATGGATAAGTCCATTAGTAATGCCTCCCCTAAAAAAGAATATAAAGCAATATATGCAAGTTAAAGGCGATATATGTATGAAAATTATCAATTTCTATCATAATTTAGTTACACAAAAATTTAATAATCTAATTGTCACATTTTTGTCATAAACTTATTATATTATTTAAATAGTCGGTCACTATCTAACCTTTTGCCCGGCGGCTTTGCCGCCGGGCATTTCTTTATTTATGATAAGTATGTCCGGATTTTCAGCATGCCCGGCTGTAAACATATATAAGAGGAAGCCCTTTGGGTTTCCTTTTTTTTATTTACAGAATATAATATACCGTTGGTAGTTGGACGGATATTTCCTGGGAAACAGGGGTTTATATGTGCACATTGCGGGAATGTTCAGATATAGATGCATCTAAAAAAATAGTTGTCTATCAGGCCGATTTTCATACTGGGACTGGGAGGAATATTTTATGAGAATAGGAGCTTTAAGTGCGAAATATGAAAGCGGCGGCGATCCGGCTGCTGTATCGCAAGACAATAACGACGCCGGCGGCTGGAGTTATGGTATTTATCAATTCTCAAGTGCAGCCGGAAAAGTGCAGGATTTTGTAAATTGGCTTTGCCAACAGCCTGCTCCGTATGATGAATATGGAAAGCAATTGCTGATAGCCGGCGACCCGGCATATGACCAATCATTTGTTAACAAATGGCAGGAAATTGGCAATATCGATCCGGAAGGGTTTGCCACCTTGCAGGACGATTATGTTAAACCCGAATATTATGATGCCGGCGCACAAATCTTAATCGAAAAATATGGATTTGATATTTCCGGACACAGTGATGCTTTAAAAGCAGTGTTATGGTCAAACTGTGTACAGCATGGCCCGACATATGGAGCGGAAGTATTTAGCGATGCCGCTGATTTGGTTGGGCAGGATCTCAATAGCATGAGTGACTATGATATTATTTATAATATTTACGAAGTAAAACTTACTGACATGTCCTGGTCGGCAGGAAGTCCGGCAGATAGACCAGGGTTATTTGCCAGATGGCGGGCGGAAAGGGAAGATGCCTTAAAATATTTGGAAACAGGCACATTTTAACGGCAGCACAGGCTGCCGTTTCTTCATTTCATAGTTATTAGCAGGATATTGTATAATTATAGCGAAATTAGTATTCATTATGGGAATTGCCACAATAAATGCCATTAAATTTGCCAGCGGTAGTTTATTTATAGGGTAAAGATACCGGCAGAAATATACGTGAAAGCGTTGATTTCGAAATGGGTGTTGAGCAGAATGGTGGAGGCGGAATTATGAGCATTGGGGATCAGAAAGAGTATAGACAAGACCAATGGGTATTACGATTATATATTGCCGGGCAGACACCAAAATCGCTCAAAGCAATTACCAATCTCCAAAGAATTTGTGAAACTTACTTGTCAGGACAATATAGCCTTGAGGTAATTGATCTTATTGAGAATCCACAATCCGGTCATATTGATCAGGTGCTTGTTATTCCGACACTCGTCCGTAAACTGCCGCCACCTTTGATTAAAATTGTCGGTGATCTTTCCAACACTCACCGGGTATTAGAAAGATTAAATATAATTTAAGCGAATATGAATATCGTCCTTGATAATTCCAGGGCGGTTTATTGATGTATTTATAAAGATAAAAGGATGGGAAAAGATATGGTGCCGAATGACGCCAATGAAGTTCAGGCGCTAATCGCGGAAAACGATGAGTTGCGACGTCAGTTAAATGAAGCAAACAGTATTTTGGATGCTATAAAGTATGGCGAAATTGATGCGTTATTTGTCCAGGGAGAGGACGATGATCAGATTTATATTCTAAAAGGCGCAGATTATTTGTACCGCGCTTTAGTGGAAGAAATGCAAGAAGGGTATGTCACCCTTGCGTCAAATGGAACTATTCTTTTTAGTAATAAAAATTTTGCGGAAATGTTGAGAACTCCATTGGAGGAACTGAGAGGTCAATCTTTATTTCGGTTTGTAAACTATTCAATCCGCGACCTAAAGGAACATTTTATCCGGCAGGACAGTAATTTTAAATTCGAGCTGACGTTACGGGCTAAAAATAATATTATTGTACCGGTGCTTGCTTCAGGAAGAATCTTAAATATTGAAGGAGAATTGTATGCCTGCATTGTTATTACTGATCTGACGGAATTAAAAAGTGCCGAGTGTTTGATGCGTACAGTATTTAATCAGGCTGGAGAAGCGATAATTATTTGCAACCAGACAGGAAGAATTGTGGAAGCAAATACGCTGGCTTATGATTTCCTGGGGGCAGGGATGGATCGGGGCTCTTTTGCCGCCGATATTTCTTTATATAAAGAAACGACTGGTGAAAGACTTGATATATGGCAAGAACTGCAGTCAGGTCCCATACGTTCTCTAAAGGTGTATAATAATAAACCTGATGGGGATTCTTCCAGTTTCTTGCTTAGTGCGGGATTTCTACAAGGTGAATGGCCGGGTGAATTTTTAGGTTATATCATTACTTTGACTAATATTACTGAATATCAGCAGATTACCAAAGAAATGAGACGGTTTGAAAACTTGAATCTTATTGGCGAAATGGCTGCCAGCATTGGACATGAGGTCCGCAATCCGATGACGACTGTGCGCGGTTATTTGCAATGGTTCCTTGGACGGCCAAATTTCGATCAATACGGAGATTCGCTTTCCGTCATGATTGAGGAGCTGGACCGGGCCAACATGATTATTAGCGATTTCCTGTCGCTAGCTAAGGACAAGTCGCTGGATATAAGGCCATTAAACCTAAATAAGGTTATTGAGGCCCTATTTCCTTTGATGCAGGCTGATGCTTTGCGGAAAGGCCATCAAGTTAAATTACTACTGGCGGATATACCTGATATAATGGCTGAAGAAAAGGAAATCAGACAGTGTCTGCTGAATTTGGTCCGTAATGGATTGGAGGCCATGACGGTAAATGGCACAATTGAGATAAAAACCAGTATTGCGCCGAACGAGCAGGTAATTCTGGCTATACATGATGAAGGACCGGGTATTCCCCTTGATATTAAGGAAAAGCTGGGAACACCATTCTTTACTACCAAGGAAAACGGCACCGGCCTGGGTTTGACTGTCTGTTATAGTATAGCTAGACGACATAAGGCCAAAATTGAAATTGAAAGCGGGGCTAAAGGGACGACATTTTTTATTACTTTTAATTCTATATAGCCGTTACTTCCCCCGGTTTAGGCTAAAATGGTATAGATAATAAAAAGACTGCATTTTTCGTAAAAATGCGGTCTTTTTATATTGAATCTACACATTCAGTCCAAGATCTTTTATAACTTCAATAAGTTTTTCCGTATCAATCGGTTTTGCCGCATATGCTTCACAGCCTGTTTGGAAAGAGCTAAATACTGATTCCGTATCATTTAAAGCTGTAATCATAATTACTTTAGCTCTATCCGGTTCCTGTACTCCCTTCTGTTTTTCCAGATCACGGATAGCTTTCAATGCTTTGATACCATCAACTTTAGGCATCATAATATCAAGGCATATTAAATCGTAAGGGGCTTTTAAATCCCAGGCAGTAAGAAATGCTTCTACGGCTTCGATGCCATTTACGGTAAGATCACAGTCCCCATATTGAGATAGTATTTTATATAAAAACTTCCTGCTCGCCAAGTCGTCTTCCGCTATAAGTATCTTCATTACAATCTCTCCTTATATAGTTGACTTATAGTTTTCAAACTCTTGTTTTAACAATTTTTGCAACTGGTTAATTTCGCCGGAGTCTTCCTTTCTTGCGGCAAGTTCAATCCGGAAAGCCGTATTTTTTATTGAATTTGCACCAATTCCGGCAGCAGAGGCTTTAAGCAGATGAGCTAAATTTTCAATAATAACAAAATCGTCTTGATTGGAAAAAAAGCTTAACTTATCAATGCAGCCGGAGATATCATTAATTCTGGCTTGCCTTTCCGGGGGCTGGGTTTCTTGTATATTTTTCTTATCTGCATCTTCTTCTTCCAATAAAGCCAAAATTTTTTGCTCCCCGGATTTTGCCGCCATTTTTTCAATCACCGCGAAAAGTTCATTTAGTTGGACTGGTTTGGATAAATATTCATCCATACCCGCTGCCAGGAATTTCTCTTTGTCTCCTTGTAAGGCGTGAGCTGTTACGGCAATAATCGGAATGTGATCATTTGAGTTTTTTTCCAATTCACGTATCTTCGCGGTTGTTTGAATTCCATCCATTTCCGGCATTTGTATATCCATTAGAATTATGTCAAATTTTTTGGCAGTTAGTATCTGCAAAGCTTCATGGCCGTTATTGGCTATTTCCACTTCATAACCTTTTCTGCTGAGCATGCGGTTAATTAGTATTTGATTTCCTTTGTCATCTTCGACAAGCAGGATGGCTAATTCGGATTCAAGGGACTGTTCTTCGAGAGCAGATTGGGGCACGCTGCTTTCAGGCTGACCTGTCTCAAATTTAATTGTGAAAAAAAACTGGCTGCCTTTTCCCTTTTCACTTGTTACGCCGATATTTCCGGACATAAGTTCAATAAGCTGCTTCGATATGGCCAGGCCTAAACCTGTTCCACCATATTTTCGTGTATATGATCCGTCTACCTGGCTGAAGTTTCTGAATAAATGAGGCATCTCATCAGGTGATATGCCTATTCCTGTATCGGAAACTATGAATTTTAGCAATATATCGCCGTTGGCGGATGATTGCTGCTCGACAAGAAGGATTACATGGCCGATATCGGTAAATTTTATAGCATTACTTATCAGGTTATTCAGAATCTGCTGCAGCCTGTTTGGGTCTCCAATAACATATGCCGGCAGGTCATTGGTAATCTGATAACTAAGCGATAATCCTTTTTCGCGGGCGCGGACAGAGTGAAGCAGGATGGTTTTGGCAATTAAGCTTTTAATATCAAAGTTTACACTGTTAATAATCAGTTTGCCTGCTTCCATTTTGGAAATATCCAAAATATCGTTAATCACACTTAGTAGGGAATTGGCACAGTCTTTGGCAATATTCAAATTTTCTTTTTGCTCGTCGGTTAAATTTGTAAGGAGCGTTAAATCGATCATGCCAAGCAATCCATTTAAGGGGGTGCGGATTTCATGACTCATATTAGCGAGAAATTGGCTTTTGGCACGATTGGCAACCTCTGCCGCCTCTTTGGCGTTGCGGAGTTCTTTTTCCGCAATTTTATAATCCGTTACATCACTAAAAACGACAAGCATATGATATTTTCCGTCCACCGGCATAGGAACCGTTCTAATCTTAAACCAATAATCGGTTTTATCACCATCGATCAGGAGCTGCCACCGGGATTCCAATGCCTGGGGTTCCAGGCATTTGGACACTTGGCGCAGCATTTGCCTGAGATGACATTGCTGGCAGGCACTACTGAAGCTGCAGCCGCGAGGATCATCATAGCTGTGCGAACAACGAAAACCATTGCCAATAGCCTGTTCGCAAATATCAATGAAATCCCGCTTTAGTAATTCAAGTGCTGCTTCATTCGCCCGCTTGATTTGATAGTTTTCATTAATAATTACCATTGCTACTGGTGCGGCATTAAAGATCGTGGCCAGTCTCTTCTGGTTATCCAATATTTGTTCTTCGGTGTTTCTAATTCTTGTTATATCCCGGAATACAATAACCACGCCGGTTATTATAGCGCAGCTATGTTTAACAGGGGATGCATTCACTGAGATGTACGCTTCACTTCCATCCTTGGCAATAATTACTGTATCCCGCGGCACTCCGATACCAGATTCGCCTTGCATGACAGTAGACAGCAGTCTTTGCACAGATTCGCGGGTTTTAACGTTGATTATCCGGAAGATTTCATCGACGTGTCTGCCTTGGACTTCCCTATGAGACCAGCCGGTGATTTTTTCACCGGCTTCGTTTAAAAAATTTATACAACCATTTGCGTCTGTAATAATTACTCCATCGCCGATACTAAGCAAGACGGCGTTAAGCCGTTCATTCTCTTCAATAAGTTCTTGCATTTCTGCTAGTAGATGTTTGTAAGGTGCATTTAAACTCATGCCGATATTCTTTTCCATGAATATCACCTTTTTCTCGCGCAATTTTTGGCGGCTACTTTAGTCTGCGTGACAACATCTTATACACCCAATGCGGGATATCACCTAGTGAAGTTTGCTTTTCGACAGCTCCAATGTCATAGGCTGCCTTAGGCATGCCATAAACTACACAGGACTGTTCATTTTGTCCGATTGTCCGTGCGCCTTTTTGCCGCATGGCAAGCAATCCTTTAGCACCGTCGGATCCCATGCCTGTTAAAATTACGCCAATTGCATCAGGCCCAGCCGAATTAGCTACCGATTCGAACAATACGTCTACCGAGGGACAATGGCCGCTAACCTTTTCCCCCTTAAAGCATTCGACTGTATATAGTTTACCTGCTTTTCGAACCCGCATATGATAATCGCCTGGCGCTATCAAGGCTAGTCCGGGATAAATTTTATCACCGTTTTTTGCTTCTCTGACTTCTAGCAGGCAGGAGTTATTCAAACGTTCGGCATACATCCGGGTAAAGTTAGGAGGCATATGCTGGACGATTACTATTCCCGGAGCATTCTTGGGAAATTTTTTGAGAATGGCGAATATAGCCTCCGTTCCTCCTGTTGAAGAGCCTATAGCGATAATTTTACCGGTAGAGTCAACATCGGATTTGTTATCAACGGTTTGTGAAGTACTGCATTTCCAATGACCTACTTTGGACACAGATGCAATTTTAGTTTTTACAATCAATTCATTTATTAGATTTTCCAATCCTTTAATATTATTGAGATCAGGCTTAGTCACGAAGTCAACTGCGCCGACTTTTAAGGCTTCGAAAACATTCTGGCCGGCCGCACTCACAATTACTGTTGGAATAGGGTACTGCGGCATTAACCGGCGCAAGAAATCAATACCATTCATTTTTGGCATCTCAACATCCAGGATCATTACATCCGGTTCATATTCAATTAGTTTGTCGCGGGCATCGTAGGGATCTGAAGCAGTTGCAACGACTTCAATTCCATTATCTAAAGCGACACCTCTGGCCAGTGTTTCTCTAAAAACCAGTGAGTCGTCCACAATTAGTACTTTTATTTTTTTTCGTATGATCACAAGGATCTAATCCTTTCTGTAGACTGCCGGTATTATGTACTTATATGGGGTATTATCCCGCTGCAAGGATTCAGCATGCCCGATAAACAGATATCCTCCCGGTTCGGTAAAATCATAAAACTTATTGATTAGCTCAGCCTTGGTATGGGCATTAAAATAAATCATAACATTTCGGCAAAAGATTACATGAAACCGCTTTTTAAATGGGAAGGGCTGCATCAGATTGAAATTCCGGAAGATAATTTCATTTTTGATACGGTCGACAAGCATGCTGTTATCTGCGTCTAATTTTTTAAAATACTCAAGTTTCCAGCTTGCCGGCAGGGATGCGACATTGTCATTTAAATAGACCCCCCTTGCAGCTGTTTGTAAACAATTGGCGGAAATATCAGTAGCCAGAACTTTAGTATCCCACGTAGCTTTGGCAGAGCCTAAAAAGTCCGCGATAATCATTGCCAGGGTATAAGGTTCTTCCCCTGTTGAGCAGCCGGCGCTCCAGATACGTAAATCTCTGTTTGCTACAGCTGAAACTAAATAGGGCAGCACTGTATTTTTAAAAAACTGGAAGTGATCGGATTCCCGCATAAAAAAAGTGTGATTGGTGGATAATCTGTTGACTAGAGTTGTGATGGCGTTTCCGGTTTTGTCCGAAATGACATGATCGTAAAAGGCGGAAAAACTGGCAAAATTGTTGTTCAACAATACGTTTTGCAATCGTCCCATGACAAGAGCCCGTTTTTCTTTGCCTAAATTTATGCCATAGCGTTCTCGTACAAATTCAGCTAGTTGTTGAAACTCTTTATCCGATATTTCAATCATTTGGCTTTCACCCAACCCTGATAACCTTTAATACTTGCCAAAATCATTGCCAAGGGATATTTCAATTTTAGGGTTGGCGGGTTTGCCGGAAGAATTGTTCGGATCTTCACACGGTTGCACCGGATTACGGCTTCCGGACATATTCTCCAGCATCCTGATAATATCCGGGCGTAAAGTGTCTAAATTCCCGGACAGTTGACTGCTTTTTTTTAGAGTAAATTTGCTTACCATTGCCCGTAATACTTCCGCCTGGCTGGAAAGTTCTTCACTGGCGGCCGCACTTTCTTCCGCAGTGGCCGAGTTTGTCTGGGTTACTTGCGATACCTGGGAAATACCCTGGTTTATCTGGGCAATCGCTGTTGCCTGCTCATTGGAAGCGCTGGCTATGTCGGACACCAGTGCGGCTGCTTCAGCGACGCCTTCTACTATCTGGCTTAATGCGTGTGCAGTTTCATTTGCTATTTTGGTGCCGGCTTCAACCTTCTTAATGGAACCTTCAATCATTGCCGTTGTTTCCTTGGCGGCATTGGCACTTCGCGCTGCCAGGTTGCGTACTTCCTCAGCTACCACGGCAAAGCCTTTGCCATGTTGACCGGCTCTGGCAGCCTCTACTGCAGCGTTTAAGGCCAGAATATTGGTCTGAAAGGCTATTTCGTCGATTACTTTAATGATTTTAGAAATACTGGCGGAAGAATCATTGATTTCTTCCATAGCGTGCAGCATTTCCTTCATTTCACCGTTGCCGCGGGCGGCATTGTCCTTGGCCGATGTGGCAAGTTCATTGGCCTGATTGGCATTGAGAGCATTTTGTTTGGTTTGAGAGGCTATTTCTTCCAATGATGCGGTCAGTTCTTCGACTGAAGCGGCCTGTTCCGTTGAACCCTGGGACAGTGCCTGACTGGAATCGGATACCTGTCTGGAGGCTGCCGCTACCTGTTCGGCGGAAGAATTGATATTACTCATGACTTCATTAATATGGTCAGCCATTTTGATAAAAGCGCCTGCTAACAGGCCTGTTTCATCTTTGGAGTTAATGTCAATAGTAACATCCAGATTGCCGCCGGCAATTTTTTCCGAGGCAGCCACTAAATTGCCTAACGGGCTGCTGATTTGACGGGCAATAAATATACCTAATGCGATTGCCAGGGCTATGGCAATAAATATTATTGTGACCATTACTTTCACGGTATCATTCGTCTGCTCGGTATATTCGCTGGCGCGTTCACTTCCTTTAGTAACCTTTAATTCCTGCAGCTTTTCCAGGGAAGCGTTTATGTCTTCAGCCAATTTGGTTCCTTCGCTGTGCATTAGCGCAAGGGCCTGGTTTTCCTGATTTGCCAGCGCCAGGCTTATTATTCGCTCACGGACAGGAGTGAAAGTGCTGATTGCTGTTTTTAGTCTGGCAAATTCTTTTTTACCTTCTTCAGTACGGAGGCTTTTTTCAAATCTTGACAGGTCTTCATCCATTTTTTTATCAAGTTGCCTGATGGTTGCAACATGGTTATTCTTGTCGGCAATATTTTTGTCAAGCATTAAATCCCGTAAAGCTATCCGGGAGCGCTGATAGGTTATTTCCGCCTCGCCGATGTCACCGATGGCGATACCAAATTCTTCCCATAAGGCTGTGAACTTATTGTCGATGTCCCTAATATTTTTAATGCCTATATAACCCACAATTCCTGCGATTATCGCCACCAGAATAAAGGCGCTTATCAGTTTTGTCGAGATCTTCAAATCGTAGAACCATTTCATAGGTACATACCCTCCTTGGTTACTGTCTATGGTTTTCCTAATCCACAACTAGCTAGTTTAATTCCATTAGACAAGCAGTGTCTTCGTCACTGATCAGTTTTTCGCAATCCAGCAGCAATTTTACGCCATTGCTGCTTTTACCGATTCCCTGTATATATCTGTTATGAAAAGCTTTGGTCATTTCAGGCGGAGAAACAATTTCCTGCTCCGGTATTGCCAACACTTCGGAAACTGTATCAACAATAAGACCAATGGTAATATTCCTAATATCGATTACAATTACGCAGGTACGGTCATTATATTCCCGCGGCTCTTTCTTAAAACGCAGTCGTACATCCATTACCGGAATAATTTTTCCCCGTAGATTTATAATGCCTTTAATATAATTTGGCAGTTCAGGCACTTCCGTTATGGCCTGTAGGCCGGTTATTTCTGTTACGTATTGAATCTCGATGCCGTATTCTTCCTTGCCGATAGAAAATGTCAGGAATTTTCCCTTTTGCGTGTCTTCCTGGGTTTCTAAAGTCTCTTCCGCAAAATCCACCATCTGCACAACTCCTTTCTAACGTATTTACATGAAGCAATGGATAAAGCTGTCAATATCCAAAATGAGACTGATATTGCCATCTCCTAATAAGGTGCAGCCAGCTAACCCCCTTACCTTTTTGATGTAGCCAGGCAATGCTTTTACCACAACCTGTTGCTGCCCTAATAATGCATCGGCAAAGAAACAAAAATGCTGGGTGTTGCTTTCTACCATGACGATAATTCCATTGTAAATATCTGTAATGTCGGTTTGAATACCGTATATCTCATGCAGGCGCATTAAGGGATAGCACTTACCCCGGATAAGGACCATTTCGTTGCCGTGAGGGTCAATTATGACGTTTTCTTCTTTGGCACGGAATGATTCCCTAATCGATGTAATGGGGATAGTATACCGGGAATTGCCAACCTTAATTGTCATACCGTCAATTATGGCCAATGTAAGGGGAATCTTTATTGATATAGTTGTTCCTTCGTCCGGCTGGCTTTCTATCTGGATGGTGCCGCCAATCTTCTCGATATTCTTTGTAACCACATCCATGCCCACACCGCGTCCCGACAGTTCAGTTACCTGGTCTTTGGTGGAGAAACCCGGCAGAAAGATGAAACTGTATATCTCCTTATCTGTTAGTTCACTGTCCGGTTTATTTGTAAGACCGTTTTCCCGGGCTATTTTTAATATTTTTTCTTTATTAAGACCTTTTCCGTCGTCTTTGACAATAATCCACACATCACCGCCGGCATTTTTTGCTTCAAGAATTATTTTTCCTTTCGGCGGTTTACCGAGGTCCGTTCTTTCAGATTCAGATTCAATTCCATGGTCTACGGCATTGCGGATTAAATGCATGAGTGGATCGGAGATGTGTTCAATAATATTTTTATCAACTTCCGTCTCTGCTCCGACAATTTCCAGTGTTACATTTTTCTGCAGGCATTTACCGGCATCTCTGGCAACACGGTTCATTTTTTGAAATGTCGGGGTGAGGGGGACCATACGTACCGACATAACTATGTCTTGCAATTCACCGGTAATTTTATGCAACTGCCTGGCCGCCTTGTAAAAGCTGTCCAGTTTCAAACCGTTCAGATCCGGGTTTTGGGTGACCATAGCTTCCGCAATTACCAGCTCTCCCACAATATCCATCAGCTTGTCCAATTTAGATACATTCACACTGATGATGCTTTGCTGGGTATTACCGGATTGCATGTCTTTTTGCACTGCTTCCGGCGACGGTGTATTTGGAAGGTCATCTAAAATAATTTGCCGTTTTCCGGCTTTAGCTAAAGCGTTGCTGGCCTGTACTTCTGCTAAATCGAATTTCCTGAGAAATGATGTTTGTTGAAAGAAACATTGCAGTTCATCCCGCGGGCGGTCTGATGCAAAGTAGATAGTAAAGCCGTCTTTGCGGATAATCCCGGCGGTGGCTTCATTGCCAATAATGTCTTCCGGGACGTATTGTATTTCTTCCGCTAATCCTTTAAGATGGTGGACTACCGCAAAAGCTCTGACGTTTTCCATCTCACAGCCATCTTCGAAAAAAATAACCGATTTATAAATCTTCCTGTTTACAGCCGTAGATTTACAGGGAGCAATATAGTACTTTTGCGGGCTTGTCTCTCTATTTTGGTCTGTTGCTGTTTGATCTGGCGATGGATGCTCGGTTTTTAGTTCTTCCAGTGTCGATCGTATCTTGTTGATCAGATCGGATGCATCCGTATCCGATCGTTGGCCGTTTTGGATTTTCGCCATTTCATTTTTTATGTAGTCAATACCTTCCAAAATTATATCCGTAAGTTTGGACTGGTCAATTATTTCCGGCTTTTGTTCTCTGATAAAGAAAAATAAATCCTCAGTCGAATGGGCTAAAGCGGAGATATTCTTAAATAGCATCATAGCGGCTGAACTTTTAATCGTATGCATAATTCTGAAAATTTGATTAATTGATGCCGGGGAAAATCCATTTTCCTGTTCGCTGCTCAGCATCGCTTGCTCAAGTTGCTCTACCAGTTGAAGGGTTTCAAAAATAAATATTTCCAGCATTGGTTCCTGACCAATATCGTTTGACAATAAAACCACTTCCAATCTTCTAAGCCTGGGTTTTTATAAATTGCTTAAAGTTTTAATTATATGTTCTTCCTGGAAGGGTTTAACTATAAAAGTCTTGGCTCCATGGGTAATGGCATCGACAACACAAGCTTGCTGGCCCATGGCCGACACAACTACTATATTTGCTTCAGGGTCAATTTTTTTTATTTCCTGTAATGCCTGCAGACCATCCATTTCTGGCATGGTAATATCCATTGTTACAATATCCGGTTTAAGTTCTTGAAACTTTTTGATACCGACTACTCCATTTTCGGCTTCGCCAACGACTTGAAAACCGTTTTTCTCCAGCATCATTTTAAGGCTGGTCCTCATAAATAATGCATCATCGATTATTAGCACTTTTTTCATAATAGCCATCCTCCCACATTATTAGCTGATTTTAGATTGTTAATTATTTCTGCAGAATGGTTCCCTTAATACCACCAGTCTATAGTTATCAAGCAGTTTTGCTATGGTCGTTACAGTAGTATCTTTTAAAGAGAAATTATAATCACTCATTCGCCATTTAATAATTAGTGATCGAAAATAGCCAAGCAGAATATCGACAAATTCTTCGCAAGTAAAATAACCGGATATTTCTCCTTGTAACTTTGCCTGTTCAAGCAGTCCGTCAATGTATATTACGAAATTGCTAAATATTTTATACTTAATACGATACTATCTTTGCGAGAAAGATAATGTTTTATAATGAAATCTCCTTTCAGTTAGTGAATACTCACTAACTTAATTCTACATAGGTGATTGACATATTTCAACATTTATTTTAAAATTTATAGATATTTTTGTAATAATTTCTGGCAGTTTCCATTGCACATTACCTGGAATGGACAGACTTGTCCTTAAATGTGGTGAATATGTCGCAGGATTGTGACAAACTTTGTCGAAATTATTAATGTCGTATAGCGATGCAAGTGGCAGACCCAAAAATTCAGATATCAATATGCCAGCTAGGAGATTGTTGCAAAGCCCTTGAATCATCCAAAATGTCCACAATAGAGTGTGTTTCAAAAAACACACTTTCCTTAATATTCTTTTAAACTGTTATAAAATACCCTGATGTTAACGCCGGGAAACCGCACAGCAAAGACACATCTGGTTACTACTGAAAGGCCTAACGACAGAGACGGGTATTTTGTAACAGCCTTTAATATAGGGTTTATCGTTAGATAAATGTAGATATATTGTGGACGGGCTGGCAGTAAAATGACTTTTGCAACAAACTCCTAGATCTTACATAACAGGGGGCGCAAAATATGCTGACGCGTCGTCAATTTGTAACAATGTGCATAAGTTCAATATTGTCAGTTGGCTGTATTGACTCTCTTTACAAAAACTCATTAAAGGTAGAGGCGGCCGGTAAGGAAATACCAGCATTATTGTACCACCGGGTAGGATATACTGCGGGTGGTCTGACTATTACACCTGAACGGTTTACTGCCGATTTGACGCAGTTGGTTAAAAGCGGTTACCAAACAATATCATTGAAACAGTTTGAGGATTATTTGCAGGATAAAAAAGTGGATCTGCCGGACAAACCGGTGTTAATTACTTTTGATGACGGTTATTTGGATAATTACGAAAATGCCTTTCCTATTTTGCAGCAGTTTTCCATGAAGGCAACCTTTTTCATTGTTACAGGTATGCTGTTAACTAATGAGGACCGAATGCTGCCTGAGCATATTAAGAAAATGGCTGAGGCAGGTATGTCTTTTGGGTCCCATACCGTGAGCCACCGGCCCTTGACTGAAATGACACTTGATGAAGTCCAGGAAGAGTTGTCTCAGTCCAAAGCTGTCCTGGAAGATATTTTGGGCATACCTGTAGATGCTGTTTCTTATCCCCGCGGCAGTTATAACAGCACTATTCTCAAAATAGTTCAGGCAAATGGGTATATTGCCGGGTTTACTGTGGTAAACGGTATATGTTCTAAATCTTCCCGGCTGCTTGAGCTGCGCCGTATCCCGGTTTTCGGTTATGACGGGGATGTGTTGAGTGTTATAGCCAAACGCCGCTGGGGCTAGAGTGCGGCACTACGATTAACCGCCAAGGACGCCAAGGTCGCCAAGGAAAACATTGGAATTCATTTTAATAGAACGCTTGCTATTAGTAAGAAAATATTTTGGTGTAAAAGCAAAACTGTCATAAAGGGAAATACAAGAAAGCTCTTGGCGTTTTTGGCGGTTAACCCGTTCCTTTTGAAGAATTTTTACTTAAATTCCCTTCACAGCATTTATTGACAAAGGGGCATTTTGTTTGGTATAATACTTAATGTGTCGGACGCGGAGGGGTGTCCGAGTGGTTTATGGAGCTGGTCTTGAAAACCAGTGATCCCGCAAGGGACCGTGGGTTCGAATCCCACCCCCTCCGCCATTTATTTGACAATAAATGGCGCTTGCTATATAGTTGATATTAATGGTATACTGCAATAGTTGTTCAATCACGGAGTGGTACTCAAGTGGCTGAAGAGGACGGTTTGCTAAATCGTTAGGGGGGGTAACTCCCGCCAGGGTTCAAATCCCTGCCACTCCGCCATTAAATGCAAGACAGAACTACTGACTGGTATGGTTGGTAGTATTTTATTCTGTGTTAAAATATGAATTTTTCTAATACCATATTTGATTTTTCATTGATATTCAATCACGGAGTGGTACTCAAGTGGCTGAAGAGGACGGTTTGCTAAATCGTTAGGGGTCGTAAGGCTCGCCAGGGTTCAAATCCCTGCCACTCCGCCATTAAACAAGTAGAGCCTGCTGGTATGCCAGCAGGCTTTTTTATATTAATTGCTATTTACAATAGTGAACACATGTTCTATTATGATAATAGGTTATTTTCTTGCAGAATTTATAACTTTTCGGGATAGTGCAAGAAGAGCACTGCGTTTTCAATGGACGGTGAGGTTATGCAGCGGTGGATTATACATATTGATATGGATGCTTTTTATGCGGCGGTGGAGCAGCGTGATAATCCCGATTTGCGGGGGAAACCTGTTATTATCGGTGGATTAAGTGTCAGAGGAGTGGTGTCTACCGCGTCCTACGAGGCCCGCAAGTTTGGCGTACATTCGGCGATGCCGATGGTGGAAGCAAGACGGCGGTGTCCCCAGGGGATTTTCTTGCCTGGCGATCATGCAAAATACAGTAGAATTTCTCATGAAATACAGCATATATTGGCCGATTTCTCGCCGCTTATTGAGCCGCTTTCGTTGGATGAGGCTTTTTTGGATGTCAGCGGAATGGAGCGGTTATGGGGCGATCCGGTGGATATTGCCCGCCGGATTAAGGCCCGTATAAAAGATGAAATCGGCCTTACCGCTTCAGCGGGCGTAGCGGCAAATAAATTTTTGGCCAAACTTGCTTCTGATTTGCAAAAACCCGACGGTCTGGTGGTCATTCGTCCGGGAGATGAGGCCCGAATGTTGCGGGATATACCTATCGACTGTCTATGGGGAGTGGGCGAAGTTACAGCCGGGGTCATGAAAAAGCTGGGGATACATACTATTGGTCAGCTGGCGCAAACGGACGTAAAGGTGTTGGAGCGGCATTGCGGCAATGCAGCTTATGAACTTCACCAGTTGGCTCATGGTCAGGATGAGCGGCCGGTCATTCCGGGGCATGAACCTAAGTCAATCGGCAAGGAAATAACTTTTGCCCAGAATTTAATTGCTAATGACGAGATTTATGCCAATCTGCTGGACCTGGCCGGAAAGGTGGGCTGGCGTTTAAGGCGGAAAGGGTACTCGGGAAGGACGATAACAGTTAAAATAAGATTTGCTTCTTTTAAAACAATTACCCGCAGCCGGACTCTTACCGAGCCTACTTGTCTGGATGATGTTATCTATGAAACAGCGAAAGACATTTGTGCAAAGGTTGCTTTGCCTGAAGGAATAAGGCTGCTGGGGATTACTGCCTCTAATTTGCTAAAAGGCACCGGGCAGGCGTCACTTTTTTCCACAACAGATAAACGCATGGCTCTTTACCAGGCAGTAGATGAATTGCGGGAAAAGTATGGTGAAGATATTGTTACCAAAGGCACCCTGATTAAGCCCGGAGATCAGGAGCGTTAAAGCGAAGGCGGGGTAGTCGCTGCTGCAACAAATCCAATATTTGTTCCGGGTTCAACCCCGTAATATTAAACGGAAGGGCGGCCAGGTAATCCTGCGATTCATGGTGAAGGTTGCCAAGGGTAATATCGGCTGTTTCGGCTAAACTAAAAGGAAAAGAAACCATGTCAGGGTGGTAGCAGGTGTAGAGAATGGCGTCAACAGCCTGTCCCGGATAGCTGGCTTCATACATATCGATCACTGTATAACCGTGATCTCTGAGAAACTCAGCTAATTTACCGGCAGGGAACTTGAGGGCGATAATTTTTGCCATGTTTCCCCGGTTCCTTTCATAAATATATTAGGGCTAGTATGTTGACAAGGGAATTCAAGTATACATTTACATGATAAAGATCAGGGAAGTCAAGAACGCTAATGAGAGTATAACAAAATACATAATGTTATAAATAAATTCCTTGGCGGCCTTGGCGTTCTAGGCGGTTAATGAATCCTTACCGTTAAAAAACCATATAGGACATGGAGATGATAGCGATGATTAACCAAAAACGTGTATTGAACGAATTTTTCGAACTGGTGAAAATAAAGTGTTCAACCAGGGCGGAAAGGGAAGTGGCAGATATTTTAAAAGCCCGGCTGGCTGAATTAAATGTCGATGTTTACGAAGATAATACCGGCGGAAAAATTGACGGCAACTGCGGCAATATAATTGCCTATCTGCAAGGTACGGTAACAGGGGCACCGGCAGTGCTGCTGAGCGCTCATATGGACTGCGTCGAACCCTGTGCGGGGGTTGAACCGCAGCTCAACGACGGGGTTATTACATCAGCAGGTGATACTGTTTTAGGGGCTGATGATAAATCCGGAATAGCGGCAATTTTGGAAGCATTACGGGTAATTCGGGAAAATGACATTCCTCATGGCGATATTCAGGTGGTATTCACTGTCGCTGAAGAAGGCGGGCTAAACGGTTCAAAAAATATTGATAAATCATTGCTAAAGGCCGATTTGGGTTATGTTCTTGATGCAGGCGGCGCACCGGGATCAATTGTTATCATGGCGCCGGGACAAGATCAGATTGACGTAGTGGTATATGGAAAAAAAGCCCATGCCGGAGTTGCGCCGGAAGAAGGAATTAATGCGATCGTAGTGGCCGGCAAAGCACTGGCGGTGTTGAAGCAGGGCCGTATTGACGAAGAGACTACCGCTAATGTGGGAATTATCACCGGCGGCCATGCCACCAACATTGTGCCTGATAAAGTGGAACTGGCCTGCGAGGCCCGCAGCCGTGACTTGAACAAACTGGCGGAGCAGACCAGGCATATGAAGGAAACCTTTGAACAGGTGGCTGCAGCTAATGGCGGACGGGCTGAAGTAACTATAGCCAGAGCTTACAATCCTTTTGTGCTTACTAAGGACATGGCTGTGATTTCCCTGGCGGTAAAGGCCGCTGAAAACGCTGGACTGAAACCGGCCTTAGAGGGTACAGGCGGCGGCAGTGACGCCAATTTCTTTAATAACTATGGCATAGCATCCGCCGTGCTGGGTACCGGCATGTCCAAGGTACATACCACTGATGAATTTATTAAGGAAGAACATTTATATCAGACTGCTGAATTGGCAGTGTCATTAATTAAGGAAGCGGCACAGATGAAAAAATAAAAAGATGGCTGCGGCATTGCCGCAGCCATCTTTTTATTTTTAAATGCTTTTTTTCATCCTAAGCAGCTTGCAAAGCCTGTAGATTAAGTTAGTATAAATGCCGGCCGATTTAAGCAGCGCATCTTTAACGGCTTTTTCGCGGGGGTTGTTGGCTTTGGGGTCGGAAAGGTATAAGGCCAGTAAACCGCTGATGACATTTTGGCCAAAGAGCGGGTTTGCAATGTTTTTTGCCTGGAGCATGGCCTGCTT
This sequence comes from Bacillota bacterium, assembly GCA_023434855.1. Next base: position 8,935 of record JAEYSJ010000112.1, on the reverse strand, counting down.
GCTAAAGTGCGATAAGCGTTCCAAAGTCTGCTGTTCGTTTGCATAGTAAGACACAAAATTGAGATCGCCATTTTCGCGGTCTTCAGCGCTATCGATAAAGTAATCTAAAAGAATATGGAAGCCGCTTATCCAGGGGAAATAGGCAACTGAGACTGCAGCCGCTTCTGTGGTAGTCAGTCCCGGATTGGCGGCGGCGGCACACAGCATGAACATACCTAGAGTCGATCCGGTTGCGGCAGCAAATTCCCAGGGATTGATATCAGGATAATCCGGCAAGTGCTTGCCGATCCAATCAAGCATTTTGCTTTCCCGTATAGTCAGGTCAAGGTGTTTGTAGGTCTGAAGTTCGCTGTAAAGGCCGCTGAGACGCAGTACTTCGGGTTTTACCATGGCGTAGGCAGGCAGTTTGGCTGTTTCTTCCTGGCAGGTGTGAACAAGCTCCTTGAGATAGCCGCCATCATCACTGAAGGGGTAGTATTGATAGTAGTTCCGGGGAGCTGCATCAGGATCCAGGGCATCATTCATCGCCAGATGCAGCTGCCGGAAAGCTCGCTCATCGGCTATTCCCGCCCGGTCGCATAAGTTGTCAAGGTAGTCGCTGATAGTCTGCAGCGCTACCACCAAGCGAACGAAGTTCGGTGTGTTTACACCTTCGTATAAGCTATAGATACTGCCGCCCTGACAGTGAAATTTTTTATCTCTGATACTCGCCAAAGCTTGTTCCGCCAGCTCGGGACAACCGCGGGCAGCATGGCGCTGCCACATGGATAACTCAGTATTTACCAGTGGGAATACTTTATGAACAAATTTGGCAATAAGGCTAAAGCTGCTGGCGGTATAGGCAATTTGATCACGCATGTGATTTCTCCTTTGTGCATCCTATACTGAAATTTATCAGTTTTTTCTTTGTAGTGGCATTAATGACATTCGTTTGGGACCGCTTTATTAATTATTGTAACGCTTTAAAACTAATATTGCCACATTTTACCGGAAAAAAGCTAGCTTAACTTCATTAAAAAAAACACATTTATTTTTAATTATTTCACTCCTTCTTGCAGGAAATTTCACGTTTTGTGACTAATTTAATCTTTCGGAAAAATTTTCAAGGAGGTATCTTGTTTTGAGGAAAAAAAGTATAGCTTTACTACTGGCTGCCGTATTTGTGACGAGCCTGGTGCTGGCCGGATGCGGCGGCGGGGCCAAATCCACCAGCGGACCGGCCAATGTACTGATTTATGCGCAGGGGTCTGACCCGCGCGGTCTTGATCCGGCCATGTTTGATGATCTCGAATCTGCCAAGGTAACCAACCAGATTTACGAAGGACTGGTGCGGTATAAAGCAGGCAATACTACCGAGGTCGAGCCATTATTGGCAACAGAGTGGAAAATAAGTCCTGACGGCAAAGAGATTGTTTTTAAACTGCGTCAGGGAGTCAAATTCCATGACGGCACGCCATTTAACGCCCAGGCGGTAAAAGTTAATTTTGACCGGCAGTTACCGCCGCAGCGTAAAGATGACATGCCTTATGCCGACTTTACCTTTGCGGGAGTCAGCAAGGTGGAAGTAGTAGATGATTATACGGTGAAGATCATCCTGGAAAAACCAAATGCATCTTTCCTGGCGAATCTGGCGATGACAACGGCAGCGCCAATAATCAGCCCGGAAGCCATCAATAAGTATGGCGACAAACTGATGGAAAATGCAGTAGGCACCGGACCTTACAAGTTTGTAAAATGGGACAAAGGCCAGCAAATTGAACTGGCGGCCTTTGATGGCTATTGGGGCACTAAACCTAAAATTGGTAAAATTGTGTTTAAATTTACCAAAGAAAATTCAGTTCGGGCATCCGACCTGATGACGGGTGCGGTGGATGTTATCGACGGTATTGACACTAATGATGTTAAGACCCTGGAAAGCAAAGGCATGACAGTGCTCAAGGCTGATGGCATGAATATCAACTATATGGGTTTTTATACTTACAAAAAGCCATTTGACAACTTAATTCTTCGTAAGGCAATCAGTATGGCGATTAACCGCCAAAACCTGGTGGATTATCTGTATCAGGGCTATGCTAAAGTGCCTAATTCCATTTTACCAAGTTTTATTCCCGGCTATTCCAAAGACGTAAAACCTTATGACTACAACCCGGAGGAAGCGAAAAAATTGCTTGCCGAAGCCGGTTATCCCAATGGTTTTGAATTTAATGTCATTACTTATTCCAACCCCCGGCCTTACAACCCGGTTAATGGGGAAAAACTGGCGGCTGCCATCCAGGCAGACCTAGCTAAAATCGGCGTTAAAATGAACATCAAGTCCTACCCCTGGAAAGAATATAAACAAATCTTGAAAGACGGTGAAGGGGACGCCTACTTCTATGGCTGGATCGGTGACAATGGCGATGCCGATAATTTCCTGATGCTGCTGGAAACAGCCCAGATTAAGGGTGGTCTAAATGCTTCGAAATTCTCCAATGCCAAACTGGATGAGTTGATTGAGCAAGGTCGTATTACTATGGACCCGGCAAAACGGGCGGCGATTTATGCTGACGCCCAGAAAATTGTGGTGGAGGACGCACCTTGGGTGCTGTTAAGCCATGGTATGGATATGAAAGCCAGCCGTCCGAATATTAAAGGTGTGGAGTTACATCCAACCGGCAATATGTGGCTGGAAACAGTAAGTAAAGAGTAACAAACGGAAACAGGGTGGTTTCGGTTGGAGCGAAATCACCCTGTTTTTGTGGGAGGATGTTATGATAAAGTATATTATTCGGCGGCTATTGTTGTTGTTTCCCGTATTGCTTGGCGTATCCTTGGCCACTTTTGTGGTCATGCATTCATTTACTGTTGATCCTGCCACTATCATTTTAGGCGAACATGCTACTACCGACCGGGTAGCAGCGCTGCGGGAAGAATTAGGGCTTAACAAACCTGTATATGTTCAGTTCGCTGATTATTTGTCCAAGGCGGTACAGGGTGATTTGGGCAATTCGGTAATTACCAAGACTTCAATCAGCGGTGAATTGATGAAGCGGTTCCCGGCAACGGTGGAACTGGCGGTAGCAGCCATTTGTATCGCTGCCGTGTTAGGGATTGTGCTGGGGGTGATCTCAGCAGTTAAGCAAAACTCCATATTTGACTACGGGGCAATGGTGGTGGCTCTTTGCGGTGTCAGCATGCCGATATTCTGGCTGGGTTTAATGATGATTATTTTATTCTCAGTAACCTTGGGCTGGCTGCCGGCTTCCGGGCGGGTAACTATTGGCATGCAGCCTGACAATGTCACAGGAATGTATCTCATTGATGCGCTGGTCACCGGCAATATGGACGCTTTTGGGGATGTTCTTAAGCATCTTATCATGCCGGCAGTAGCATTAGGCTCCTATTCTACTGCCGTTATTGCCCGCATGACCAGGGCCACGATGCTGGAGACAATCAGGCAGGATTACATCAGAACTGCCAGAGCCAAGGGACTGAAAGAAAATGTAGTTATCATTAAACATGCTTTACGCAATGCGCTTATTCCCATTGTCACCGTCATCGGTTTGCAGATGGGTTCGCTGCTGGGAGGCGCAGTGTTGACGGAAACGGTATTTTCCTGGCCGGGTATTGGCTCCTATGTGGTGGAAGGCATTATGGTTTCCGATTATCCCCGGGTGCAGGGAGCAGTGCTATTAATCGGTACAATTTTTGTGGTAGTTAACCTGGTGGTTGACATTCTTTACAGCTATCTTGATCCGCGTATTCAACATTCTTAGGTGGTGTATGCAAAGTATGGAAGCTAAGTTTGAAATAAATGACAAAGAGTTAAGTACGCCGGCTGTTGGTACAAGCAAGTTCCGCGAGTTTGCCGCCAGATTTTCCGGATCCAGATCAGCCATGATCGGCCTATGCATGCTGGTGATTCTGGTGTTGTGCGCGATTTTCGCACCGGCGCTGGCCCCTTATGATCCTTACGCCAGCGACCTGCCCAACTCTCTTAAGCCCCCTAGCAGCACGCATATCATGGGAACTGATGAGCTGGGGCGGGATATCTTGTCCCGGATTTTATACGGGGCGCGCATTTCCCTGATTGTAGGGGTGGAAGCGGTGTCCCTGGCACTGGCCTGTGGCGTGGTGCTGGGTGCTGTGGCCGGGTTTTATGGCGGCAAGGTGGATACTGCCATTATGGGAGTAATGGATATTATGCTGTCCTTTCCCAGTATTCTGCTGGCTATTGCTTTTATGACGGTGCTGGGACGCGGGGTGGAAAAAGCCGTTATCGCCATTGGAATAGTATCTATTCCCGAATATGCCCGCATTGTGCGGGGCAGTGTTTTGTCTATCAAGGAAAACGTGTACATTATGGCGGCCCGGGCAATTGGCAATAATGACCGCCGCCTGATCTTCGTTCACATCCTGCCAAATGTGCTGGCGCCCATTATCGTACGGGCGACTATTGGTGTATCAGTGGCCATCCTGGAAGCGGCGGCACTGGGTTTTCTTGGCCTGGGGGTTGTGCCGCCTACTGCTGAATGGGGCACAATGCTGGGATCAGGCCGGCAGACTATTTTCAATGCGCCGCATATCGTTACTTTCCCGGGCATTGCCATTACCGTGACGGTTATGGCGTTCAACTTATTGGGCGATGGGTTGCGGGACGTACTTGACCCGCGGTTGAAATAGGAGGTGTAGTACGTTGACGCAGGAAGCATTATTAAAGATAAATTATTTACAGACCTATTTTCATATTGGCAAGCGGGTAGTAAAAGCGGTAGACGGGGTAAATTTCGCGGTAAAAGCCGGTGAGACTCTGGCACTGGTGGGTGAATCTGGCAGTGGCAAAAGCGTGACTGCCATGTCGATAATGCGTCTGTTGCCGCAGCCGCCGGCACGGTCAAACGGAGAGATATTGTTTGGCGGACGGGACATTTTGCGCCTGTCCCCGGCAGAAATGCGGGATATTCGCGGCAAGGAAATTTCAATGATATTTCAGGAGCCGATGACTTCGCTTAATCCGGCCTATACGGTTGGCGAGCAAATTAGCGAAGCGGTGCGGGTCCATGGCACTGTAAATAAAAAAGCAGCCTGGGCCCGGGCGGTGGAAATGTTGGGCTTGGTTGGCATTCCGGCGGCCGCTCAGCGGGCCGGAGAGTTTCCCCATCAGATGAGCGGCGGGATGCGCCAGCGAGTGATGATTGCCATGGCTTTGGCCTGCAATCCACGGCTGTTGCTGGCTGATGAGCCAACAACGGCCCTTGATGTTACAATTCAGGCACAGATTTTGGATTTGATTCGCAAGCTGGCCCATGAATTTAACACCGCCCTTATTTTAATAACCCATGATTTAGGAGTAGTAGCGGAAATGGCGCAAAAAATGGCTGTCATGTATGCTGGGCGTATTGTTGAACAGGGTACGGTGACTGATATTTTTGCCAAACCGTACCATCCCTATACTGCCGGATTAATGGCCTCCATTCCCCGGTTGGATGGCGCGAAAAAGCAGCGGCTGCATACGATTGAAGGGGTAGTACCGGATTTGGCGGCATTGCCGATAGGCTGCAGCTTTGCTGATCGTTGTGAATATGTGGGGGAAATTTGTCATTTCCAACGTCCGCAGCTTAAGACATTGGGCGATGGACGACAAGTGGCATGCCATTGCCCGTTAGGGGGGAGTGCCCAATGATGAGCAACCAGGAAGAGTTGCTGGTAGTACGCAACTTGCATAAACATTTTCCCATACATGGCGGCCTTTTCGGGCGCCAGATCGGTGCAGTAAGGGCGGTAGACGGGGTATCTTTTGCTGTAAAAAAAGGAGAGACGCTAGGTCTGGTAGGCGAGTCAGGCTGTGGAAAATCAACTACCGGTATGGCGGTGCTGCGGCTAATTGAACCTAATGCCGGTGAGGTGCTGTTTAACGGGCAGGATGTAGCCAAATTTAATAAACAGGAATTGCGGAATTTCCGCCGCCGCGTCCAGATTGTTTTCCAGGATCCCTATGCTTCGCTCAACCCGCGGATGACGGTTGGTGATATTATCGCCGAACCGATGATGCTGCATAATATCGCCAGCGGCGCAGAACGCCGGCAGCGGGTAGACAAATTACTGCGAGTTGTGGGTCTTGGCCCGCAGCATGCCGGGCGATACCCCCATGAGTTCTCCGGCGGGCAGCGCCAGCGGGTCGGCATTGCCAGAGCGCTGGCGGTGGAGCCTGAGCTTATCGTGTGTGATGAGCCGGTATCGGCACTGGACGTCTCCATTCAGTCGCAGATACTAAACCTCTTGGTCGAGTTGCAGCAGGAAATGGGTCTGACTTATTTGTTTATCGCCCATGGCCTTAATGTCATAAAACATATATCTGACCGTATCGGGGTAATGTATTTGGGCAAAATGGTGGAACTGGCCGAGGGGGATGAGATTATCAACAATCCCCTGCATCCATACACCAAAACATTGTTGTCGGCAATTCCCATACCTCAGCCGGGGGCGAAAAAATGCCGGATAATCCTGCAGGGAGATGTGCCCAGCCCGGCTAATCCGCCGTCAGGCTGCCGCTTTCACACCCGCTGCCCGGAAAGACTGGACATTTGCTGTCACCAGGAACCGGAGTTCCGGCAGGCGGGTGCAAGATTTGTCGCCTGTCATTTGGTGAAGTGAATAGAAAAGGAGCTGTCTCGAGTCAGCTCCTTTTTTTACTGTATTAAGAATTACTGAATAGTATTAAGTTGTCCAATTTGTTTCTTTGCTTCCTCAATATAAGGGTCGGCAGCAGGTGCATATTTCAGATACGATTTGTAGGATTCAATTGCCTCTGCATTGCGTCCCGATTTTACGCAGGCCAGCCCTTTATTGTAGTATGCGGATGCAGACTGGGGATTTAATTCAATAGCCTTGTTATAGTCGGCTATCGCTAAGTCATATTGCGCTTTATTATGATAAATGGTGCCGCGATTGATATAAGGAATTGCTGATTGCGGGTTCAATTCAATGGCTTTGTTATAATCCGCCATGGCTAAGTCGAACCGGCTTTGGAATTTATAAATGTTGCCGCGATTGACGTAGGTAGACGCATATTGCGGATTTAGTTCAATAGCCTTGTTATAGTCTGGTAAGGCTAAGTCAGACCGGCCATTTCTGTTATAAGCATTGCCGCGATTGTAATAAGCAATGGCATACCCTGGATTTAGCTCAATAGCTTTCGTGTAGTCGGCTATGGCTAAGAGATACTGACCGATATCGGCATAAACAATACCGCGATTATAGTAAGCGTATGAATTATCAGGATTCAGCTTAATTGCTTTGGCATAGTCCGCTAAAGCCAAGTCCAGCTGCCCTTTATCTTTATACACGCCGCCGCGATTGCCATAAGCGGCAAAATATTGGGGGTTCAATTCGATGGCTTTACTATATGCCAGTATTGCATTGTCATAGTCCTTATATTTGACCTGGTAATAATAACCCTTCTCGAACCACTGGGTAGCGGTAAAAGACTGTTCATTTTGTGATATCTTACTTTCAATCAGTTGCTTTTCCTGCACAGTTTTTGATTGTGCCAGTTGTTGTTTAAGTAGAGCAATTTCCTGCATTGCCTTATCATAATCGGACTGGACTTTTTGCAAATTTTCTACCGTTGACTTATCATGCAATTTGGCCGCCTGGGATTGAACACTGTCGGTGTTGACTTTGCAGGTAATAATTACTTTTATGAAATCTCCGCCGGTATCTGTAATCTTCCTGTCGAATTTTTTATCCGTGATTTCGATGATGCCGCTGGCAATCATGTTGATTTCATCTTTTGTTATTTGCATATTTTTCACTTGCGAATAACTTTCAAGATAGATGCCGGCTTGCTCGACAGCACTCCTCATGGCAATAACTACCGCCCGTTCTTTGGCTACCAGCAGGGTTTCGCTCTCACTCATGTTGTATTCGCCGGTAGCGGTAATATCCTTGACATCGGCAAATACAGGCTTGGATAATGCCAACATGAAAATGATAAGGCTAACGGCTAAGCGGTAAAATAACTTAGCGGCGAATATATAACCAACTCCATTATATATCACTGTTCAAAAACCACGGCGGTGCTGGCAAAGAAGTTTCCCTGGGCGTTGGCTGCCAGGATCATATCGGCATCCGCTTTGCTGATCACAACATTTGCATTGAAATCTTTAAGCCCAATCGCTTTTACAATTATCGGGTTTGCTCCGGCACGGGAATGCCCGGCTTTGACAGTATCGGCCATTTCCGCTGATGCAGCATAGTCCACCATGCCGCGATGTACTACCATATCGGGATTAATATACATGTTGCCATAAATAATCCGTCCGGTTTCGTCATAAATTCGCGGCGACATTACTCTTTCCAGGCCCAAACCGCTGGCATCAACGACTAAGCCGGTATATTGCGGCATAATTGGGGATGGAGTATAACCCGGCGACGGAGCAGGCTCCGGCAGAATTTCCGCCGGTTTTATTTTGTCTTCTATCACCGCAGCGACGCTGTTGTCGCCAAAAAGATTGACTTCCATCGTCACCTGGTAGGATCCATCAGGCATTGCCTGTTCATTGACGATGCGTGCCCCTTGAATAAGTCCGGATATTCTCGTTTTGACGACATCGCTTGCAACTTCAAAATTCTTTACAGTGGTTGCAGCTTCTACCCGTACTTTACCAACAGCTTCGAGCAGGTTGCGATAGGCGTCAACTATCGCTGCCCGTCGCGCCATAGCATTCGCTTGCGCGGGACTGCTGGCCTGAGCGGGCGGCACACCGGTGCCGGCAGCCCGGACAACTCCTTTGTCCCAGTTGACAACACCATTGATTTCCGTGCCTGCCGGACTGTTGTCCGCCGGATTAATTGTAATGTTCACATTGGTTTCAGCCAATACCATATTAGCCGGTGACAAGATAACAGTAACACAAAACACGAATAAAAAAACCAACATTTTTTTCATCAATTA
>JAEYSJ010000126.1 GCA_023434855.1 Bacillota bacterium | reverse complement strand
CTTTGTCAGATGATGAAGCCGTAGGAAGAAAATTAGATTTTATTGTGCAGGAAATAAACCGGGAGACTAATACTATTGCCTCAAAAGCTAATGATTTTACTATAGCCAATATAGTGGTTGAAATTAAAAGTGAAATCGAGAAGGTCAGAGAGCAAATCCAAAACATAGAGTAATATAGAAAGTAATGGCGATACAAAATAATAGGGGGAATTATGTTCATGGAAATTAAACTTATTAATATTGGCTTTGGCAATATTGTGTCCGCTAACCGTATTGTATCAATTGTCAGCCCCGAATCAGCACCAATTAAACGGATAATACAAGAAGCACGGGATCGGGGAATGCTGATTGACGCAACCTATGGACGTCGCACCCGGGCTGTAATCATAACCGACAGTGATCATGTCATCTTATCTGCTGTACAGCCTGAAACAGTGGCCCACCGCCTGGCTAGCAAAGATACTAGTGATGATGCAGCAGAATAATAACATTACTGAAAGGAGCAAGATTAAATAATGACGCAGCAAGGAATTTTAATTGTTCTATCTGGTCCTTCCGGGACTGGTAAAGGAACGATTTGCCGTGAATTGCTGCGTAGCCGTCCCGATTTGCATTACTCCATATCAGCTACTACTCGTCCACCACGCATAGGGGAAATTAATGGAGTTAACTATTGGTTCATTTCCCATGAAGAATTTCGTGCTTTGATAAAAAATGATGAACTGTTGGAGTGGGCCGAAGTATATGGCAACTATTATGGTACACTGCGCCGTTATGTAGCTGAGCTTTTAGATAACGGTCAGGATGTTGTTTTGGAGATTGATACACAGGGAGCTATGCAGGTGAAAGAAAAGTTTTTTCATGGTGTTTTTATCTATATTCTGCCGCCTTCTCTTGACGAATTGGCTGATCGTATCTATAAACGGGGCACTGATAGTATGGAATCAATCAAAAAAAGGCTAAGTTGCGTTACCAATGAACTAACATGTATACAGAATTACAATTATGTAGTGATTAATGATAAAGTAGATGTTGCCGTACGAAAAGTTGAAGCTATTATAGGTGCTGAGAAATGTAATGTGAAACGTAATGACAACCTGATTAGGAAATTCTGTACATATGGTGCAGTAGATTAACAAAGGGGGACTGGCGATGATTTATCCATCTTTAGATGTTTTAGTAAACAAAGTTGATAGTAAATATACATTAGTAGTGCTTGCGGCTAAACGGGCCCGTGAAATTATGAGCGGTGAAGCCCCTCCTTTAGTCGAAAGTAAGTCCAACAAACATGTTACAATTGCTCTCGAAGAAGTGGCGCAAGGTAAAATTTCTTATGAAAGAACCAAGACGGGGATCAAATAGGAGGCTGCATGTTAAAAGGAAAGACAATTGTCGTTGGAGTAACGGGGGGAATTGCCGCATATAAAGCGGTCGAAGTTGTCAGCCGGCTGAAAAAATGCGGTGCTAATCTACATATAATTATGACAAAAGCGGCTACTCAGTTTGTTACTCCCCTTACTTTCCGTGAAATTAGCGGTAATCCTGTTATTTCGGATATGTGGTCTGAACCCAAAACTTGGAATGTGGAACATATTGCGTTAGCAAGTCTAGCTGATATATTTTTGGTGGTTCCTGCTACGGCTAATATCATTGGAAAAATTGCCAATGGTATTGCTGATGATATGTTAACTACTACGGTCATGGCTACTAAGGCACCTGTCATTCTGGCACCGGCGATGAATAGTAATATGTTTTTAAATCCTGTAGTTCAGCAGAATATGAATACACTTACCGGATTAGGTTACAAAATAATTGAACCTGAAACCGGTTTATTGGCTTGTGGCATAGAGGGTCCTGGACGCTTACCTGAACCATCAGTAATTGTCCAAAAAATTATTAATAGTATGAGCAGTGAGAGTAGCATATCACAGGCGGACAAGCTTGTTGGTAAGAAAGTATTGGTAACAGCCGGCGGAACGAGAGAACCTATTGATCCCGTACGTTACATCGGCAACCGGTCAAGCGGTAAAATGGGATATGCTTTAGCTAAAGCAGCTGCCGCGCGTGGTTGTAAGGTAACACTGATCTCGGGTCCCACTAATCTGCCGCACTCTCCTGCTGTTAAATTCAAACAAGTGGAAACAGCGCTGCAAATGCGTGATGCCGTATTAGACGAATTTGCCGATACTGACATAGTAATAAAAGCGGCTGCCGTATCCGATTATCGGGTTCAGCAGGCTTGTACCGAAAAGATAAAAAAAACTGAAAATCAACTCACGCTAATTCTGGAAAAAAATCCAGATATTTTGCATGAGCTGGGGAAATTAAAGCAAAACCAATTTTTAGTTGGGTTTGCCGCTGAAACACAGAATCTCATCATTCATGCTGCTGAAAAACTAAAGCAGAAAAATCTGGATATGATTGTTGCCAATGATATTACTTTAAGGGGCGCCGGTTTTGACAGCGAGACCAATATTATAAAAATATTATATCGTAATGGCCAAATAGAAGAATTGCCGCAAATGGCAAAGGAACAGTTAGCTAAAATAATATTAGACAGAATTTACGGGTTTTTTTAAAAATATATTGATTTTTTTTTGTTTATAAATTAAAATTACTTTTGTGAAAAATTACATACACTATACATACTTTAAGTATGCTCATCAAGAGTTGGTGGAGGGACTGGCCCGATGAAACCGCGGCAACCATTAGCCATTGCTAAAACGGTGCCAATTCCTGCGGATTTTCCGTAAGATGGGGAGTGTGATAACACCCTCCATTGGGGTGTTTTTTTATTCGTTTTTTATAACAAGGGAGGTTTTATTATGGGAAAACGTGTTCTTTTTACCTCAGAATCAGTTACTGAAGGACATCCTGATAAGATTGCTGATCAAATTTCCGATAGCGTATTAGACGCTATACTTTCTCAAGATCCGATGGGACGGGTTGCCTGTGAGACATTGGTCACTACCGGGTTAGTACATGTTGTCGGCGAAATTACTACGAATTGTTATGTCGATATTCCTAAAATTGTCCGCGAAACAATACGTGAAATTGGCTACACTCGTGCTAAATATGGTTTTGACTGCGATACCTGTGGAGTTATGACTTCAATTGACGAACAGTCATTAGATATTGCCCTGGGTGTTGATAAGGCTTTAGAAGCAAAAACAGGCGAGATGGATGAAATTGATGCAATTGGTGCCGGCGATCAAGGCATGATGTTTGGGTATGCAACAAATGAAACACCTGAATATATGCCGCTGACCATATCTTTAGCCCATAAACTTTCACGACGTTTGGCTGAAGTTCGTAAAACTAATGAGCTGCCTTATTTACGACCTGATGGCAAAACGCAGGTCACTGTGGAATATGAAGATGGTAAGCCGGTCAGGGTTGATACCATTGTCATTTCCACCCAGCACAGTCCGGATGTTGATTTAGCTACTATTGAAAAAGACTTGATTGCCAAAGTCGTTACTCCGATCGTTCCCAGTGAATTACTTGACAATAAAACAAAGTATTATATTAACCCCACCGGTCGTTTTGTAGTTGGAGGACCACAAGGCGATGCCGGATTAACCGGTCGGAAAATTATTGTTGATACTTACGGTGGTATGGCGCGTCATGGTGGCGGCGCATTCTCCGGCAAAGATCCTACAAAGGTTGACCGGTCAGCTGCCTACGCTGCGCGTTATGTGGCAAAAAACGTTGTTGCCGCGGGTTTAGCCGACAAATGCGAAATTCAGCTTGCTTATGCCATTGGTATTGCCCGTCCGGTATCCATAATGGTCGAGACCTTTGGTACGGCTAAAGTCGCTGAAGAACAAATTACCCAGCTTATTGAAAAACATTTTGATCTTCGCCCGGCAGGAATAATTAAATCATTGGATTTACGACGCCCAATTTACCGCCAGACTGCAGCTTATGGGCATTTTGGCCGCACCGACGTTGATCTGCCCTGGGAACGTACTGACAAAGCAGGAATTTTGCGCAAGGAAGCAAATTTATAAATGTAATTGGATCGGCAGGTATTTGTTGTCATAATGCAAAGAGTATTTTTCAGTAAAAGGAGGACTCAAAAAAGTCCTCTTATTCTTTTACCAGAGCTGTTTTTCAAAAAGCATACTTTTTCTTTAAATCAGGTATTTGCGAGGAGTTACTTATGGAACATGTGGCGCAAGTCTGGGTTAATATCCCAACTCGAAATATTAATAAAGCTTTTTCCTATACCATACCGGAACATTTAAGTTATGTGGACGTAGGATGGCGGGTACTAGTGCCATTTGGCAATCGCAAAGTGGAAGGATTTGTTCTTGAAGCCATAATAGATACAAAAGCTATTGGACTAAAACCGATATTAGATGTATTAGATAACACGGCTTGGTTTGATGATAATATGCTCCGAACCGCTGAGTGGCTAAGGAAATACTATTTGTGTACATTAACAGAAGCAATGCGTCTATTCATTCCTGGTAAATCTGGGGTAAAAACCGATACGATTTACCGTTTGGCAGCATTATCGGATATTAATGAAATCGCGGGATCAGCGCCGCTTAAAACTGAAGAACACCAGCATTTGTGCACATATTTAGCCGAACGGGGGTCTTGCAAATTATCTCAGTTGGAAGCCCGGTTTGGCACTAACGTCTCCAAAATTCTCCGGAGTTTAATTGGCGATAAGGTAGTTGTTCAAGAAACTACCACCCACAAAACCGCAAAGCCAAAATATCAAACAGTTATCGAATTGGCTGTAGATAATAACACGGCGGCAGAGTTTATGGCAACTTTGGACAACAAACCGTCTCAGCGTAATTTACTGTCATCATTGCTTGCAAAAGGCTGCTTAAGCTATGATGATTTAAACTCCCTGAATATTAGCAGGGATACGGCAAAAAGATTGATTACAGCAGGGGTTGCAATCACCGGCAGACGGCAGATTCAGCGCGACAGCTACGCAGGTAATATTCCTGAAGAATATCCTAAGGTTCAGTTAATGTCTCAACAACAACACGCTTTAGGTGAAATCATCAAGGCTGTACAAATTAAAAAGCATCAATCATTTTTACTGCATGGTATCACTGGTAGTGGAAAAACTCAAGTATATATAGAAGCAGTTGCCGCCGTACGTCGCCATGGACGGCAAGCGATAGTGCTGGTGCCGGAAATAGCTTTGACTGGTCAGATAGTGTTACGGTTTAAAGCACGGTTTAGCGATGACGTGGTCGTGATACACAGCAAATTATCTGTGAGCGAACGGTATGATTCCTTGCAGCGGTTGCGTAACAATCAGTCCGGTATTGTTATCGGGGCGCGCTCGGCGGTATTTTCACCTGTAAGAGATCTGGGTATTATTATTATGGACGAAGAACATGAGTTTACCTATAAGCAAGAAGAAACACCACGCTACCATACAAAAAATGTAGCATTAACGAGAGCTGCTTTTGCCGAGGCAGTTGTAGTTTTTGGCAGTGCTACACCGGCAATTGAAACTTACTATGAGGCTTTAAACAGCAAACATACTTTACTTAGTATGCCAAACAGGATAGACGGTTCCGTGTTGCCCCAAATTATGGTTGTTGACATGCGGGAAGAATTACAACAGGGTCGTCGCAACGTCATTTCCCAACCGTTACAGCAACTTTTGACTGATACCATTTCCCGCGGTGATCAGGCTGTCATATTGCTTAACCGCCGTGGTTATTCTACTTTTGTACTATGCCGGGAATGCGGACACATTGTTCGCTGCGCTAATTGTGACGTTTCGCTTGTTTACCATGCTGATGGGAATTTACTGCGCTGCCATTATTGTCAAACGACTCAGGCTGCACCTGATATATGTCCTTCCTGTGGCAGCCGTTACATCCGCTATTTTGGCACCGGCACGCAAAAGGTAGAGGAAGAATTGAAGAAGCTTCTGCCAGACATTCGTGTTGTTCGTATGGATCAGGACACCACTGGCGGCAAAACGGCTTATGATCATATTTTAGCCGCTTTCACTCAAGGGAAATATGATATTTTACTTGGCACACAAATGGTGGCTAAAGGACATGACATAAAGAATGTGACAGCGGTAGGCATAATTGCCGCCGATTCTGCTCTCAATCTACCAGATTTCCGTGCGGCTGAACGGACCTTTGCATTATTGACTCAAGCCGCCGGGCGGGCGGGAAGAGGAGAAAAGAGAGGCCTCGTAGTAGTGCAGACATATAATCCGGAGCATTACGCAATACAGGCTTGCGCGACTCACGACTACCAGGCTTTTTACCGAACTGAAATAAATTTCCGCCAGGAACTTGGCTATCCGCCTTTTGCCCAGATAATCAAACTAACTTTTCAAGCAAGTGTTGAACACCAAGCTTATCGCCAGGCGGAAGAAACAGCAGCAGTATTGCGACAGCGATTTGTTAATTCTAAAACTGAAATTATCGGACCTTTTCCAGCATCCATTGCTAAAGTTAAGAATATGTTTCGCCTGAATATATTAATTAAAGCCTCAGATTGCAGTGAAGTAAAACAATATATATTGGAATTGGGGCTTCAAGTCCGACCTGATATTGTTGTTGATGTTGAACCACTTAATGTTATGTGATCTTGGATTGAGCTGATTCCAAATGGGTATTTTAGTAATGTTAAACCTTCTAATTGTAGATTTTCCCGGGTATTTGTGTTAAAATTCTTGACAGAATGTAGTCGAATATCAGAAATTTATTCAGTATGTACTAAGATACCTATACTGGTGTTTAGTGCTGACTTGATAATAGGGAGGGTGCTATGGCAATCCTGGAAATTAGGAAAGCCGGTGACAAAGTATTAAAAGAACAAGCTAAACCGGTAACCAAAATTGATCGTAAAATAAAACAATTGCTTGATGATATGGCGCAAACCATGTATGACGCTGAAGGCGTAGGATTAGCCGCACCACAGGTAGGCGAATCTTTGCGGGTTATTGTCATTGATACAGGCGAGGGCCTTATTGAACTTATAAATCCCGCTATTATAGAAACTGATGGCTGGGAAAACGGAACAGAAGGATGTTTAAGCGTGCCTTGCGTTTACGGAGAAGTTGAACGCTACTCTGAAGTTACTGCCGAAGGCTATAACCGGTATGGCAAAAAAGTACGCATTTGCGGCACTGGTTTACTGGCCAGGGCATTACAACATGAGATCGATCACCTGGAAGGCGTATTATTTATCGAGAAAGCCAATACCATGTATAAGAAGGGACAAGATTAATGCAAAACCTACGTGTTATATTTATGGGCACGCCGGATTTTGCAGTACCGTGTTTAGACAGGCTGGTAGCAGAAAATCATGATGTATTGGCAGTAGTTACCCAGCCGGATCGTCCTAAGGGACGGGGGCAAAAACTTGCTTTTTCTCCTGTGAAACAAGCTGCTTTAGCCTATGGTTTAAAAGTTTGGCAGCCGGAAACAGTTAAAGATATTGCTTTTCAGAATGAATTGTCTGATTTACAGCCTGATGTTATTGTGGTTGTTGCTTTTGGACAGTTTCTGCCACAGAATTTATTGAATTTGCCGCCATTAGGCTGTATAAATGTACATGCCTCGTTATTGCCGAAATACCGCGGTGCGGCACCCATACATTGGGCGATTATCAATGGTGAACAAATTACAGGTGTCACTACCATGTATATGGACGCAGGCATGGATAGCGGTGATATGATTCTGAAAACAGAAACAACGATTGCTCCTAATGAAACAACTGGAGAACTGCATGATAAACTAAAAATGATGGGTGCCGACCTGCTTGCTGAAACCTTAAAAATGATTGTCGAAGACATCGCACCACGTACTCCCCAAGATCATGATATTGCCACTTATGCTTCCTTATTAACCAGAAAAATTGAAGGTGTTGATTGGACAAAACCGGCGACTGCGATACATAATTTAGTTCGTGGACTTAACCCCTGGCCAGGGGCATATTGCCGCTCCCAGAATAGGATACTTAAGATATGGCAAACTAAAATATATGATACAGAGGCGACTATCAACCAGCCGGGACGTATCATTGCGTTCAATAATAACGGCATACTTGTGGAAACAGGTATCGGAATACTGGCTCTTTGTGAAGTTCAGCCTGAAAGCAAACGGCGTCTTTCTGCCCAGGAATACGCCAGGGGGTATAATTTGAATGTTGGTGATATTTTAACATAGGGGTGAACAGGGTTGATTGACATTGTAACCCGTCCGAAAAAACGTTTATTTTTGGCGCTGATTTTGGCTAGCTTAATGCTGGCTGTTCTTTCAACATATGGACTGTGGATGGTTAGTTTTCCTGGGCTGGCCAATATTAGCCTCTATTTGCCGCTGATTCTGGGAGTCTTGTTGTCAGCATTGCTGATAGCGGTTGCAAGTGGCGTTGTTGGAATAATATTGGCAATTTTGGGGTTGCGAACATTGCCGGTCTTTCAAGGATTAGCATGGTCTGCAATTAATCTTCTTTTTCCTATTGCTATCCAAATTGGAAAAATTTTAGATGTGGATAAGGAACGCGTTGAATGTTCATTTATTGAAGTAAGCAATCATTTGGTGCGTCAAAAGCATATTAAAGTAAAACCTGATAAGTTGCTCATTCTTACCCCTCATTGTATTCAGCAGGAAGCCTGCCCGCACAAAATTACCAGAGATGCAGCCAACTGCCGGTGCTGCGGCGGTTGCCAGGTAGGTGATCTGTTAAAGCTATCCTGTGATTTAGGTGTTCATTTGGCGATTGTAACAGGTGGAACATTAGCCCGCAAAGTTATCAAAACTTTAAGACCGCATGCCGTATTAGCCATTGCTTGTGAGCGCGATTTGACCAGCGGTATTCAAGATGTATTTCCCTTGCCTGTGATAGGCATATTAAATGAACGTCCCTTTGGTCCATGCTGTAATACCCGTATAGATATGCAGCGTGTAGAAAAAGCTATTAATGATTTTATACAAAAATAGCGCATATGTTTGAACATATAGCGCGAGCTTGGTGGGTTAATTTTGGAAAATACCAAATCTATTGATGCCAGAGAGATAGCACTTAAAGTTATTAATGATATAAGTATTAATGGTGCATATGCCAATATTGCTTTGGCGCGGGAATTTAGCCGTCGCAATCTTTCCAATCAGGACCGGCGATTTGTTACTGAGTTAGTCTATGGTACAATAAAAGCTGGTGGAACATTAGACTGGTTGCTCGGCTATTATGTGAATCGTCCTTTGAAAAAAATACCACCGGTTATCCTTAATATCATGCGTATGGGCATGTACCAGATATTTTTTTTGTCAAAAGTACCTGTATCGGCAGCATGCAACCAAGCGGTAGAGTTGGCTAAAAAGTATGGGCATGCAGGTACGGTGAAATTTGTTAATGCTGTGCTGAGAAATGCCGGACGTAATCCTGATAAAGCCATCTATCCTGACAAAGAAGCGCAGGGCGCAAAATACTTATCGCTGAAATATTTTCATCCCGAATGGCTGACTAAACGCTGGTTAGCAAGATTAGGACTTGAGGCGGCCGAAAAATTGTGCATGGTTGACAATATTACTCCATCGCTCTCGCTACGAACCAATACATTAAAAACTAGCCGCGAAGAGCTACTTGAAATACTCGCAGCAGAAGGAGTGGTATGTGAAGCCTCTAAATGGACACCTGAAGGAATACTCTGCCATGAATATCCGGCACTTTCCACTTTACAATCTTTAAAAAGCGGATTGTATCAAGTACAGGACGAGAGTTCTATGCTGGTTGCTCATGTTCTTCAACCTCGCCCAGGGGAAATTATTCTTGATGCCTGTGGCGCACCAGGCGGGAAAAGCACCCATATTGCAGCATTGATGAACAATACGGGACGGGTGATTTCAACAGACCTTTATGAACATAAATTAGCCATAACAAGGGATAATGCTGCACGGTTGGGCATTGATGTTATTGAAACCTGTGCTGTTGATGCCACTAAACTAGACAGCATGTACAAATTGCAAGCTGATAGAGTTTTGGTTGACGCACCTTGTTCAGGACTAGGTGTTCTTAGGCGCAAAGCAGATTCCCGGTGGCGGAAGAATGAGGAAATGTTGATTGACTTACCTAAATTGCAGTCAGCTATTTTAGATAGTGCCGCTAATTGTGTCAAACCGGGTGGAGTTCTTGTATATAGTACTTGTACTACCGAACCTGAGGAAAATGAAGAAGTGGTTAATACTTTTCTGGCAAAAAGAGCAGACTTTCTCATTCAACCAGTCGGCGAATATCTTCCCGATAAGCGTTCCGAGCAAATGCTGCAGCTTTGGCCTCATATAGACAATGTTGACGGCTTTTTTATTGCCCGGATGATAAGAGTTAAACAGTAGAGCGTGTTTTAAAAAACACGCAACAATAATAAAAGGGAGGCTGCTTAAAAATGTTCAGATGCGAGGCGTGATGAGGATTGCGCAGCGCGGCATACGTAGTATGTATGTAAGCAAAGCAACCGCAAGAACAACGAAGCAGATGGGCGTTTTTAAGCAGCCTCTAGTAGGTGACCGACTTGAAAACGAACCTCTTTGGCCTGTTTGTTGAAGAAATCGCTGCAGCAATTAATCCGCTGGGATTGGAGCAGTATCGTGCCAAACAAATAAGTGAGTGGGTTTACCAGCGTGGTGTTTCTGATTTTTTTAATATGACTAATCTACCAAAAGAAAAAAGGTTGTTATTGGATAAAAACTTTATGGTTAGTGGTGTGTCCGCCCAAGCCGCGCAACACGCTTCTGATGGTAAAACCAGCAAGTATTTACTGGCTTTTCAAGACAAGGCTGCTGTGGAAACAGTGCTTATGCGCCAGCCATATGGCAATAGCGTATGTGTATCGACCCAGGTAGGATGTGCAATGGGCTGTGTGTTCTGCGCCTCAACCCTTAATGGCATGACCCGCGATTTATCGGGTGGTGAGATGTTAGCACAAATATTATATATTAATGGCATCTTGGCACAGTCTGAGCAGAAAGTTAATTCCATTGTAATTATGGGTTCCGGCGAACCATTAGCTAATTATAATAATGTTCTGCGGTTTATTCGTTTATGCCACGAGCCCTATTGCCTTAATCTTAGCTACCGCAGCATAACATTATCGACTTCGGGATTGGTACCAGGCATAGATAGGCTAAGTGACGAAGGTTTGCCGATAACTTTGTCTATTTCACTGCATGCTCCTAATAATGAAATACGCACCCAATTAATGCCGATAAATAAACGCTATCCCATTGAGGAGGTAATAGCCGCGGGAGACCGTTATGCCGCCAAGACAGGCCGGCGTGTAACATATGAATATACTTTGATTGCGGATATTAATGATAGTCCTGCACAGGCTAAAGAATTAGCAATGCTGCTTAAAGGACATCTGGCCAATGTGAACCTTATACCTGTAAACTCTGTACCTGAGCGCAACTTGCTAAGGCCTCAGGTTGATGTAATACGAACTTTTGAACACATTTTAACTTCGCACCACATAAACGCAACGGTAAGGCGGGAAATGGGTGCGGATATTCAGGCAGCGTGTGGTCAGCTTAAAAATAAAACTAAAAAATAACTATTTATAATTTTAGGCAAGGCGGATTAGCGCCTTGTTTTTGTACATTTTAGCTTATTTTGACTATATAGGAAATATCACGTATAATAAACTATATTAGAGTTGGAGTGTGTAGTATGACGGTAAACTTCATCCGCAACCTGGAAAATATCTTTGAAAAATACATTGAAGGCTTTTTTAATAAAAAATTCTCCAGCGGTTTACAACCAATAGAAATAGCCAAACAACTGGTTAAAGAAATGGAGAATGAGAAGTCTATTGGGGTTTCACATATTTTTGCCCCTAATAATTATTTGGTTTATCTAAATCAGGAGGATTTTGAACGTATTTCGCCCTACGGTCAGGCCGTGCGTGATGAACTTGCCGGCTATTTGCTTGAAGAAGCTAAGCGCAGAGAATATACTATTGTGGGAATACCAATTATCGATATTACTATGGATAAAAACCTTGGTCAGGGAAAGTTTCGTGTTACCAGTCAATTTACTGAGCCTTTGCCTGCTGATTCCCAGGCACAAGAAAGCATTGACGACCCGCAAGAACTTTCGAATACCAGAGTTTTTAACAAAATTACCCCTCTATTAAAATCTCAGCCAATTTTGAAGGGACTTTTGACGATAATAGATGGGGTTGATTCCGGCATAAACATTGACATCGGCGCAACAAGAGTTAATATTGGCCGCCGTGAAGGAAATGAACTGCCTCTATCTGATATGAATACTTCACGTCTTCATGCATATATAGCTTATGAAGATGGTGTTCATGTTCTGCATGACGCCAAAAGTCTTAATGGTACATATGTTAATGGACAACGGATTACTCGCAAAGATTTGAAAAATAAAGACCATATAAAATTAGGCAACACGACTATTTTATATGAGGTGAAGTAACTTGCCTAATAAAATATTGATAATGAATATCGTCACAATTTGTTTGCAGTATACTTTCGTTTTTCTTTTATATTATTTTCTGGCTGAAGTCATAAAATTTATCTATAAAGATTTAAAAGTTGTGATTAACACACCATCAACTACGAAGAATGAAATGTCTTCACGAAATCAAGCAAAATTGTCAGTTGTTGATAATGGGAAAATTTCTTTAGCCGGCGATATATTTCCATTGGGTGAAACCATATTAATTGGACGCAGTGAGACAAATGATATTGTAATTGATGATTCTTTTGTTTCCTATGAACACGCCTGCATCGCCAGGCATAAACAGGGGTATTGGCTGACCGATTTAAATAGTACAAACAGGACTTACCTTAATGGACGGCAGATTACAGAAGACGTATTGTTGGAAAGTGGCGATATTATAAAGATCGGAGCAGTTACTTTTAAGTTTGAGAGGTGATAGGCATTGCTGGCATATGCAAAAACCGATATTGGTTTAATCCGCGAAACCAATGAAGATAACTATGCTTTTGCGCCCCCGCACCTATATGTTGTTGCCGATGGCATGGGAGGGCATGTAGCTGGAGAAATTGCAAGTAAACACGCTGTTAATGAGGTAAAAGAATATATCAATAACCATATCGATCAGGCCAGTCCTGATATACTCTTGGAACAGGCCATAAATCAGGCTAACCAGGTAGTATATCAATTGGCTCAAAGTAAAAATGAATACCAGGGTATGGGAACAACAGTCACAGCCGTTTATATTGACGAGGAAGTTATTTACTGGGCTCATGTCGGGGATAGCCGCATATACCTGCTCCATGATGAAACAATTGAACAACTAACAAATGATCACTCATTGGTAAGTGAATTAGTACAAAGCGGCAGCATCACCATGGAGGAAGCTCATACACATCCCCAACGCAATATATTAACCCGGGCAGTCGGAATATATCCCCAAATAAAAATTGACAGGGGTAAGTTTAATTGGAAACCTAATGACTCCATTTTGCTTTGTACCGATGGATTAACCAACATGATTAATGAGCAAGCTATCTATCTGACAATAAAAAATGGTGAAAATGATGGAAGCGAAATAGTAGAAAAATTGATTGAACAGGCAAAAAATGCCGGAGGCTTTGATAATATTACTGCTATTTTGGTGAAATACGGAGATGCGTAAAAATGACTGAAATGGCGAAATGTGAGCGCAAATTACTGCTGTTTACCGGCTTGCTTGCGATTAATGGTGTTCTTGTTGTCAGTTTGGCAAAAGATAGTATAAATTATTCCATACTATTAGCTTTATTGGGATTGATGATCATTGGGATTGTGGTGCAGCTTACATTACGTACTATAAGTCC
>JAEYSJ010000047.1 GCA_023434855.1 Bacillota bacterium | reverse complement strand
ATTGTTCTTTATGAAGCTTTGAGGCAGAATGGATTTGATCGTATGACCATGGAGGGAGAGCTGCATCATCTCCATTGGAAGGAATAAAAAAATGCCTTGACCTTTAAATGGTTAAGGCATTTTTTCTACATAGTAAAAGTGCATAAAAAATAAGTATCAGTTAGTTAAAACAAACTGAATGGTTGACAATTATGACCTGATATGGTAAACTGCGGATTGAGTTAGTGGTTACTAACAAGAATCTGGCCTGGCAACTGTATTTAGACATTTGCTGGTTACAACATAATCAGGAGGTTATTATGAGAAAATCTATTTTACCCAAGTTAACTGTCGTTGCGGCGGTATTAGCCCTGGCGCTGACGGGCTGTTCAGGCAAAAGCAGTAACACGGCAGCTACCGTAGCAAGTACGCAGGCAAGTGAATCCGCTGAGACAACAGCAGCGGAAAGCACCGCAGCAGAAGCTAAAACGGTGGAAGTCACAGATATTCATGGAACGGTTACTGTTCCTGTCAATCCAAAGAATGTGGTGGCATTGGACAACAGAACCTTTGAAACATTATCCGATTGGGGAATTAAGTTAGCAGCAGTTCCGAAGGGAGTTATGCCAGCAGATTCACCCTATGTAGCCGACAGTGAAGTTCAGGATATTGGAAACCATAGTGAGCCAAATCTTGAGATCATTGCAGCAGCAGATCCTGAGCTTGTAATCGTGGGTCAAAGATTTGCCAGTTATTATGAAGACATAAAGAAATTGGTACCAAATGCTGCGGTGGTTGATCTTAGTTTCCAGGTCTCAAAAGAAGCCGGTAAATCTGGGGAAAGTTTTGTTAATGGCCTGAAAGATTCCACTATCACATTAGGTAAAATTTTTAATAAGAATGAAGAAGCGGAAAAATTGTCTGCTGATTTTGACCAGGCAATTGAGAAGGCAAAATCTGCATATAATGGAACCGACAAAATCATGAGTGTTGTAGTTTCCGGTGGAGACATTGGTTTTTCAGCACCACTTTCCGGTCGTGTATGGGGACCTTTGTATGAAGTTTTTGGCTGGACTTCAGCCTTAGAAGTGAGCGGTGCTACATCTGATCATCAGGGAGATGATATTTCTGTAGAAGCGATTGCACAGAGCAATCCTGACTGGATCTTTGTACTGGACCGTGATGCAGCAATCTCTTCTACAAAGGATGCAGTTCCAGCTCAGGACGTAATTAACAATTCTCCAGCTCTTCAAAACACAACAGCGATTACCGAAGGACATGTAGTATATGCACCAAACGATACATATACCAACGAATCCATTCAGACTTTTATAGAGTTATTTGATAACCTTGCCAGTTCTTTGACCAAGTAGGATAAAGGATGTATATCAAAATGCGGAAAAATCGAATGAATAAAATGACAGGGGCTGAGAATACTCAGCCCCAGAATTGTTCTAATAAGACATGGACAAAATCTTTTACATTGGCAGTCATCTGTGTCATTATGTTAGGAGTGGTATCACTTTTTACAGGGGTATATGATATCAAGGGACAAGAAGATGGACTTCAGATGTTTTTTATTACGCGCGTTCCAAGAACCGCGGCACTTATGCTCACCGGAGCCGCTATGTCCATGGCAGGACTGGTGACACAGCTGATTACGCAAAATCGTATGGTGGAACCTACCACAACGGGCACCATTGAATGGGCAGGCCTGGGGCTTGTTTTTGTTTATCTGGCTATACCGGCACCGACTCTGATGCAGAGAATGGCCGGCGCTATCATTTTTTCCTTTATAGGTACTATGATTTTCTTTCTTTTCTTAAGAAAGGTCAAGCTTCGTTCGTCTTTAATCGTTCCTATCATAGGAATGATGCTGGGAGCCGTCATATCCTCAATTTCCACCTTTATTGGCCTCCTTTTCCAAATGACACAAAACATTCAGACCTGGTTCGTAGGTTCTTTTGCCCCGGTTCAAATCGGACGATATGAGTATTTATGGCTCATTGTCATTATTAATATCATCATTTTTTTCTATGCGGATCGGTTGACCTTAGCCGGATTAGGAGAAGATGTGGCAACAAGCCTTGGGGTAAATTATAATAAAATTGTAATTCTTGGCACGGGTCTTATTTCGGCAGCCGTTGGTATCGTTGCGGCTGTAATTGGAAATCTGCCGTTTTTAGGCTTAATTGTTCCCAATATTGTTTCCATGTATCGGGGGGATGATCTTAAGAGCAATTTGCCCTGGGTATGCGTGCTGGGAATGGGTGCAATCACTCTTTGTGACATTATTTCCCGTACACTTATCATGCCTTTTGAAGTCCCTGTCTCTTTAATCCTTGGAACTGTGGGTGCGGTTATCTTTATCGTGATTTTATTGAAACAAAGGAAGTTATGATGAGCGAAATTATATATAATAATAAAAATACCGGGATGAATCCCGGAGTTGATAATAGAAAAAGATCGGCCAAAGCGTTTCGTTCCAGAAAAGAGGAGACGCGTTATTGGATATTACTGATAACTCTTTTTGTTTTAGGATCACTTGCCACTTATGGGCTTTTGGTTTATAACAATCCGGTTCCCATGGGTTCGCCCTCCTTTGTCCCCATTGTGAAACGGAGGCTGACCGCCATTATTGCGATGATCATTGCTGCTGTTTGCCAGAGCTTAGCGACCGTTGCATTCCAGTCCAGTACCAATAACCGGATTCTTACGCCTTCGCTTTTAGGGTTTGAGGCACTTTACTCGACCATACATACCAGTACTATGTTCTTTTTTGGTGCCGGTGTATTTATAAAATTCAGAGGGGTTGGACCGTTTCTGTTTCAGGTGGCGATCATGGTTATTATGTGCTTAATCCTTTATGGCTGGCTGCTATCCGGAAAGTATGGTAATTTACAGCTTATGCTTTTGGTGGGAATTATCATTGGAACCGGGCTTAAGTCGGTATCCTCCTTTATGAGAAAGCTTCTGGCACCGTCTGAGTTCGATGTGCTGCAGGCAAGATTATTTGGTTCTGTTAATAATGCAGATGCGGAGTATTTTCCGGTAGCCATACCGATAGTAATCGTTACTGCCATATTGCTTCTTGCTTATTCAAAAAAATTAAATGTACTGTCCCTTGGAAAAGGTACCAGTACTTCTCTTGGGGTTCATCATAAGTCTGGAGTTATATATACTCTTGTATTAGTTTCTGTTCTGATGTCTATTTCAACCTCACTGGTAGGCCCCCTTACGTTCTACGGATTTTTAGTTGCTACCATGACATATCAGGCAGTGCCGACCTATGATCATCGATATGTTTTCCCAATGGCTCTTGCCATAGGCTTTTTGGTTTTAACCGGCTCATACTTTTTTATGTATCATGTATTCAGAGCTCAGGGAGTTGTTTCTATCATCATTGAATTGTTTGGTGGAATTACATTTTTAGTAGTCATGCTAAGAAAGGGAACGTTATGATTAAGATTCTTAATGTTGAAAAAAAGTATTCAGATGAAGTAAAAATAGGACCTTTAAATATTCAAATACCAAAAGCCGGTCTTACTTCCTTAATCGGACCAAATGGTGCTGGAAAATCTACCGCACTGTTAATGATCGGCAGACTTTTGAATCTGGATGAAGGCCAGATCAAGGTGGCAAATATGAATGTTTCAGAATCCAAATCAGGGGACCTGGCAAAAATACTTACGATTCTACGGCAGGAAAATCATTTTGTGACCAGACTGACGGTGAGACAGCTGGCGGGCTTTGGGCGCTTTCCTTATTCCAAGGGGAGATTAACAAAGGAAGATGAAACCATCATCTCCAAATATATTGATTTTTTGGATTTGGGTGATTTAGAGAACCGGTATTTAGACGAGCTTTCCGGAGGTCAGAGGCAAAGAGCTTATGTGGCAATGGTTTTATGCCAGGAGACGGAATACGTGCTTCTTGATGAGCCTTTGAACAATTTAGATGTTGCAAGGTCCGTACAGATGATGAAGCATTTAAGACATGCTGCCAATGAATTTGGACGAACCATCCTGACCGTGATTCATGACATCAATTTTGCGGCCCAATATTCGGATCGGATCTGTGCCATGAAAAACGGACAGATTGCCGCTTTTGGAACTGT
>JAEYSJ010000043.1 GCA_023434855.1 Bacillota bacterium | reverse complement strand
CTTAATATTCTTTTAAACTGTTACAAAATACCCTGATGTTAAACGCTCGGGAGACCGCACAGCGAGGGCATATCCAATTACTACGCTGAAAGGCCTAACGACAGAGAAGGGTATTTTGTAACAGCCTTTAATAGAATAGCTCCTTCAGTTTAAATCTTAACATGGTTTGTCTGACTGGCTGATAAAGATATAGGACAACCGGTGGCTTTCTCCTTTTTGCGGCCCCGGTAATACCCAAAGAAATAACCTAAAAATCCAGCGCCTAATGCTGCCTGCAATGCAAACAAGAAGCTTTCTATCTCATCCGAAGGCGGCTCCCATATATTGGAAAACCACGGCTGGTAAGACGGACTGATTTCCGAGATCATATCTTTAGCTTTATCGTCTGAGCCGCCAAAGTTTGCACCCTGCTGCCAAACCAGCGGCATAAAAGCCAGAACTACTACCAATACCAACAGAATAATATTTTGTTTATTTTTCATGGGTAGTTCCCCCGTTTTTCCACCATGTATTTATAAGCCCCTGTTCGCTATAACGGAGTAAGGCGTTATAAACCACAACACTCAATAAACCTTCACTAACAGCCAGCGGCAGCTGGGTTATGGCAAAAACGCCAAGGAATTTGGTATATGATGCCCAAAACCCGCCTATTGTGTCAGGAAAAGCCAGCGCTAATTGTCCGGCAGTTACCATATAAGTAACCCAATCTCCAAAGGTAGCGGCCAAAAAGACTGCAACTTGTTCCGACAACCCGCAAAGCCGGGCAACCTTAAATAACCCCCAGGCAACAAAAGCTCCGGCAACACCCATGGAAAAAGTATTGGCCCCCCAGGTGGTAATACCGCCATGAGCCAACAGTAATGCCTGAAATACCAATACAATTCCGCTCAACACCGATGACACCGCCGGACCAAACAAAACAGCGCTTAACCCTACACCGGTGGCATGGGAACTGGACCCGGTAACCGAAGGTATCTTAAGAGCCGACAGCACAAAAATAAAGGCAGCCGCCAGCCCGAGAAACATTTTTCGCTCAGGATAATTTTTCAGGGTAATCCTAATGCGCCTTACTCCCACTACCAGAAAGGGAATTACCGCTATTAGCCATCCCAGTGCATATTCTTGCGGTAGAAAGCCTTCCATTATGTGCATCGCCTGAGCAATTGACGGCAATAATGCACCCACTGCAATGAAGTAACCTATAAACATAACTATCTTTTTCACGAATTATCCTTCTCCCTACGTCATTTAAAACAATAAAAAATCTCTACCACTATACAAGTAGTAGAGATTTGACTATGACGTATTCATACGCAAATCCCCTCCCCATCGCTCGTGGGTTACAGCGGTGATTGTTGAACAGGCAGTTCTTCTGACTTAGGATCATCACGCACCTG
The DNA here is from genome assembly GCA_023434855.1 of Bacillota bacterium. Next base: position 25,061 of record JAEYSJ010000043.1, on the reverse strand, counting down.
CGCCTTCCCAAAGCATTGCTGCTTCAGTGGCTTATTGCAGGCCGCTCCCCATTACAGCGGCGGGACCGTGCTGGATTTACACCAAACTTCCCTATTAAGCCCGAACCGGGCACCTATTCCAAATATTCCATTTGTATAGATTGTATTCCATGTCAATGGGAATGTCAATATCCTTTAATTACATCTACGCCCATATATGGCCGCAGAACCTCCGGCACAACCACCGAACCGTCTTCCTGCTGGTAGTTTTCCAGAATAGCTGCTACCGTACGGCCAATGGCTACTCCAGAGCCATTAAGAGTATGGACATATTCAGGCTTGGCTTTAGCCTCACGACGGAATTTAATATCCGCCCGGCGTGCCTGGAAATCTTCAAAATTAGAACAGGAAGAAATCTCCCGGTATTTATTAAAACTAGGCAGCCAGACTTCCAGATCATATGTCTTGGCGGAAGAAAAGCCCATATCACCTGTACATAATAGTATTACCCGATAAGGCAGTCCTAAAAGCTGCAACACCTTTTCAGCATTATTTGTCAGCTTCTCAAGTTCATTGTATGATTCCTCAGGAAAGGAGAACTTCACCAACTCCACCTTGTTAAATTGATGCTGGCGGATCAATCCCCTGGTATCCCGCCCGGCTGCACCTGCCTCTGCCCTGAAGCATGCACTGTAAGCAGTATAGTAAAGCGGTAAATCCTTGGCATCAAGAACCTCGCCACGATGGATATTGGTTACCGGTACCTCGGCTGTGGGAATAAGATAATAATCCAATCCCTCCAGCTTAAACATATCCTGGGCGAATTTGGGCAGCTGGCCTGTTCCGGTCATGCTTTCCCTATTGGCTATAAACGGCGGAAAAAATTCAGTATAACCGTGTTCACGTGTATGCAAATCCAACATAAAACTTATCAATGACCTTTCCAGCCTTGAGCCTAAACCACGATAAAAGGTAAAACGGGCGCCTGTTACCTTGCCGCCACGCTCAAAATCTAAAATCCCCAGTTTCTCACCAATATCCCAGTGAGCAAGCGGTTCATTCGTAAAAACACGGGGTGTACCCCAACGGCGTACTTCCACATTATCATTCTCATCCCGGCCTACGGTCACCGAGTGGTGAGGCACATTAGGAATATTCATGATAATATCGTTTAACTTAAGCTCTACTTCCCGAACCTTAGCATCCAGATCGGCGATATGGTCACCGACCCCGCGCATTTCGGCCACAAGCTCATCGGCATTTTCCTTGGCCTTTTTCAAGCGGCTGATTTCCTGCGAAACGGTATTACGTTTGTTTTTCAGTCCCTCAACCTCATTTAGCAATTCACGCCGTTCTTTTTCCAGGTCGATAAATTCCGCCAGGCTCAAATCGGTACCCCTGTTTTGCAGCGCCTGCTGCACTTTTTCCGGATTGTCACGTACAAATTTAATATCAAGCACTTCAAGACCCCCTAAATAGAGCGTGTTTTAAAAACACGCAACCCTAATTTAAAGAGGCTGTTTCAAAATGTTCAGATGCTAGGCGCCTGGGATTTCGAGGCCGGAGGCGTACGCAGTAGTACGTTGAGGACCTCGGAAGCTCGGGCACGTTCTGTTTGAGACAGTCTAGTCATCGCAGCTAGTTTTTATGTGGATTGTCTCACGCAGTTCGTGCGGCGCCGCAGATGGACGTTTTGAAACAGCCTCTAAATAATTACAAAACCTCCCGCCTGTTATCTAGGAGGCGAGAGGATATTCCCATATAACGGGCATTTCCGCATATAATTGGATTAATAGTTATTTTGTTCTTTTATATTTTACATTATACAGCAATGCATGTAAAGATGACCGCTCAATAAATTATTTCCATATATATCCACGTCAGGATTGAACTGTTCGGTCATATACAATAGTAAGGGGTGATGTCATGACGCTGCGGACAGTGTTTGACATTCTGAAAGTTGCGGCGACCTATGCCGGTACCATAATTGGCGCCGGCTTCGCATCAGGCCAGGAATTAATGCAGTTCTTTGTTGTATATGGTAGTCTTGGCCTGGCTGGCATTATTGTCGCAGGCTGTCTGTTTGCCTGGCTGGGTGGACATATATTGGAACTTGGCAACCGTCTGAAAGCTACCGGTTATCACCAATTGCTTTATTATTTATGCGGACCAAGAGTCGGCCTGTTTCTTGATATCATTATTGCCATTTTCTTGTTCAGCATTCTCACTGTAATGCTGGCAGGCGCAGGCACAATGTGCCGGGATAACTTTGAGCTGCCATATAATTTAGGACTGGCGGTAATGGCATCTATTATTATCCTTACTACCTGTCATGGTGTAAAAGGCATTGCATCAGTCAACATCATCCTGACACCGCTTTTAGCGATGACTACTATTGTAGTCAGTCTTTATTCCCTAATATACCATGGATTAAACCTGGACTTTTCATTAATTGCGGCACATGAAACTCAGCGCCCCGCTCCCCACTGGCTGCTGGCCAGCCTGTTATACGTATCTTATAACCTGGTAATGGGAGCAACAGTACTGGCCCCCCTGGGTGCTTGCATTACCGGCAAAAAGGCCCGGATGCTAGGCAGCATCGCCGGTGGGATAACGCTTGCTGCCTTGGCTTCCTTGGTCACGATGGTAATAATGGTTCACTATCCGTCGGTACTGGAATATGAGATTCCCATGCTTTACATCGCCAGTATCCAGCACCCGTTTAATCTCATAGCCTATGCTTGCATGTTCCTGACAGCGATGTTTACTACGGCCTCAGCCAGCCTATACGGCTGTTCCGCCAAACTTCATTCAACTACAGGAATACGTTTTGGTGTCTGTATTTTTATTATTACCGGTTTAAGCCTATTGTGCAGTCAAATAGGGTTTGCCAACTTAATTGCCACCATCTTCCCCATCTTCGGCTACGCCACCTTGTTGTTTACCCTGCGGCTCATCTATTTTACTCTCTGCTCCAAATAAGCGATAGCACTTAGGACGGCAACAAGACCTTCCCCTGTAGCTTTGGCAATCTGCCAGGGCTTGCCGGTACAATCACCGGCAGCAAAGACCCCCGGAATACTGGTAGACATGTCCCGCTTTACCTTGATCACTTCGCCATCAAGCTCCAGACCTGGTAATACATTTTCCACCGGATCAGACTGTCGTAAGATAAATACACCGTTTACTTTTAATTCATCTTTGTCGGTAGCCAATTTTTCCACCTGAGTATCACCCTTGATTCCCTGCGGTTTGGCCTTTACCACCTTAACGCTGGAACGCATTTCTCCTAATTCGCTATTATATTGTGGCAGATAGTATACACTCCGGCAAATTTCTCCCAGATAATTCGCTTCATGCTCTCCTTCTGCCGTATATGAAATAACAGCAACATCCTTTTCCTTGTAAAACATGCCGTCACAAGTGGCACAATAACTAACCCCTTTGCCGAGAAAATCCCGTTCGCCGGAAAACAGCACGGTACTGACCACACCTGTTGCCAAAATTACAGCCTGGGCTTCGTAAGTATCATTGGCAGTAAGCAGGGTGAAACCTTCATCAGTAGGAAAAATATTCACCACTTTCTCTTTTATCATTACCGGGTTATGGCTCATACAATGACTGACCAATTGCTGCATCAGCCCCTGACCGGTTACCTGGGGCATGCCAGGGTAATTATCTACAACATGCGCCTTTTGCAGTTTTTCGCTGTGTTGCAAATGCTCAAACAGCCCAATCACCTTGTTGCGGATTCGTCCGGTAAGAGCTGCAGAAAGGCCGGCCGGACCGCCCCCCACCACTGCAATGTCAAATTTTTTGTCTGCCATAATTTTTTCCTCCTTTCGATTTTACAAATACTGTTGAGAGAGGCTCATATGCTAGGCGCGACGAGAACGCGAGCGAGGGCGTACGGTTGTGGTACGTTGAGCGAGTGATCGCAGGAGCAACAACGCAGATGAGCCTCTATCAGCAGGATTATAAAGGGGTGAAAACTTGTGTACAACTACACTATTATTCGCCTGTCATATATCCCCGTTTTCTGCCATTTGTTTCTCGCCGGTGCATTCATCGGCGGCTTTATCGGCCTGACACTAGGCTATTTAGACCGAACTGGCATCGGCTGGCTGGGTGGAGGATTTATCGGACTGCTTACCGGGATTGGGGCAGGAGTCACCGGAGTAGCCTGTATACTAATCTTTAATTTACTGGCACCGGTTATCGGTGGTATCCCAGTCCGGTTAGAAAGCAATTCCCGGGAGAATAGCTGTATTGTATCAAGTGCCTTAAGCCGCAGGCAAAAGGTTTAGCTGCTCTTTGTTCCGGAAATAATATTTGATAATTGACGAACAGCAAACTCCTGGCCAATTCTTCTAGCCTAAATCAGCAGCCACCTTTTTAAGTCTTTCCCTGATTGGCAAATTATAGGGACAGCGTTCTTCACATAGACCGCACTCCGTACAGCCGGATGCCTTTACTTTCATTTCGGCATACCTGCCGGGAATAGCTGTTTTCATATTATAGCGTGTGTATTGTAAGTGAAAAATAAACATAGTCGGAATATCAATTCCCGCGGCACACGGCAGACAGTACCCACAACGGCGGCAGAAGTTCGGACCGATAGCTTCGGCTTCCGCCATTAGCTTTGCTCTTTCTTCCACAGTTAATGGTTTAAAATTATTTGCCGGCGCAGTATTAGCAGCGATGTGGCCGACTTCATCCATGCCGGGAATAGCTACGGAAATGTCATGCTCCAGAATAAATCTTAGAGCTAAATCAACGCTCTGAATTTGTCCGCCTCCGAGAGGCTTCATGATAATACTGCCAACATCCAGGAATTTTGCCAGCGGGAAAAGTTCTGTAAGCGCTCCTGTTTCAATACAGTTAAACGGTACTTGCACAGTGCTGAATTCATTGGTCTTGACGGCTTCCACCAGCAAGTCAATATTATGCCCGGTAACACCGATATGGCCAACTTTGCCTGCGGCCCGGGCTTCCTTTAATGCCTCCAAAGCACCGCCGGGGGCCATAACGGCCCCAAAATCCTGCCGCGCTTTTATATTATGTATTTGATACAAGTCGATGTAATCTGTCTGCATAGTGGACAAGCTAATATCAATATCTCTGGCCATGCCGGCTTTGTCCCTGGCCATACTTTTGGTAGCCAGATAATATTCCGGCCTTCGGGCTGAAATGTAACGGCCGATTTTTTCTTCACTGTCGGTGTATGCCCGGGCCGTATCAACAAAATTTATGCCGGCATCAAGTGCGGCATTCAGCACCTCTCCTGCTTCCTCCATGCCGCAGCGTTGCATCGGTAAAGCACCAAAGCTAATTACCGTCACATGTAAACCTGTGCGGCCCAATCGTCTTTTTTCCATTATACCAATACCTCCTTGTGGTACATTAATATTTTGCCCTGAAAGCTGGTAAATCCTGCTCGTACAATATATAATATATATTAAGAAAGTATTATTTCTAAAAAGGAGATGATTATCTATGAAATTCACTTTCGAATGTCCTACTTGCCAACACAGTTTTGATTTTTCGCATGAAGACTTAGCCACAAATCCGAAGTCTCTTAAATGCTGTATGTGTGGTCAGACTCCGTCACCTGATATTCTTACTGCTTATCAAAATGTCGGCAAGACCATCACTGACCTGTACGGCTGCTGTGAATGCAATACAGATAAAAAACAATGGCTGCCCAAGAAAATCAATAAATAGTCCCCGAATACATACAAAAAAGAAAGCGCAAGCTTGCACTATTTAAAATGGCCTTGATACGAGGTCCATTTTAATTCTCAGGTGCAAAAGCTTGCGCTTTAATCTTATATTTTACTTTTTAAAATTACAAATGCTGCTTTTCGGCTGGTTTTTGTGCGCCCCGATACAATTTATTGTCCGTTTTCCAGCGGAACAGTACTCGATGCATGGGCCATTACATTTATGCTATAATCTGTATGGCCTAATTTCTGCTCAGCAATGGCCATAGCTTCTTCCAAACTGGCAGCGAAAATCATGCCGGCTTTCTCAATAAACTCTTTGTTTTTGGGCAGTGAAACCACAATATGTGGCAGCTTCTTTGCCCTGTAACCAATCATTAATGCAATAAACCCCGGCACCGTAAAAGCCTTGCGCAAGGCCAGTTCACGCTCATACAAGGATTCATATTTAAACCAGGCACTGAAATCAGGAGGTTCCATAATATCCCGGCATTCCAGCAATAAAATGACTACGCCGTTATCATTGACAGCCATATACGCATTATCCAGCGCTTTTGCGCCTTGATACAAATTAATATCTTTCGGAAAACCGCCGGCCGAGGCTATTACTAAGTCCGCTTTGCCGTTAACCGAAACACCGAATATTTCCTTTACAATATTTGTCCCTTCCAACCAGGCTTTATACCAATGGCCGGCAACAAACCGGGCGAACTTGCCGTCAGGTGTAAATACGGCATTAAGTAAAAAGGCCGGTTTTAGCATTTCGGCCACTTCCGTCATATCTTCATGCATGGCATTGCTTTCCAGCTTGCCGGAAACACAATTGGGACTCAGCCCTTTTCCCACTTCTTCATGGAGACACAGGCTATGATTAGCCTGAATGCTGGCATAGCCTGAAATGCCAGGCATAATTGATTTTCGCCCACCGCCGAAGCCGGCCATCAGATGGTATACAATTCCGCCGGTAAGGATGACTTTGTCTGCACCGGCAACATGTTTATTGATATAAGCATCATGTCCGCGGGAAGTCCGGCCGACATATACGAAATCTTCTTTGACCGGAGCATGACTCTGCTTAATTGAAACCCGGTCCACCACCTGCTGTCCAAAGTTGATTATATTTTCCTTACCGGTATTATAACGGTGTGACCCCAGCCCGATTATCAGAGTAATGTCTTTGTCCGGAATACCGGCGGTATTTAATTCATTTAATAAAGCAGGCAAAAATAAATCATACCGTACCCATCGGCGGGTAATATCGCTGGCGATAATCGTAACCCTATCACCTTTTTTAACGAGCTCCCTAAGCGGCAGCGAATCAATAGGATTGTTTAAGGCTTCCTTTACCGCAGCTTCGATATTAGTCACCGGTTTACACTCTTTGCCTTCCACAACATTGATTACACGGTCTTGAGGCAAATTAGTCCTGAATTCAGTGTCACCGAATCCAAAAGCGTATTCCTTTAACAATTAATGTCACCCCCGGACAATCTTAAATCAAATGCACCACCATAGCATCCCGGAGCTTAGGCTCAAACCAGGTAGACTTTGGCGGCATAATCTCTCCGGCATCAGCAATGTCCATAAGTTCTTCAATGGATGTAGGAAACAAGGAAAACGCAACAGTATATTTGCTGCTATCAACAAGTCTTTCCAATTCTTGCATACCCCTGATGCCGCCCACGAAGTTTATTCTTTTGTCGGTGCGAGGATCGGTAATTCCTAAAATGGGTTTTAAAAGATTATTTTGCAAAATGTTCACATCGAGCTTGTCCAACGTATTTTGCTCGTTGAAACTACCGGATTTGGCGGTCAGCTTGTACCAGGTGCCATTAAGATACATACCAAAGGTGTGAGCCTGTCCCGGTTTATAGGCACCTGCAGAATGTTTTTCAATAGTGAAATTCACCTGCACTGCTTCCAGGAAATTTTCAGCAGTAAGCGCGTTTAAATCAGTTACAACCCGGTTATAATCCATAATTTTCATCATATTATGTGGAAAGATTACTGCCAAAAAACGATTATACTCTTCTTCGCCGGTATGACCCGGGTTATTTTGGCAGTAATCTGCACATACCCGGGCGGCGGCAGCGGAACGGTGATGACCGTCGGCGATATATAATACGTCAATTTTGTTGAACACCTGCTCAATGGCTGTAATTTCTTCATTTTTGGCCACCAGATACAATGTATGGATAATGCCATCTTCTGACATAAAATCATATACAGGCTCCTGCTGCATACATCTTGCCAATATGGAATTAACTGCGGCGTCGGCTTTATAAGTAAGAAATACTGCACCGGTCTGGGCCTGAGTGGCGGTTATATGCTCCACCCGGTCCTGTTCTTTATCCGGCCTGGTCAGTTCATGCTTTTTTATAATATTGCCATTATATTCTTCCACAGAAGCGGTGGCTACTAAACCAATCTGAATATGTTCACCCATTTGTTGTTTATATATATAGAAACAGTTTTTTTCATCCTGCTTAAGAGTATTATTTTCAATAAACTTACGCAGATTTTCTGCAGCCTTGGCATACACTTCCGGTGAATGAGTGTCCACGCCGGAGGCAAGATCGACTTCAGACTTGGTTACCCGCAAAAAACTATACGGATTTTTTTCGGTAATACACCTTGCTTCATCAGAATCCATCACATCATAGGGCAATGAAGCAACCTTAGCGGCCAATTCCGGAACAGGTCGCAAACCACGGAAAGGCTTAACAACAGCCATTGAATACTCCTCCTCATTTTAGCTGTACAATCGCTAAATTAAAAATCCCGCCCCAAAACTGGGACGAGACTAATTTTCTTTTTGATTATATTTTATCCGTCTCGCAAAGTCAAGTGTATTTTGAGCAAACACACTTGACTTACAGAAAAAAATATATTTTCATATTTTTTGTCTTCACAAATACGTATGATGGTGTTATTATTTATAATTAATTATCGTAAAAACGGTAAAAACTAACAATTGCAATAATATCTGGGGGGTAATGCCTGTGACCAAGCGCATTTTCAATTTTAGCGCCGGCCCTGCCACACTGCCACTGGAAGTGCTGCAGGCTGCGCAAGCTGAACTACTAAATTTTAATAATACCGGAATGTCCATCTTGGAAATCAGCCACCGTTCCAAAGCCTATGAGGCAGTCAACGCTGAAGCTGAGAACAACATGAAAGAGCTGTTAAACCTTGGTGACGATTACCGCGTGCTGTTTCTCCAGGGGGGTGCCAGCACGCAGTTCGCCATGATTCCCATGAACTTTCTATCTCCGGGCCGCACAGCCGACTATATCCTGACAGGATCATGGTCGGAAAAAGCCCTTAAAGAAGCAAAAATTCTCGGCGGCGAAACTCATATCGCCGCCACGACTGCCGAAGGCAACTACAAACGCATTCCGTCAGTAGAGGAAATTCACCTTAGTGCTAATCCGGCATATATACATCTCACCTCCAACAATACTATTTTTGGCACGCAGTGGGCCAATTTCCCATCTTTTGGCGATATCCCCTTATTTGCCGACATGTCCTCAGACATATTGTGCAAGCCGTTTGATGCCTCCAAGTTTGCCCTAATCTACGCTGGAGCGCAGAAAAATCTCGGCCCTGCCGGTGTGACCGTTGTTGTTATCCGCAAAGACCTTGCTGAAAGCAATCCGCAGCATATACCTACCATGCTGCGCTACCACACCCACGCCGCCAATGACTCATTATACAATACACCTCCGACATTTTCGGTTTATATGGTCAACCTGGTGCTTCGCTGGATCAAGGATAATGGTGGTTCGGCAGGTATGGAAAAACGCAACGTTGAGAAAGCTTCCCTGATCTATGATACTATTGATAACAGCGGCAGTTTTTACCGCGGCCATGCTGACAAAGACAGCCGTTCATTAATGAATGTCACCTTCCGCCTGCCTAATGAGGATTTGGAGAAAACCTTTGTAACCGAAGCTACTAAAGCCGGAATGGAAGGCCTGAAAGGACACCGCTCAGTAGGCGGCCTGAGAGCATCAATTTACAACGCCATGACGTTGGCAGGCTGTAAGGCACTTAAAGATTTTATGCTCGAGTTCCAGCGCAAAAATGGCTAAGTAAGAGAAATATTAACCGCCAAGAACGCCAAGAACGTCAAGGAATTTTTATAGTCTCTTTGTCCCGGCGCAATGAGTATCACGCCATTTTTTCCTTGACCTTGGCGGTTTTATCGCTTCCCAAAATGCAACGAATCATACAGAAACGCTGCATGATTATGCAGAAAAACCAATTTTCTTCTGGACATTAAATCTGATAGAATTCAATCCGTAAAGGAGATTGATAAAAATGAGTAAGGACGTATTATACAGCCAATATGCGGACAGAGTCATGGAGGCGTTGCCAAAGGGAACATTTTTAACTACCGCGCATAATGGCAAGGTTAATACTATGACTATTGGCTGGGGATCAATTGGCCGTATCTGGCAGAAACCCATCTTTATGGTGTTGGTCAGGTATTCCCGCTTTACTTACGATCTGATTGAGAAAAGCACCGAATTTACCGTAAGCGTTCCCTTTAAAGACATGACAGAAGCTTTAGCGCTGTGTGGCACTAAATCCGGCCGCGACATGGATAAAATAGCGGTCGCCGGGCTAAGCACCACCCCCGGAAAAAAAGTATCCGTGCCTGTAATTGCCGGCTGCAACCTTCACTACGAATGCAAAATAGTGTATAAACAAGCCATGACTCCGGATACGCTTGACAGCGAATACCAAAAAGCCTGCTACGCCAACGGCGATTACCACACCATGTACTTCGGCGAAATTGTAGCCACTTATTTAGACGAATAACAAGACATGCAGCTTGACACTTGACGGTGCGAAAAATACCGATTAACCGCCAAGGACGCCAAGAACGCCAAGGAATCCTTTTTCCCTGTGCGATGAATATCACGCCGTTTCCCTTGGCGTCCTCGGCGTTCTTGGCGGTTAGCCGTTTCTTCCGTCAAAAAAACAATGACCTTGGATCCTTCATAATTTGAAGTCTCCAAGGTCTTAGACTGATGTCGCACCGTAAGAGATGCAATTTGTCACACGGTGATTTCCGGCTTTGTCTGCTGCACCATGAATGGGTATGAAATGCGGCTTTTTATTTGTTTTCCCCGTATGCCATACCACAAAGCTTGCATTCAAAAGTTTTTCGACCACGTCTTTTATACCATTGCCTGCCAGCACAACATGTCCTGAAATAATATTCCCGGTCATTGTTTATGCCCCTTTCATGATATATTAGGTTTTATGGTATATCAGGTCGTTTTTTTGTAATATTTTATCACGTTAAGATATTGTAGAACAATTAATCACTGAGTTTTTACGAACTCAGTCTCTGCTCCTTCGTTCAGTATCTCCTGTAATTTGCCTTCGTCCAGTTCATTTTCCCATTTCGAAACAATTACAGTTGCAACACCGTTGCCAATAAGATTTGTTAAAGCCCTTCCCTGGGACATGAAGCGGTCAATACCAAAAATTATTGCCAGACCAGCCACCGGAATTCCCGGTATAGCGGACAATGTTGCTGCGAGCACAATAAACCCGCTGCCTGTTACACCAGAAGCTCCTTTTGACGTTAACAACAGTACGGCTAAGATTGTCAGCTCTTGCACTAAAGTTAATTCGGTATTTGTCGCCTGGGCAACGAAAATAGCCGCCATTGTAAGGTAAATTGAAGTTCCGTCAAGGTTAAATGAATATCCTGCCGGCACAACGAGTCCAACCACCGATTTGGAACATCCCAGTTTCTCCAGTTTGTCCATCATCCTCGGCAGCACGCTTTCCGAAGAAGCCGTCCCCAGCACAATCAGAAGCTCTTCTTTAATATACGCAAGGAACTTTATAATACTGAATCCCGACCATTTGGCGATTGGTCCTACAACAAATAAAATGAAGAAGATACATGTCAGGTAAAAAACACCAAGTAATTTGGCCAACGGCCCCAAAGAAGCAATACCGTATTTGCCAATGGTAAATGCCATAGCTCCAAAAGTTCCAATAGGTGCTAACCTCATAATAAGATCAACAATACCAAATAAAGCATGGGATACGTCGCTGATTACGCTAAACAAGGCCTTACCCTTTTGTCCCATAGCCGACAATGCCCAACCGAACATAATTGAGAACAACAGGACCTGTAGAATATCGCCTTTCGCAAAAGCATCCACTGCGCTCGTAGGAATGATATTCATAAAGAACTCCACCGAGCTTTGCGACTTGGCTGCGGTGGTATAAGCAGAAATAGCCTTGGTATCAAGACCAGCCACGTCCACATTCATTCCGGCACCCGGTTGGGTCCAAGTCACAATCGCAAGCCCCATAATAAGAGCAAAGGTCGTAACTATCTCAAAATAAAGTAAAGCTTTAGCACCTACCCGGCCTACCTTCTTCATGTCATCCATGCCGGCGATGCCGGTAACAATTGTGCAAAAAATGATGGGCGCGATGATCATTTTGATAAGTTTGATAAAGCCATCACCAAGTGGTTTCATACTCTCGCCTACTGCAGGAAAAAAGTGTCCAAGAGCTATCCCGACAGCAATTGAGAACAACACCTGAAAATGCAGTGACGTATAAAAGGACTTTTTCAATTTCTACTCTCCTCTCATTGCTATTTAATTTTGATAACCATCCTGTATCTTAGATTTTCACCCCCTAAGAAAAACGTTCTGTTTTCGAACAGTGAAGAATTTAAGAATTAATATGAAAAATAAAATTACTTTCCGAAAAAAAACAGAAAAATTCTGTTGCATTTTTCGAAAAGTTATAGACTCCGATATAGTAAAAAATCAGTATTCGGCTTGATAATATCACCCTGAAAGTAAAATGTCAAAAGTTTTCTTGCATATTTTTACATGTATTTTGTATATTTTATTCTTTCCAACACAAACATCCCAGCCTCGCAATTCGGGTCCGGGATGCCGCCAGCTTCTTAAAATAGTGTCAGGGTGATCCCTGATCCCTGGCTTGGCGGGCGTCATGCCAAGCATCCCGTGCCATTGCCAGAATTCGCGGTTCCATTCTCGCCTGTTTATTGGATACGGCTTTTCCTAAATATAGCAAGGCTTGCTCAAGCTTTCCCGTACGCCGGAATAACTCGCCGATTAAATAAGTTAAACCTACTTCAGACAAATTATCTACCGGCAAACGTTCTTTGCATAACGCCAAGTCATAATAATCGGCAGCTTTGGATAAAGCCATCTGTTCTTCATCTGCCTGTCCGCCTTCACGATACAGCCATCCTAAGCGGAGATACATCCCTGCCAGTTTACTGGACTTACTGCCCGTCATATCAGCGTAATAAATTGCCAGTTTGTAGGAAGTAATTGCCTGTTCCCGGGTGCGCTGTCCGCATAAATCAACCCTGACATCTTTCCCTTCAAGGAATGTATTGATTACTTCGCTATGGGCCGGCGGCATTTCGCTATAATCGCTATCCCTTGCTGCATAACCACAATGAGGGCATACCCATATTGTGTAATAGTATGGGTTTACTTCCTTATAATATGTACAAAAATCGCTTTCCTGTTTAATCATGTTAAGACGTGAGCGAACTTTGGTAACATTGAATTTGTTACGGCAAATTACACATTCTTTTTCAACAGTATACATCGCATCAACCATTATGCTCCCCCCATAATTATACCTTATCACAAAAATCAGAGAGGTCAATACCAACATTTATTGCCTGGTGATGTTCTTGTGCCTTATAAAGGTTGTCAGGCGGGCGATAGAACGCTATTGACAATAACTTTAAAAAAGTTATATTTAAATCGGTAATTTGTGAATATTGTGGCGAAAAAACCATGGAGCCGCGCGCCAGGATAAAAGACGGCAGAATTGCCTGCCTGTCCTGTTGCGAAGAATATTCCCGCGGCTGGTAACAGCCAGCCGCGGTTTTATAAAACTCAGGTTCTTCACCCTCAAACATGATGCGGATGTGAAGAACTTTTTTCTTTTTTGTTATACTACCGCACAATCAACTTTGGGGAACCAATGGTTCATGGGTAATTTCAAACAGAGCTGCAGTGAATTCGGCAATATGCTCTTTCTCATCATTCATTAGCTTACAAAATAGTTCTGCGACTTCACAGTCCTCAGCTTTTTCCATATAAGTCTGATATTTATTAACAGCATGAAATTCATCACTAAGTGCTTTTGTAAGAGCCTGAATGCTGGGCAAATCTTTTGTGGTCGGTGGATTGACTTCCCCATCGTCTCTTTCATTTTCCGGCACCTGGGCCATCCAGTCGAGCTCTTGCCTCGGCAACGGTCTTGGCAGTGTAAGTATATCCAGACACGCTTCCTTTAATTTTACAGCCTGCACCCGGTCAAGCCGGGAGATTTCCTGCATAATGGCAATAAAATGCTGCATCTCATCTTCGGCTACTTTGAAAAATAATTTGGGACAGCCTACTTCTAATGCAGACTCCAAATAAAAGGCTATGGCATTCCGCTCATCGGCAGCTGCATCTCTTAACAATAGCAAGTCGCAGCAGTCTGGACATTCTATTTTATCGTGCTTCTCAAACTTACTTTCAAGAACTTTACTTTTCCTGTATTTCTGCGTCCGCATAGTAACACCTCCAAATTTATTTCTTTATAATATGCGGTTGAAAATAGATTGGCGACAAGACATTATGCCATTACACTTGTGTTACACTGTGTAATCCAAGTGTAAAGTCGATTTAATTTTCAAAAAATTTAGTAAAAATGGCAGGATTTTTTATACAAATATAGAACAATAAAATATATAATGGAAGAAATTGTCGATTACCAAAAAGAGAGGTGTATGGAAAATGAACGTAGCCGAGGTAAAATTAGCCGATATTGTTGATGTCGATTTTTTGCAAAAGTTCCAGGATGACTTTGCAAAAAGCATGGGAATTGCCAGTGTTACAGTTGATTTGGATGGAAAACCCATTACAAATCCCAGTTACTACACCCGTTTCTGTATGGACTTTACTCATTCTACTAAGTGCGGCGATGACCGCTGTGCTGAATCCCATCTTCACGGTGGACAGGAAGCTGCCAGAACCGGTAGGCCCTACGTGTATGAATGCCATGCCGGCCTTATCGATTTTGCCGCGCCGATTATGCTGGAAGGAAAGCTCATCGGCACTATTCTGGGAGGACAAGTGCTGACAGATTTGCCTGATGAGGATAAATATAGAAAAATAGCTCAGGAAATTGGAGTCAACGAGGATGGATACGTTGACGCCGTAAAAGAAATAAAAAAATTACCGCGTGAACAAATTGAAGCAGCGGCAAACGTACTGTTCATTGTTACCAACAACTTGTCAAAAACCTGGTATTACCAGCAAAGATTAAAAGAAACGGCAGGAACACTTAATGACCACCTGACCCAAATTTCGGCAACAATGGAGGAGTTGGCCGCGTCCACGACTGACGTAACACAAAACCAGGCATCGCTTAATGGGGAAATAAAAAATGTAAGTACTGTTTCGGAAAAGATTAACAGTGTACTGGATTTTATCAAGGAAATTGCTGATGAAACACGATTACTCGGGCTAAACGCCGCAATTGAAGCAGCACGGGCCGGGGAAGCAGGCTTAGGATTTGGCGTGGTTGCGCAAGAAATTCGCAAACTGTCAGGTGACTCCAAAGAAACAGTAGGTAAAATAAAGGAATTAACAACCCATATTCAGGATTCCGTAAACACGACAGTAAATATGAGCGACCTAACGATGCAAACGGTGGAACAACAGTCTGCCGGAATAGAGGAAATAACCGCAAGTGTTCAGGAAATCACCTTGATGGCAAGCAAGCTAATTGATTTGGCCAATGAACACTAATAGTATCCAGGAGAGACCTATAGGGGGGAGATGCCGTGGCTAGTAAGCAAGTAGTCGTATTTGAAATGGCTGGCGAAGAATTTGGTATTGACGTTACTGCGGTAAATGGTATATTGCGCTTAAAAAATTTTACCATAAGAAAGCTTCCCAGTGTCCCGCCTATTATTGAAGGCGTAATCAATTTACGGGGAAATGTAAATTATATTTATAATTTAACAAAATTGTTTGCTCTGCCGGAAAAGCCTATTGATATTGAAAGCAAAATAATTATGGTATATGCAAAAGAGCAAACTGTGGGCTATATCGTTGACGAAGTTACCGATATCGTACACATTTCCGAGGAAAATGTTGAAAATGCGCCAGGTTTTATTACAAAAATCCAAGGCGAATATATTACCGGCGTAGGTAAGATTGATGACCGCTTAATTATAATGTTAGACACAGAAAGAATTTCCCAATAATGTGCATAGTACTTTATTAAAAAGGCTGTCCCCCAAAGCAAAAATTGCTCGGAGGACAGCCTTTCAGGTTAATTATTCAACTACCTGATTTATATCGCTTTAGGAAATAATTGTGTAGCCCTGACTTTCAACACAACTTTGCGGACTTTACCGCCCGCCTGACTTATACATCCCGGACGGTGAATATCCCAGGGAAAAAACACCACATACATACCGGCTAATAACTTTATCTCAATCTCATTGTTCACACTTGCATAGAAAGTTGCATCCTTTTCCGCAAGATATCCTTCTGGCTCGGGAACTCCGTCTGCTGAACAGGCAACTCCAATAAATTCTTCACCTGATACAAGGTACTGTATGTCAATATATTTCTGGTGTGTTTCGGCTTGACGGTTTTCCTTTATATCAGGCAAATACTCGGATACAATTGCAATCATATTATCGCCATCAATATTATTTTTACCATTCTCAACCTTTGAAAAATCGGTATTATTAAGGTACATGAGACCTTTGTGTAAAGCAGCTGGATAAAGAACCCCCTCTTGATTGATATTTGTAATATGACCTAAAATCATTATTTTCCACATCCTTGTCCTAATTCTTTTTTGCGAACTATGTCTGGTATAGCCCTACGCTATAAGCGTCAGCGGAAGCCATTGGATTTGTTGAAAAAATCCACCACTGTTGCTATAATATAAAAGTAGACAAATTTGTATGTAAAATGACACTATTGTTAAATATCCGACATAATTGCTGTCTTTTCAGACGATAATTATTTAACATGTAAGAAAGGAATTTACTCAATGATTACAAAATCATTGTCGGCTGCAACAATCATCCATTTTGGTTTATTAACATCAGCCGCTGTTGGTTTCCTTTTGATGACCTCAGCCCCTTTTGCATCACTTGTCATATTATATAATTTCTCTTATGTAATATATTTAATTTGCATGATCCTAAGCTGGTGGTTTAATCGCAGCCGGGCATTTTTCATTGTCGCTGTTCTCGGGCTAAGTCAGCTGGCATTATCAAATTTTACCGTCTCGTACTTTGACAAGCAGTTTTATTCAAATACAATTTACCCTGTTATTTGTCTCTTAATTCCTCTCAATATATTTATTTTTTCCCGGTTAGATGAACGGGGCATTTTTAGTACCTGGGGAATTAAACGTTTTGGTCTGATTATAGCACAAATTTTTTTTATCGCAACAGTTGCCCTTACCCAAGACGCGGAATTAATTGCGCCTGTTAGCCAATCCCTATTCCCAATTAACCTTGCCTTTTATACACCATTGCCACAAACGGCAGTTTTGGCATTTATCGCGGCCCTTCTTTACCTTATAAAAAAACAATCTCAAGGAAAATCCAATTTAGACGGAGCATTTATAAGCACCCTGCTGGCAGCAGCCATTGCCTTGCATCTTAAAGAAAATCCATTGGCTGCCCCTACTTTTTTCGCAGCATCCGGTATAATGATGCTAATCGCCGTGATGCAAGATTCCTACTCCATGGCCTATTTAGACGAATTAACACGCCTTCCCGCTCGCCGGGCGCTGCAGGAAGAACTTATGAAGCTCAGTGGCAGTTACGTTATAGCTATGGTAGATATCGACTTTTTTAAAAAATTCAATGACACCTATGGTCATGACGTGGGTGATGCCGTCCTGCGGCTGGTTGCTTCAGTGATGAAGGATATTACCGGCGGAGGAAAAGCTTTTCGTTATGGCGGCGAAGAGTTCACTGTCATTTTTCCCGGCATTAGCATAGCTGAAGCTATTCCCCACCTCGAGCAGTTAAGACAAAGTGTATCTCAGACAGGTTATACGCCGCTCGCTAACAGCGATAACAAAAAGTCGGCCCAAAAACAGCTTTTTGTAACTATCAGTATAGGTCTGGCAGAAAAAAGCCCTAAATATAAGACACCTGATGAAGTAATAAAAGTGGCCGACTCCGCGCTTTACCGGGCTAAAAACAAGGGACGAAACTGTGTAAGTAAATAATTACTTTCTGATACTGTTAAGTTACTTTTCGGCGAAACTGCAGGTAATTAACTATTTGCAGTCGCCCGAAAAGTTATAAATTCTGATACAGAGAAAAAATCACTCCTGCGGCCTGGAGTGATTTTTCATAATATTTCTTTGGTTAGTTTTTTCCGTATCGCATAACTTCGGCAATTATTCCTTCATCAGAATGAGTGAATAATGTTATCTCGCTATCAGAAACCAGTGCGCGAAAGTTAGGTTGTATATCTATCTCTTCCCTTACAGGTAATAATTCAAATCCATTTTCAGTTTCAATAACAACATGTATACAGTCTTCGGCAATTACCTGCTTCTTAGCTGCCTCTACTGCATCTTCCAGTGTTTTCATGGTAGTTCCCTCCCTTATTCCCATCCTGTTATAATTTTATCATTCTTTCCGAAGATTGTCTATTAAATAGTAATATTATTTAATAGACAAGAAAAGAAGGCCTTACTATTTTTAGGCCTTTTTTCTTTTATAATTTTAGTTTTGTCTTTAATCTAGTCACTGCTTCTTCGGTATTTTCCCGTTTTCCGAAAGCGGTAAGACGGAAATACCCCTGACCGGAAGGGCCGAAACCAACGCCGGGAGTGCCTACCAAATGAGCTTCAGTCAACAGTTTGTCAAAAAAGGTCCAGGAATCCATGCCGTTTGGCGTTTTTAGCCAGATGTACGGAGCATTTACACCGCCGAATACTTCCAGTCCCAGGCTGATAAGACCTTCCCGGATAATCTTGGCATTTGCCATATAAAAACTAACCAGTTCCTTTATTTGCCGTTGTCCATCTTCGGTGTATACTGCTTCAGCACCTTTTTGCACAATATACGGCACACCATTGAATTTAGTAGTCTGCCGCCTGTTCCACAGCTTATTCAATTGATGTGCCTTGCCATCTTTAGTATAAGCCATGACTGTCTTGGGCACTACGGTCAACGCACACCGTGTTCCCGTAAAACCGGCATTTTTGGAAAAAGTCCTGAATTCGATAGCAACATCTTTTGCGCCTTCTATTTGGTAAATACTATGAGGAATATCAGGTTCCTGGATATACGCCTCGTAAGCTGCATCATACAGAATAATCGATCCGTTAGCTTTAGCGTAATCTACCCACTTTTTCAGTTCAGTTTTGGAAATGGTGGTGCCGGTAGGGTTATTGGGAAAGCAGAGATATATTAAATCGGCTTTTTCCTGAGGCAATTGCGGAACAAACTTGTTCTCTGAATTACAGGGAATATATATTACATTGGCAAACATGCCGTTAGTCTGCAGTTCTCCGGTCCTGCCGGCCATTACGTTGGTATCCAGGTAAACAGGATAGACCGGATCGGTGATTGCAACCTTATTGTTAATACCAAAAATTTCCT
Source organism: Bacillota bacterium (assembly GCA_023434855.1). The sequence goes on along the minus strand of JAEYSJ010000043.1, from coordinate 5,669 downwards.
GGATATTACCAACATCGCTTTTTGAGCCGTCACTGATAAATACTTCATCCTCAGCCAGATCAATGCCTAAAGGCGCATAATCATAGTTAATTATTTTTTGGATGAGAAAACTATAACCCTGTTCGGGACCATATCCCCGGAAGGTTTCCTCATGCGCCATTTCATCGACGGCAGCATGCAGACCTTTAATTACGGCCGACGGCAAAGGTTTAGTAACGTCGCCGATCCCCAGGCGGATTATATCGGCTTCAGGATGATCAGCTTTAAAAGCAGCCACCCTTCGTGCAATCTCAGCAAACAAATAGCTCCCAGGCAGCTTTAAATAGTTCTCATTTAATAGGGCCATGACACAACTCCTTTCAAATTACCCGTTGATTTACTTTAATTTAACCTGTTCTACTGCAAAATATAATTCGACATGCCGCCGCCGGTCTTCCTTCCCAATGGAGCAAATATTTAACAAAAAATGAAACTATATTATACTTCCCATTCACTCAAATACATTTACTAATTTATTGAACACAGTTTTATTATCTTTGATTTTCTGTTCATTGCCCAGCACACATAAATAGTTCTGACGCATGGCGGCATCAAGCAGTGAGGATAGATTTTGAATATCTGTCTGGCGGGTAGCTAATATTTCATCCCGTTCTTTTTGAATATCAGCCTGCAAAATTTTGCGAATATAATAAGCATCTGCCCGCTCGCCTTTCTGTTGGGGCGTTAACGGGGCATCAATCTGGCTCATAGTACCGATAATGTATTTGGTCATTTCCCGGTCACTGACTTTAAAATCACGTAAATATTGTGCAGTCTCGTCATATACTGTCAATGTTTCCTTCAGGTTTGGGTCGCGGTAAGACCCTAACACCATGTTACCGCTCCTGTCAAACTGAGCAAACCCCCCGTAAGCGCCCCCCTGAACGCGTACTCTTGTCCACAGATAGTCATAGCGCAGGATGGTTTCCAGCACCTTTAGACGGCCATGATAATCATAGCCTAAGCGCTTGAAGTTAGCGCCTTTAGTCACATATTGAACCTTGGCGGAAGTCAGTAGACCCTCGTTTCGCTGCAAAAATTCGAAGAAGTAGGTATTCGTTTCGGGTTGCAACTGTCCGAGACAATTAATAAACGCCGGAAAAGCCTGCTGGAATTTCTTATAGTTTTCCCTATCAGTTGTTAGACCGATCAACAGATTGGTTTCATTGAACACGATCCCGGCAACGAGTGCTGAATTATGCCTGATTTCCTCATATTTATCTGCAAAGTTTTTCTCTAAATCAGTGACAAATTCATAAAATGATAACATTCCTATTTCATTATATACAGCTGACGGAGAAAAGTAAGACAATACCCGGCTGGCAGTAATTTGCTGGCCATTCCTTAAAATATTCATTTCCCAGCAGGACTTAACTTGCCGAATAATATCCTGAATGCGTTTCTTATCGGAAAACTTGCTATAGCTGACAATTTGCCCTAATAAGCTAAACATTTCCGGTAATTTGTCCGCCAACGTCTTGGCTTTGATCCTGAGTTTGGGATTATATTGATTATCACTGCCATTCTCTGTATATGTCGCAATATCATAGCTGATACCACCGGTATGAATGTTAATTTCGTTGGATAGTTCAGTATAAGTGTATTTCTGGGTATCGACCTTGCCAAGCATTTCAACAAGCAGATATAAATAAGGAATAAGTTTCTGCGGAACTCCCCTGGTTTCAAAGTAAAGATTCACATAAGCAATTTGGTTGGTAAACAACGGGTGAGACAGAATAGTAACATTCTTTTCCTGTTTTTCTACCAGCGGCAGATATTCCGCCTGTATCTCAATATCCTTCAATTCCAACAGGGGGATGACGGCCAACGCTTCCGGCGGATCGGGCTCAGCTTGCATCGCTTTAAGTTTGGCCGTTTGGTCGACAAGTTCCGTTATTTCTGCCGGTGAAAGCCGGGCTTTAAAATCGGCCAATTGCTGGCGGATTTGGCTGGCTTTTTCTTCAGCCAGACCGGCTTTGGGTTTTAAGGCAACTAACGCCTGATGAGGATTGTTTAATAAATACGAGTTAATCAGATTTTCAAAATAGGTGGTAGTTAATGCCGTCTTTATTTTACTAAGCACCGGCTCATAAGCAAGATGCAGCAAGGGATGGGCGTCATACAGCCAGCTGTCCATGCACTTAATGTTATACACCAATCCTTTAGGACGCTGTCCATAATTGGCTTCCCGCAAAGCAAATTCAAATATATTAATCGAAGCTTCGACCAATTTTTTATCAATACCATCTGTTGCCAGTTTTTGCAAAGTTTGATTTACAACTGCGGTAAATTGTTCCTGCTGCTCTTCATTGGAGCCACTTATGCCGATAGTAAAAACAGGCTGCAGCATACTCCGGTTATAAGAACCGAAAACATCCTTGCCTAAACCAGCAGCCAGCAGCGCCTGTTTCAGTGGCGCAGCCGGTGTTTCTAGCAGCATGTACTCCAGCATCTGCATAGCCAGGCAAAGCTCCGGGTTGGTTGCCAGCCCTACCGCAAAATTCATACTGAAGAAAGTTTTATCCTCCGCTTTCTCAGTCGGCGATATGGCGTATTCAATCACTTTCTCTACCTGTGCCGCCGGTGGCGCCTGCAATGAAATAGCCGAGTCCACTGCCCCCTTCTCAAACCAGCTGAGATAAGCATCGTCAATAAATTTCAAATTGTTCAGCAGGTGTAAATCACCATATAAAAATATATAACTGTTGGAAGGGTGATAGTATCTTCGGTGAAAATCCACAAATTCTTCATAAGTTAATTGAGGAATAACATCAGGGTCTCCTCCCGACTCCACTCCGTAGGTGGTATCAGGAAATAAAAACTCGGAAATCTTACGTTCTAAAATGGCGTCCGGCGCTGAAAAAACGCCTTTCATTTCGTTATAGACTACCCCTTTATAGGTAATTTCAGCCGCTTTACTCTCCAGTTCATAGTGCCATCCTTCCTGCATGAGAATTTCCGGTGATTTATATATGTTGGGATATAATACCGCATCCAGATATACATCCATTAAATTCCGGAAATCTTTCTCATTCCGGCTGGCCACCGGATACATGGTTTTATCTGGAAATGTCATGGCATTGAGAAAAGTATTAAGAGATCCTTTGACCAATTCGACAAATGGTTCCTTTAAAGGGAACTTGCGGGACCCGCATAGCACCGAATGTTCAATAATATGAGGTACACCGGTACTATCCTTAGGAGGCGTACGGAAAGTAATGGAAAATACTTTATTATCATCATCATTTTCAAAATGAATCAACTGCGCTCCACTTTTCTCATGGCAAAAAATCCGGGCGGTGGAATTTAACTCACTAATTGTCTGCTCTTCCAATAAACGAAAGCCATAATATATATTGCCAACCTGTAATGTCATAGATCACTTACCTCTCTCTAAAAATTCACTTATAAAACTATATTAACGCCGCTTGTCAATAATTCGCGAAAAAATATAAACGTCCTGCGAGAAAAATCGAAAAGCAATAAAAAATCCGGCAAATCTATAAAAATAAAAGTGGAGCTGTTTGGACAGGCTCCACTTTTAAGCTAAAAAATTCATGAGAAAAACGCTCAGCGTCTTTGAATATTTATTAGACAATCACCACATTGTTAAAAGCATATCTAACCGCCAAGCACGCCAAAGTCGCCAAGAAAAACATTGAATTTTATTAATAAATATTTGGATGCTTAGCCTTTCAGGGATGTATTTCACCGGTAAGAATATTATCTCATTGGAAAAATCAAAAATATCCCTTGGCGGTTAATCGTTTTCTAGTTAAATTACTTCCATTAATTTAACTTGTAAAACAACTCAAATCGCCCATCGGTTGATTGAACATCTAAGTTTCTTTTCGCCAGAAAATCTCTTATGTTATGAATAGTATTGTAGATCGGACCACTAAAAATAGTGCCATCAAACTCCTCTTTATTACAATTGCCAACAGAATCAGACCAAGCGACTGTCTCTTGCGGAGCAGATTTAATGTAAGCAACATTATTTTTAGAGTCTAATATGTATCCAGAAGTCAATACCGTTACCAGGATAAGCCACATAGTTATTCTGTTCATTTAACTCTCCTTGTATAATATTTTCTTCAGTATATAATACAGTTCTTATGAGCGCAACAAAAAAGCAGACCTATTAGGCCTGCCAATTTTTCGTAAATCATCGCCGTATCCTTTCATTTTTTTGCGGCCAGCTTAACAGCGCCTGCTACGTCAGGATTCAGCATACCGGCAATTTGCGAATAAGGAACGGTAAATTTCGGAAACCCATAAACATATGGCGTGTATTCATATAGCTGATAGTAAACTACAAGGTTTTCGCCTGTAAGATAAAATTCCTGATTGTCGCCTATGGCTTTAAATGGCCGCAGCATTGTCACCTGACGTTCAGCGATCTGCTGCTCGATTGCCGTGTTGATGACAGTCGCGTAATCCTGTCCAGGCTTAAATAAGTCCGCCAATTTATAGATTTGCCCGGTCCTGGTATTCATAGTGAAAGCACGCAGATATGACATTGGATGTGCGGCACCTTTGGCATAAGAAGATTCGGTAATAACAATGCTTAAAATACTGTCTTTGTTAAACTGAACAAGATAATCCGTACGCCCGGAATACTGCGGTTTACTAAGATTCTCGGCAAACTGATTCATTTCCTGCTGTATCACACCATTAAGCTTGTCCTGAACAGCTTTGTCTGGCAAATCTTCAATTACCGGGTACTGCAACGTATTGCTGCCTGCACTCATTTCCTGCGGCAGTACGTTGGCAATAACCTGTCCTGCCGGCCGAAAGGCAAAATAAGCTACTGCGCTTAGAATAATAGCACCAGACACTATTAACGTCACAATTTTTTTCTTCACGGTTATAATCCGTCTCCTCTATTGCTATAATTTTTTCTCTATTGATTCAATAATTGTCTGCAGTACCTTTATTCTGGAGTATTCTTTGGAATTTGACTCCACGATCGTCCAGGGAGCATAAGTTGTACTTGTGCGGAAAAACATTTCATCTACGGCCGACTCATATAATTCCCACTTTTCCCGGTTACGCCAGTCTTCGCCGGTAATTTTCCACTGCTTGCCGGGGTTAGCAACCCGTTCCTCAAAACGTCGCTGCTGCTCATCTTTATCGATATGCAGCCATAATTTTACCAGCACCGCTCCGAAACTCGCCCAATGGGCCTCCATCTCATTAATCTCGTTGAATGCCCGCCGCCAGTCAGCTTCGCGGCAATAGCACTCCACCCGTTCAACCAGTACTCGTCCGTACCAACTACGGTCAAAAATAGCAATATGCCCTGCTTTCGGCATGCTCTTCCAAAACCGCCAGAGATAATGATGGGCTTTTTCCTCATCAGTGGGAGCCCCTACCGGCACAACGGTGTAACCCCGTGGGTCCATATTCTGAGTCACCCGTCTGATAGCGCCGCCTTTACCGGCAGCGTCCCAACCCTCGAAAACGATTAACACAGGTATTCTTTTGCGGAAGACAATATATTCAAGTTCCCTTATTCGTTCCTGGCATTTTTTCAGCTTCTCCTGGTATTCTTCCTCGGCCAGGGTTTTTGACAAATCCACTTCGGTTAAGATGGATGAATTGAAAGCTTTTAAACCGCCGTCTTCCAC